>CAIXRH010000277.1 GCA_903921785.1 uncultured Pseudomonadota bacterium
CATCCAACTTGCTCGCGAGCTCGTCCATCCCCAGAGCAGATCACACCTGCAAACGCCGCGCAACCCCCTCCCAAACTGCGATCGGCGGACCTCCATTCTTCGCTACCCCCAGATCCCCTCCGGCTTGCAGGGATCGCGCCCCGGTGCTCACCCGCGACGAGGTCGCGCGCGTGCTGGGGGCGGTGCGCTCGCCCTTCTGGCACACCTTCCTGGTGACCGCCTACGCCACGGGCTTGCGCAGGTTTGAGGTCCTGAACCTGTGCACGGGGGACATCGATGCGTCCGCCGGCCTCGTGCGCGTTCGCTGCGGCAAGGGCGGCGTCGGGCGCACGGTGATGCTCGACCCGGCGCTGCTCGCCCTCCTGCGGGCGCACTGGGTGCGCCAGCGGCTCCCGGGCCCATGGCTGTTTCCCGAGCGCCAACGCGACGGACGCTGGGCCGGTCATCCTCCCGACGCCCGAGCCGCGTCCGAGGCGTTTCGTGCCGCCGCCCTCCGCGCGAAGCTCGGTCGACCGGCGAGTCTGCATTCGCTACGCCACTCCTTCGCCACCCACCTGCTGGAGAGCGGGGTCGACCCGATCACCATCCAGCATCTGCTCGGCCACGCGAACCTCACGATGACCGCGCGGTACGCCCACGTGCAGACCGATCGCATCCGCGCCACCCCGAGCCCGCTCGCGACGCTGCCTCGGCTGTAGTCCGTGCTCGCCCACGCCGACCCGGCCTCCCGGCCGGTCCCGGCGGAGCGTCGCGCCGTGGTGGCGGAGATTCTCCGTCGCCACGGTCCCGCCTACCTCCGCGACCACGACGTCACCCCGGCGCAGGCCAAGGCCCTGCGTGCCGCGCTCGCCTGCCGTACCGCCGCGCTCGGGGGCCACCTCGAGGTCTGCCAGGACTGCGGCGGCGCCACGCCCGCCTACAACTCCTGCCGCGACCGGCACTGCCCGACGTGCCAGGGCAGCCAGGCGACGGCCTGGCTCGCCGGGCGCATCGAGCGGGTGCTGCCCACCCCCTACTTCCACGTGGTGTTCACGCTCCCCGCCCCGCTTCGGGCGATCGCCCTCGCCAATCCACGGTTCGTCTACGACCTGCTCTTCGAGGCCGCCTCCGCGACGCTGCTGGAGCTGGCCGCCACCCGGCTCAAGGCGCGCCTGGGCGTCACCGCCGTGCTGCACACCTGGACCCGGGAGCTGGGCCTGCACCCGCACCTGCACTGCGTGGTCACCGGCGGCGGGTTGAGCCTGGACGACCAGACCTGGGTGCCCTGCCCCGACGCGTTTCTGTTTCCGGTGAAGGTCGTGGGCGCGCTGTTCCGGGGCAAGTTCATGGCTGCGCTCGTGGCCGCCTACAAAGCCGGCGACCTCCACTTCGCCGGCACCTCCGCCGCGCTCGCGCACCCCACCGCCTTTGCCGCCACGCGCGCCGCGCTGTACAAGGCCGACTGGGTCGTCTTCGCGAAACGCCCCTTCGGCGGACCCAAACAGGTGCTCGCCTACCTCTCCCGCTACACCCACCGTGTCGCCATCTCCGACGCCCGGATTCGCGCCGCCGACGCGGACCGCGTCGTGATCAAGACCCGCGGGGACCGCTCCGCCACGATGGCGCCCCACGAGTTCATCCGCCGCCTGCTCCTCCACGTGCTTCCCCGGCAGTTCCGGAAGATCCGCCACTACGGCCTGCTCGCTCCGGCCAACGTCAACACCCGGCTCGTCGCCGCGCGCGCGTCGCTCGACGCCCTCGGCGCCAGCCGACGCCCCGAGTCCCCGATCGCCAGCGACGTGCCCCCGGACCCAGTGGCGCTTCCCCTCCCGACGCCACGCTGCCCGCTGTGCGGCTCCGAGCGCCTCTGTCGAGAGCCGCTCCCGGCCTCCGCGCGCGGTCCGCCCCGGCCCTCCCCATGATCTCCCGCGCGCTCCGCCATCATCGCTTCACAGCACGGCTCCTGGCCCACGGGCGCAGCCTCGCGCCGACGGGTCCCGGTCGCACCGATCCGAACCGGAGGGCGCCACCCCGCGACGCGCTCACGACGCGCGAGGCCCCCAGGCCGTCCGTCGGGCGCCCCCCGGGGCCGGCAGCAGAGCCTTTCTCCCCATAGCGCACCGCCTGGGTGAGCGGCTTCGTCCAACTCGGCAAAAGAGCACGCCGTACCTATGTCGCGCCCCACACAACGCCCCGTCGGCGTGCTCCTTTGCCCTTGAAGTTCTTACACGTGACCCGCAGTGATGTCCCGCTACGCCGCGGCGAGGGCGTCCGGGCCCCCATTCCTCGGGTCTGGCGCTCGGGCCTTGGAATTCGCGACCTTTGAGGTTTGACAATCGTCTGTCGAGCGCCTGACATCCGTCTGACAATCGTCGGTCTCCACCGGGTGATCAGGGTCGATCATGCCCACGCTCCCC
>CAIXRH010000278.1 GCA_903921785.1 uncultured Pseudomonadota bacterium
GACGCCGATCCGCCGCGGCTGCGGTGGCGGGTGCTGCCGGTCGAACGAAAGGCCCTCGCCCCTCGCGGCGCCCGCCTCGCCGGCCTGGTGCTCGCCGACCCGTGGGGGCTGGCGCTGCTTCGAGGTGCCCGCGAGGCGAACGGGAAGCCCTGGGATGGACTGGTGGAGGTGGCCGAAGGGGAGATCGACCTGTGGGCCGCGAGCACGCGACCGGGGCGATTCCGCGACGGTACGACGTTCGCCGCGCTCGCTGTGGTGGCCGGGAGCTGGACGCCGGAGCTCGCCGCCCGCATCCCTGACGACGCGCGGGTGCTCGTTTCGACCGATGCCGACGCCGCCGGGAACAAGTACGCCGATGCGATCAGCGCCTCGCTGGCTGGACGCTGCAAAGTGCGCCGAAGGGTACGCCCGGAAACATGGAGGGACAATGCCGAACGCTAAGCCGCCCGACCTCGCCGATCTGAACCTGCGGGGCGAGCTCGAAGAGCACCCCGCCGACGCCTTCGAGCAAGGTACGCCGATGCCCGATCCCGCTGCCGAAGAGGCCGCCCGCCGCGAGGCTGAGGCGAGGGCGAAGGAAGCGGCGAAGCTGGAGGAGCTACGGGTAGGCGCCTTCGCTGGTGAGGCTTTCGACCTCTTCGAGCGCCGCCGCGATGGGCAGGACCTCCCCGTACCGCTGCCGCCGAAGTGGACTCGGGTAGCCACCGAGCTGCGCGGTGGGCTGTGGGCGGGGTGCTACGTGCTGGTGGGCGGTACCGGCGTTGGAAAGAGTCAATGGGCGTTCGAGGTGGCATACCACGCGGTCACACGCGACCCTGACCCGGTGCCGGTGCTGTACGTCGGGCTGGAGCTCGATCGCGCCGGGGTGGTGGCCCGCCTGACGGCGCTGGGGATGCACGGTCGGACGGCCAACGGCGACGGCTCGCCGGTCAAGGTGCCGTGGTCCGATCTGTACCTGGGGGACGGTGCCGCCCTCGCCGCGGTGGCCGGACCCGTGGGGGCTGAGGTGCGCGGGAAGCTGGACGCGGCCCCGTTCTACCTGGTGACCGGCGAAGCCCTGGGGGGATGGTCCTATGCCGATCTGCCGGGCCTGGTGGCTGGGCTTCGAGCCCGACACCCGACCGGCCCCGCGCTGGTGATCGTTGACTTCCTGCAACTGGTGGGGAGCCCGCCGGACGTGCGGGAGGAACTGCGCGAGCGCATCGGGAAAGCTGCTTACATGGGGCGAATGGAGGCCCGCAAGCACGGGGTATCGGTGCTGCTGCTGTCGGCGACGGCGCGCAGCGCATACCCGCTCTTCGCTGGCGAAGGAAAGGTGGACGGTGGCGCTGTGCAAGCCCTGGGGACGGGCGACCCTGGCCGGTTCCTGGGGACCGGGAAGGAAAGCGGCGAGGTGGAATACTCCGCCGATGGGGTGATCGCGCTGTGCCGGGGAAGCTGGAAAGCCCCGGACACGCTGAACCCGAACCCGCCGCCGCCAGCCGTTTGGCTCGCGGTGGCGAAGAGCCGCACGGGGCGCGCGAGGGGGTGTACCGGATGGGCTGAGCTGCGCTTTGACGGTACCAGCTTCGCCGAGCCCGCGGCGAGGGGTAGCGGCGAGACGGTCAAGCTGTGAAGCCACCACGCACGCACGCGCTGGAGGTGCCCGCGCCCGACCTCGCCGACCTCTTCCGGGCTCGGCTGGCCGCGGTGGTGGACAAGGTGCGCCGGCTACCCCCGGACACGGTGCTGGTGTGGCCCGATGTTCGACCGATCCACGAACGAGTCAACGAGCTGGTGGACGCGCCGCACCGACGCCGACAACTGGCCGAGTGGGATGCCGCGCGAGCCGCCGGCCTACCCTATTGCTCGGCAAACCCCGATGTATGGCCCCCCGGGCTGGCCCTCCCCCTATCGGCCGCGGTGGCGGTGGTGGTGGTGGAGCACGGTCTGGACGCGCTGGTGCTGGAACTCGCCGAAGAGGTGATGCGTTGCGCTGAACTGGTGTCACCTGAGCTACGTGTTTCTGTGCTGGCGCGCCCGTCGGTGGTGAACCGGTGGCCGCCCGCCCTACCGCTGGAGCGCAGCGCGCTACGCGCGGTGCTGGGGGCAGCGGGGGACCCGGGGGATGGGTGGTGGCCGGGTGACGTTGCTCCGCTGGACGTGGCCCAATGGGCGCGCGAGGGGCTGAACCGGGTACGGAGTGGAGCGGGCGATGAACTCGTAACTAACACTGAGCAAGGAACGTTTTACGTTCCACCGACCGGCTACAGGTACCCGGGAAGCGGGCTGGCGCTGCTGTTCCAAGCTGAGCGCGAGGTGCGCGAGGGACGACGCCGGCCCGCTGTGGCGATCGACGCGGGGCGAGCGCACCACGGGCTGTTGACCGGGTGGAGGGACATTCCGCGCGATGGGAAGCGCCACGCCGCGGCACCTGCCGAGCTCACCACCACGGGGGGGCGGGTGGAGCTGATGCTACCCGGACACCCCGTCCAGCTCACGCTCCCGATGGACGAACTGGCGGGATTGTCCGAAGGCGCGATTCGCGCGATCCGCGCGATCCGCGGTGCGATGGGGCTGCGGAACTGGTGCGCGATGCAACGCCTTTTGTCGGTGGAGGGGGGGCGCCGGGGGTGGGTACGCTGGACGTTAGACGAGCACCTGGCCGCGATGGGATACGGCAAGAATAGCCGCGATGATCCTGCTGTACGCGCCAACGTCGCCGCTGAGGTGGAGCTACTGACGCGCATGGAACTGGTGGTGTACGACGCCGCGAACGTCGCCCGACACCGCGCGCCGCTGCTACTGGTGGGCGACCGATTCGAGCGGATCGCGGGGAGCGCGTGGCGACTCGAAGGGATGGAGCTGCGGATCAACGATCTGCTGTACGACGGCGTGAGGGACCACAAAACCGGCGAGCTCGGTACGAACTGGTGGCCGGTCCCGGTGGAGCTCGCGCAGATTGACCACGTTCGACACGGCTACGCCCACGCCCTGGGGATGCTCCTCGCGGTGCGCTTCCGGTGGGACGCCGGCGACGGCCGCGGCACTACGCGCCTGACGGGCCGCAAGCTGCTGGACCTGGCCGGGATCCCGTACATGGACCGCCGCGCGGCTGAGGCATGGAGCAAGCTGCGGCGCGAGCTCGCCGAGCTGGAGCGGATCGGGATGCTGTCGCCGATCTCGTGGGACGGCGAGGCCTGGACGCTGGCCGGGGTGTGCTGCCTCTCGCCGGCCGCGTGGATCGGGGATCGCACGGTTCGCCAGCTCGCCGCCACGGAACGACCCGTGGTGGACATCCCCCGCAACGGTGCCGAGCTGCGGGCGTGGCGTGAGGCGCGGGGATGGTCGCGCCGGGAGGCCGCGGGGCGCCTGGGACTATCTCCGGGCGCGGTGGACAACGCGGAAAACAAGCCAGAAGCCGCATTGGGGCCGAAGGTGGCTACCGCGCTCGCGCGGCTGGCCGCCGGCTGAGTGCCTACTTTTCGGGGGGGATCTCCGCCCGGGTGCCTACTTTTCGGGGGGGATCTCCGCCCTGAGCGGTATAAAAACATAGGTACATAGGTATCTATTTGAACCATAAACGCCCTCTTAGAGGTACTCTTACGCCCCCGCCGCCGCTGCCCTGCGGGCGCGCCGGGGGCTGAGCCTGAACCCCGAACCCGAGACGCCCCGATGCTCGATCTGAAATCGCCCGCCGCGCCTCCCCCGTCCCTGGCGCCGGCCTTCGCCGCTGAGCGGGAGATGCTCGAAGCGGGAGGGAAAGCGCGCATCGGCGCGAGCAAGGGGGGACAACTCGCGGCGAAAGCGAGGAGCGAAGCACGGGGGCGCCTCGCGGACGGGAAGGGCCGGAA
>CAIXRH010000279.1 GCA_903921785.1 uncultured Pseudomonadota bacterium
CATCCAACTTGCTCGCGAGCTCGTCCATCCCCAGAGCAGATCACACCTGCAAACGCCGCGCAACCCCCTCCCAAACTGCGATCGGCGGACCTCCATTCTTCGCTACCCCCAGATCCCCTCCGGCTTGCAGGGATCGCGCCCATCACGAACTGGCCGGCCAGGAAGCGCAGCGCGACGTCGGGCCAGAGCGTGAGCTCGAGGGTGTCGCGCGCGAGGGACTGAATCCGGCCCACGGTGGCGGGGGAGGTCTGCATGGGGAGATTCTATGCACGGGGGGCCCGTTCCTGGGGAAGGCAAGAAGATATGTGAAGATTGCCGGGCTTCTCCATTGGGCGTGTGTATCTGGGTGGGGTGCCGCCAATCGGCGTCACCAACCCCCCACTCGGGAATCCCCATGCTCATCGGCACTCTCCTCCTCTTCGTCGGCGCGTGCAACCAGTCGCCGGACGTCGCGGAGACCTCACGGTTGGCTCAGCATGAAGCCGACCAACGCATCGCCACCGCGAGGTCCGTGGCGGACCAGCAGAGCCGGGATGCGCAGGCCGCGGCCGACGTGAAGGTCGCCACCGCGGATGCGACGATGCGCACCACGCAGGAGGCCTACCGCCACGAGATCACCACCAGCCTCGTGGGGCTCGACGAGAAGATCGCCGGCCTCGAAGCCCGCGCACTCAAGGCCAATGGCGCCGATCGCAAGGCGCGGCTCGGGCGCCTTGAGAGCATCCGAACCCACCGCGTCGACTTCTCCCACGAATATGGCACCCTGGACGGCACCTCGGGCGACGCCTGGGACGCCGCCCGCGCCCGGGTGGACAAGGCCTGGTCCGCGCTTCAGGCCGAGGTCGAAGCGGCCTGAACCGAGAAGGGGTGGTTCCCCCTCCCAGTCCTCCTCAACCCTCGCGAGCCAGGACCGGCGTCGGCGCTACCTCACTTACACCACGTCACGGTGTAGGCGCCGGTGCCGCTCTTGGAGACCACCCGCACCCGGTAGGTGCCGGCGGTGCCGCCGTAGGTGATCGACTCCGTGGAGCTGGACCCGGTGGAGCTGGTCACCGTGGACCAGCTTGATCCCTTCTTGTCCAGGTACAGGTCGAAGTTGGAGCCGGCGCCGGTGAGTGCCACGGTCTGCGCGGCGACGGTGACGGCGGTGCCCGCGCTCGACGGCGCGTACGCCGTAGCGCCCTTCTTGGTGATCGAGCCGGTGTAGGTGGTGGACGAGCAGGTGCCGCCGCCGCCGCCGCTGCTCCCGGTCACGCCCACCGCGGTCCAGGCGTTGCCGACCTGGGTGTATTCGGTGCTGGTGGCGCCGTAGAGCGCGGAGGCGGCCGAGAGCGTGGCGGTGCGGGCGCCCGCGTAGTCGGTGCTCGAGGTCATGTAGGACGAGAGCGCGAGGTACCAGATCGCCGACGCTTCATCCGCGCCGATGCCGGTGACGACCGTGGTGGACTTGGCCCGGGGGTGGGTGCCGCCTTCGCTGAGCAGGTAGAACGCGAGGTTCCCGATGCCCGAGGAGTAGTGCACGTCCACCGAGGCGGTGGTGCTGGAGTAGTAGTCCTGGCTCGCGCCATCCGCGGCGGGGTCGTTCATGTAGCGGAGCGCGTCGCCCGCGGTGGAGGGGGTCCAAGTCTCCTCGCCGATCTTCCAGACGTTCGCGGACGAACCTTCGGCGTAGCGTTCGACCATCGCCCCGAACACGTCGGACATCGACTCGTTGAGGCCGCCCGACTCGCCTGAGTAGGTGAGGTTCGCTTCGTACTGGGTGACCCCGTGGGTCATCTCGTGGCCGCCGATGTCGAACGTGGTGAGCGAGCCGCTGTTGCGGCCGTCGCCGGCGCCGTAGACCATGTAGAGCCCCGTCGGGTCCCAGTAGGCGTTGACGTAGCTGCGCGAGTAGTTGGCGGTGGAGGTGATGAAGTTGTAGCCGTGGGCGGTCACTGCCGCGGGCCCGCCGGCGCCGTCGATGCCGTTGCGGCCGTACGTGCCCTTGTAGTAGTCGTAGACCTTCTGGGCGACGTAGTACGCCTCGACCGTGTTGTTCGTCGCCGTGGAGCTGGCGAAGGTGGTGGAGGTGCTCGACACGTAGGAGAGGCTGGTGGTGGTGCTCCCCCAGGAGTAGGCGCCGAGGAGGTCCGTCGAGTCTTCGAGGTAGTAGCTGGAGCTGGAGAGCAGGCAGTCCACGCTCACGGCGCCGTAGAAGTTGGTGGTGCCCGAGCAGGTGGCGCTCTGGAGGTTGTCGTAGCCCCAGACCAGCTCGCCGCTGTGGGCATCGACGAAGATCACCGGGAGGGCGTCGGCTTCGTCGCCGAGGAGCTCGTGGAGCTGGACCCGCCAGGTGAGGTGATCCTCGCCCCCGGCGCGGAGGACCCAGAGGTCGGCGGAGGGGTCGTCGGACTGGGCGCTCCAGCCGTCGGCGGCGTCGACCGCGAGGTCGATCGCCTCGTCCGCCGAGTAGTCGGGTGTGGGGTCGACCTGGACGTTGTTCACGAGGGTGTCGGTGACGCCGGCGAGGCGCCCGTCCTGCGCGAGGTGCACGATGGCCTCGCCACCCCACACCGGCACCCCGCCCGCGTACTGCTGAACCCGGGTGTGGGCCATCGCGACCTCGTCCACCGTGATCTTCAGGGTGCGCAGGCCCTCCACCCGCTTGGTGGTGGCCTCGCCATCCTCCGCGAAGAGCCGCTCGTAGCTGGCGGACTCCGCCTCGGCGAGCTCCTCGGGCGTGCCCGTGGTGAAGCCCGCGAACGCGGAAGAATCGGTGCTGGTGCCGCACGCAGACAGAGCGAGGATCACGGAGAGGGTCATGGGTGACTCCGGGGGGGAGGGGAATGTAGCCGACGGGGCGTCGCAGGCGAGGCCGATCGTGCGGACACGATCGCAGCCCGAGTACGAACGAGGGGGGGGGCAGCCCGGGCGCTGCGCAAACAGGCGTCACCCAAGTGGCTGGAATCGTTCACCGCAAGCCGGGCTGGCCCACCCCGCGTCGCCGGTTGTACGGCTGACCGAGGGGGCG
>CAIXRH010000280.1 GCA_903921785.1 uncultured Pseudomonadota bacterium
ACCGCGCCACCACCTCTTCGGGAGTCAGATGTGGCGAAACTCTCAGGATCGAAGGCATCTTTACCTCAGATGCGGCCGTAATCCGGTTCCCAGCGATTGTCTAGGTTGTTTCACGATCTTCTTCAGGCTCAGGCCGTATCACACGCGGGGGGTTCGGGAGACGGCATCAGGCGGCGATCCTACACCACGGGGGAGGGTTTGACGTTGCCGTTACCGGCCGCCGACCCGGCTGCCCCCTGCCCCTGCGCCTCATCCGCGGCATCCCGCCCAGACGTGTAGGGCCCGAACCCCGATGAGCGCGTCAAGCGGAATCGTTGGGCGGCAGGGGGGCCTCGTGTCGCCCCGGCCAACGCCCCCCGCGGCAGCTGCCCGTCGAGCATGCGGGACCGCCCACCCTCGGCAGAGTACGCCCGTCACCGACCGCCTTGTTCAACCCCCGCCCGCAGATCCGCCGTCCACACGCCGAACTCCCGGCACTCGGCGTCGTGGCCGAGGTCGCGGAAGGGCTCGGCGAGGGCGGCGGCGGACCACTCCCGCATCCCCGGCTCCTCCAGCATCCGGGCGACCCAGGCCGCGGGCGCCGCCGACAACGCCAGACCGTAGGTCTGCACCCGGAAGACCACGGGCGCGAACATCGCGTCCACCGCCGTGAAGCGCTCGCCGGCGAGGTACGGGCCGCCGAAGCGGCTGAGCCCCTCCGCCCAGAGCGCATCGATGCGGTCGACGTCCTTCTGAAGGGCCGGCGGTACCTCGTGGAGCCGGACCCGGATGCCGACGTTCATCCCGCAGCGCTGCCGCAGCGTGGCGAACCCGGCGTGCATCTCCGCCGCCGCCGAACGCGCCCAGGCCCGCGCGCCGGGGTCGGCGGGCCACACGCCGGGCACCGTCTCGGCGAGGTGCTCCACGATGGCGATGGACTCCCAGACCGGCCTCCCGTCGGCGATCAGCGCCGGCACCTTCCCCGAGGGGAAGCGCGCACGAAACGCGGCCCAGGTGGGCTCGTCGTCGAAGCGGAGCAGCACCTCCTCGAAGGGCACCCCCAGCGCGCGCATCAAGAGCCAGGGGCGGAGCGACCAGGAGGAGTAGTTCTTGTTCGCGATGTACAGCGTGCGGGACATGCCCCGATGTAGCCCGGGACGCCACGCACGCGCAGCTCCCGCCACGACCCGACGGGCCGAAGGCCCGAACCCCCCTCGCCCCACCCGGGGGCGAGGGTCGGGGAGTGGGGGTGGGGAGCGGCGGGCGTCAGCCCGCCGCGGGACCCCGAAAAACAAGCTCGATGGCGTCGTGTTCGGCCGGGGCGCCCCAACCTGACCGACGGAGAGGGCGGTGCAGCTCCGACGCGTCTGGAGTCGAGAATTCGCGAATCCGCCCCTACTTTGCCGCCACCTTGTCGAACGCGGGCACCCAGCACTTCGCACCCTGCAGCAGGCGCTCCACGAGGTCCTCGAAGGTCATGCCGACCTGACCCGCGGCCATGGGCGAGAGCGAGGTCTCGGTCATGCCGGGCAGGGTGTTGATCTCGAGGAACCAGGGGGTTCCCTGGGCGTCCACGATGAAGTCGGCGCGGGCCACCCCGGCGAGGCCGAGGCGCTCGTAGGCGAGCTTCGCGTACTTCTGCGCGGCCTGCGCGACGGTGTCGGGGATGGGCGCGGGGACGAGGTACCGGGTCTTGCCCTTCTGGTACTTGGCCTCGAAGTCGAAGAACTCGTTGAGCGGCTCGATCTTCACCACCGGCAGCGGGGTGCCTTCGAGCACGGCCACGGTGATCTCGTAGCCGTCCACGAACTGCTCCAGGAGGACCTCCTCCGCGAAGTCGAGGCAGTAGAGCAGGCCCGCTTCGAGCTCCGCCACGTCGTGGCACTTCCGGATGCCGAGCGTGGAGCCGCCTTCCGGCGTCTTCACCATCACCGGGTAGGTGAGTCCCTCGGGGAATTCGTCGCCCTTCCGCCACACGCGGTCCTGCGCCATCGGCACGCCGGTGCCGGACATCATCCGCTTGGTGGCGATCTTGTCCATGGCGATGGCGCTGCCGCGCACCCCGCTCCCGGTGTAAGGGATTCCCATCACCTCAAGGAGCCCCTGCACGCAGCCGTCCTCGCCGAGGGGGCCGTGCAGCGCCAACCAGGCGTGGGTCACGCCGTGCTCCACCAGCTTCGCCGGGAGGTCGCGGCCGACGTCGATGTCGACCACGTTCCAGCCGCGCGCTCGGAGCGCCTTCCCGACCGCCGCGCCGCTCTTGAGCGAGATCGGCCGCTCGGGCGCGATGCCGCCGAGGAGGAGCCCCACCTTCGCCGTGCTTTTGTCCACCATCACCACCTCCCGCCCCGCCCGGGGGCCACCAGCCGTTCTTCCAATTCCACGCCCGCCGCCGTGAGCACCCGCTCGCGCACGGCCTGCACCAGGAGCCGCAGTTGTTTCGGCGAAGCGTCGCCGCGGTTCACCAGGACCGCCGGATCATCCTCCGCCAACGCGGCGTCGTAGAGCCGCACCGTGGGGAGGTTCGCGCGCCGGAGCACCCCGCGGAGGTCTGTGCGCTTGCCTGGCTCCCGAAAAGCCGTGCCCGCACGCACCGGCTTCACGGTGACCGAGGGGTCGAGCGTGACCTGCACGACCATCGCCTTCGGCTCCGGCACCCAGCCCTCCACGACCTCCACCGAGCGCCCGCGGAAGCGCCGGGCGCCGACGATGGCCTGGCTCAACCAGCCGTCCTCCACCGCGTCGTACACGGTGCCCCCGGCGCGCTCGAGCACTTTCCACTTCGCCACGATGGCGAGGCGGGCCAGGGGAACCGAGGCGCCGACGCGCCAGCGGCCGTCCACCGCTTCGATGGATTCGAATTCGCCGCCCAACCGCAACGCCACCCCGCCCACGCCGCCCTCGGGCGGGAGGGTGTCGGAGAACGGTGGAACCACCCGGATCGGCAGCTTCTCCGCCCGGGCTTCCCGGATGACCGCGAGCAGCTCCGCCTCGGAGGCGACCTCGATCCACTTCTCGAACGTGCCGGGCGACGCGCGCAGCGGGAGGTGCCGGGCGATGGGCTCCTCCTCGCGCACGATCGCCGCGCCGGCCGCGCTCATTTCAGCTCCCCGCGAGCCGGGCCGCGAGCGCCCCACAGGCGCGGTTCACGTCGCCGGCGCCGAGGGTGATGACCACGTCCCCGGGGCGCACCAGCGCGACGAGCGCCTCCACGGCGTCATCCACCGAGGCCACGGCGTGCACGCCGCGGTGGCCGCGGTCGGAGAGCCCCTGCACCAGGGCCTCCTGGGTGGCGCCTTCGATGGGCGCTTCCCCGGCGGCGTACACCGGGAGCACGAGCACCTGGGAGGCGGCGTTGAACGACTGGCAGAAGTCGTCCTTCAAGGACGCCACGCGGCTGTAGCGGTGGGGCTGGAAGACGGCGATGATCCGTCGATCTTCGTAGCCCTCGGCCGCCGCCGACAGCGTGGCCTGGATCTCCACGGGGTGGTGCCCGTAGTCGTCCACGATGAGGACCCCGCCGACGTCGGCGCGTTGGCTGAAGCGCCGGTCCACCCCGCCGAAGCCCTGCAGGCCGGCCTGCACCTGGGCGAAGGGGATGTCGAGCTCCATGGCCACGGCCGTGGCGGCCAGGGCGTTGAGCACGTTGTGGCGGCCGGGCTGGTCGAGGTGGAGCTCACCGAGCTCTTCCCCGTGACGCCACACCCGGAAGCGCAGCGACCGGCCTTCTTGCCGCACCCGGTCCGCCCGGTACTCCGCCTGCGCGGAGAACCCGTAGGTGAGGTAACGCCGCCGGAGGCGCGGGAGGATGCGCTGTACGACCGGATGGTCCAAGCAGACTGCGGAAAACCCGTAGAACGGGACCTTGTTGGCGAACTGCACGAAGCCGTCGATGAGCTTGTCGAATTCGCCCCAGTGTTCCATGTGCTCGGGGTCGATGTTGGTGATCACCGCCACGGTGGGATCGAGCAGGAGGAAGCTGCCGTCGGACTCGTCCGCCTCGGCCACGAGGTACTCCCCGGCGCCGAGCCGGGCGCTGGAGCCGAACGTGTCGAGCTTGCCGCCGATGACCACGGTGGGGTCCACCCCGGCGTTGTGCAGGCACTTCGCCACCATCGAGGTGGTCGTGGTCTTCCCGTGGGTGCCGGCGATGGCGATGCCGTACTTGAGCCGCATCAGCTCCGCGAGCATCTCGGCCCGGGGGATGACGGGGATCTTCGAGGCGAACGCGGCGATGACCTCGGGGTTGTCGTCCCGCACGGCGGTGGAGCGCACCACCACGTCGGCGCCTTCGACGTTCTCGGGGCGGTGCCCGAGGTGGATCGTGCCGCCCAGCCCGCGGAGCCGCGCCACCACGGCGCCCTCCTTGAGGTCGGAGCCGGACACCGCGAAGCCCATGTTGAGGAGGACCTCGGCGATCCCGGACATGCCGGAGCCGCCGATGCCGATGAAGTGGATGCGTCGGAACTTGCCGCGGAACATCACGCCCCCGTGGGATTGAGCACCGGCGCGAACATCGGCGCCTTCTTCTCCACCGGCTTGCACTCCGCGGAGACGGAGAGGAGCACGCCGATCGCGGCGATGTTCATCATCATCGCGCTCGCGCCGTAGCTCACGAAGGGGAGCACCAGGCCCTTGTTGGGGACCACGGACAGCACCACGCCGAGGTTGAGCACGGCCTGCCCGACGATCATCACGGTGAAGGTGGAGGCGAGCAGGCTGCCGAAGAGGTCGGGCGCGCGGCGGGCGATGGAGAAGCCGCGCCAGGCGAGGGCGATGTAGAGGCCCGTCAGCGCCACGAAGCCCCACAGGCCGAGCTCCTCCCCGAGCACGGCGGCGATGAAGTCGTTGTACGGCTCCGGGAGGTAGAGCAGCTTCGCGGAGCTCTCCCCGAGGCCGCGCCCGCCGAGGCCGCCGTGGTGCAGCGCGAGCAGGGACTGGCAGACCTGGTACCCGTCCCCGCCGCAGTCTGCGAAGGGATCAAGGAAGCTCAGGAGGCGGGCGCGCCGGTAGGGCTCGGCCACCATGACCACGGCGAGGAGCGCGGTGAGTGAGGTGAAGACCGCCACGATCCAGGACCAGCGGAGCCCGGCGAAGAACAACATCACCGCGCAGAGCAGGCAGGTGATCGCGGTGGACCCGAAGTCCGGCTGGATGATCACCAGCAGCAGCGGGAAAACGATCCCGCACGCCGCCGGGAAGAGCACGTTGGGGACGTCGTGGATGTTCGCCCGGTGTTTGTGGAGCCAGGTGGCGAGGCCGATGAGGATCGCCACCTTCGCCATCTCGGCCGGCTGGAAGTGCAGCCCGCCCACGCCGAACCACCGCTGCGCGCCGTTCGCCGAGTGCGAGAGGCCGGGAATCCAAACGGCGCCGAGCATCACGATCGACGTCGTGTACAGCGCCGGCGCGTACTTCTGCAGCCGCCGGTACGGCGTGACCGCCGCCGCAATGCCCAGCGCGAGGCCCATCCCGATCGCGAAGACCTGCCGGGTGACGAAGTGGAAGCCGTCGCGGGTCTCCTCCTGGGCCACGAACGCGGACGCCGACCACACCATGGTGAGCCCGAACGCCAGCAAGAGGCTGGTGAGCACCATCAGCGAGACGTCGTAGTGGCGGGGAGCGGGGGCGGCGGACGGGACCGCGGGGGCGGTCGGGGCCGGAGGGGCTGGCGGCATGGGGAGTCCGAACGGCGGCGGGGGGATGCGGCGGGAAGCGGCGGGAAGCGGCGGGAAGCGGCGGGAAGCGGCGGGAAGCGGCGGGAAGCGGCGGGAAGCGGCGGGAAGCGCGGACGGCGAGGGGCGGCTTGACGAGTCAAGAGTATAGCCGATTGCCGGCCACGGTGGGCGCGTCCAGGGGAGGGATTTTTCGGGGCTCGCCCGGGGCCTGCGGGGACGTCGCGGAGGAGCGCGGGGGAGCGGCGCCGGCGCGCTCCGCTGGAGCGCCGAGGGTGGGTCGAAGCGCGACCGCGCGCTCGTTGTCGTTCGCTCGAAGCGCCGAGGGTGGGGATGCGCATCATCAGCATCCCGGAGGTCAGCGCTTGACATGTCAAGGGAAACGTGAAAGCCTGATCCGACGAACGGAACGATCGATGCGCCTCTCCATGGGTTCGGTGAGCTTCGCCGCGAAGAAGCCGGCCAAGTCTCTGGCGCCGGGACAAAGGCAGGCGGTGGTGATCGCGGTCGCAGCCCAAAAGGGCGGGGTGGGGAAGACCACCACGACGGTGTCGCTCGGGGCGGCGCTCGCCCGCTACTACGGGCAGCACGTGCTGCTCGTGGACCTCGACGCCCAGGCGCACGTTCACCTCGCGCTCCGCGAGCTGGTCCACGTCGGCGGCGACAGCCTCGCCGAGCTCCTCGAGGAGCCGACGACGCGCGAGGTCGCCGAGGTGGCCGTCGGCACGAAGATCCCCAACCTGGAGATCACCCCGGGCTGCCCGGAGCTTGCCCGGGCCGAGAACCGCCTCTCCACGCGCATCGGCAAGGAGCTGGTGCTCCGCGAGCTGCTGAGCGTGAGCCGAACCCACTACGACATCATCCTCCTGGACTGCCCGCCGAACCTCGGGAACCTCACGATCAACGGGCTCGTCGCCGCTGACTGTGTACTCGTGCCGTGCAACCCGGCGGTGCTCTCGGTCTCCGGCGTGGAGGGACTCCTGGGCGCGGTGGACGAGGTGCAGCGCGCGCTCAACCCCAAGCTCGCGGTCCTCGGCCTCCTCCTCACCCGCGTGGATCAGCGCAACGCAAGCACCAACGCGACGATCTCCCAGCTCCTCCAGGAGAACTGGGGCGAGCTGCTCGCGCCCGTCCAAGTGAGCGCGGACGCCGCGATCCCCAAGGCCCAGCTCGCCGGACAGGACGTCTTTTCCTTCGACCCCCACTCGCGCGCGGCCAGCCAGTACAGCGAGCTCGCGGAGTGGACCTTGGCGCGCCTGGGCGCGATGGGGCTCCGCGGCGAGCCGGTCGTCGAGGAGCGGGCAGCGGAGAACGGCTGAGCCGCCTTCAGCGCGAGAGCTCGAGCTCCACCGGCGCGGAGATGGCCGGCCAGCCAGCGCCCCAGACGGTCTTCGCGGCGCACTCGGTAGCGTACCCCTTCACCGCCGCGGCCTCCAGGCCCTTCGGTCCCACCGTGAGCTTCAACGTGGTTCCCGGGGGGACACACGCCGCGTCCAACCCGGCGACGACGCCGAAGACCGCCGAGGCATCGCCCGCCTGGTCGGCGTCGGGCACGCCAGCCGGACGCACCAACTCCGTCCACTCAGGGGCAGGCGCCATCCCCATCGCGTCGAGCGCGGCGCGGCCCACCTCGTCGCCCACCTCGGGCTTCCGAAGCATGAAGGTGATCATCACGATGATCACCCCCCAGAGCACGACCCGCAGCCACATGAAGCGGTTGTTGCCGAACATCGTCGGCCGCTAACCCGAACGAACCGCGAGCGTGCGCCGGCCGGGCCCGCGTTACGTCCCCGGAGGGAGGCGCGGTGATCGACGAGGGCGACCGGATCGGCCGCTTCATCGTGGAGCGGAAGGTGGGGCGAGGCGCCATGGCCTCGGTGTACCGCGTGCGCGACGTCGCCACCGGCACCCCCTTCGCCTTGAAGGTGCTCGACCTCGCGGGGCCCCAGACCCGTGAACGTTTCGCGCAGGAGGCCGAGGCGCAGTCGCGGCTGCGCCACCCCAACATCGTCGCCCTGGTGGAGGTGGTGGAGGTCGGAGGGCAGCCGGCGCTGGTGATGGAGTTCGTGGAGGGGCTCAACCTCGATCAACTCCTCGGCCGCGAGCCTCTCGAATACGCGATGATCGACCGGCTCTTCGCCCACGTCTGCGCCGGGGTGGCGGCGGCCCACGCCGAGGGAATGGTGCACCGGGACCTCAAGCCTGCGAACGTGCTGGTGGGCGAGATCGGCGGGCTTCGGGTGGCCAAGGTCTCGGACTTCGGGGTGGTGAAGCTGCTCACGGAGGCGGACAGCCGGCTCACCCTGGGGCGCGTCCACCTCGGCACCCCGGGGTTCATGGCGCCCGAGCAGGCGTTCGACCCGCGAGACGTCGACGCTCGCGCGGACCTCTTCTCGCTCGGGTGCATCCTCTACTGGATGACGACCGGCCAGATGGCGTTCCCCGGGAACCACCACGAGCGCTTCACCAGCGCGGCAGCGGGCCGCTGGACCGATCCCCGCGTGCACGTGCCTACGCTCCCCGACCGCTACATTCAGGCGATCTCCGCCTGCCTCCAGGTGGACCGCGACCGTCGTCCGGCCAGCGTGTCGGCCCTCCTCGACATCCTCCGCCCGCCTCTGCCTCCCGAGCCCGACACCATGGAGACGGCCCTGGCCGACCTCGCCCGGGTGCTCGCGCCGCGCTCGGTCCCCCCGGCGCCGCCGTCGCCCCGAGCGACCGCCCTGTCCATGCCGCCGCCGCCCTCCTCCGCGCTGGTCGCCACGCGCACGGTGACGCCGAGGTCGGTCGAGGCGTCGCCCCCGGGAGGGGCGCCGTCCGGGGGCCGCAGGACGCCCGTGACGGACCTGCCGCAGCCGATCGAGCGGCTCTCCGGTGCGCTGCCGGCGGGCGCCGGGGCGTCGCCCCCGGTGTTTCGGGTCTCTCGGAGCGTGGTGCCCGTGGACGCGGCGCCGTCAGACGCCCCCCCCGTGACCGTGGCGCCGCCCGCTCCGCCGGGCGTGCGGACGGTGCGCCCAGGGGCACCGGGAGCGCCGTCCGCCCCCGAAACGCCGATCGTACCCACGCCCTCTCCTTCTGCCCGCGCCGCCGAGCTGGTCGACGACCTCGCGCCGGCGCCCACTCCGGTCGCGGCGCCGCCGAGACCCGCCTCGCCGCCGAGCCCCGCCTCGCCGCCGAGCCCCTTCGATGCCTCGCCGCCCTCTCCTTCGCACTTCCCCGGCCCCGGCTTCGTAGCCGGGGTGGCGGTCGGCTGCGTGCTCGCGGGCGTCGGGCTGGCGTTCGTCGTCGCGCTTCTGTGGCTCGGCTGGTCGATGTCGGGGTGGCCGCGGTTCGGGTAGGCTCACTCCCCCTCCACCCCCACCAGCCGCCGCTCCAGCTCCACCCGCTCCACCGCGTTCTCGCACCTCGCCAGCGCCGCCCTTAGCGCCGCCGCGGCTTCGTCCGGGCGCCCGAGCCGCTCCAGGGCGTCCGCCCGGCCGGCGTGCCAGAGGGCGTGGGTGGGGAGCGGATGCGCGTCGAGGCGCGTGAGCTGAGCCGCGGGGCCGTGCACCTTCCCCTCGGCGACCGCGCGGTTCATCTCCACCAGCGGACCGGGGGTGAGCGCGGCGAGGCGCCGCGTACAACGCCAGGATCGCCGGCCAGTCGGTGTCCTCCGCACGGCGGGCCCGCATGTGCTCCAGGGCGATCCCCGCCTGGAGCGTGTAGGCGCCCGGGGGGCCCAGCGCCAACGCCCGACGCAACGCCCCGGCGCCCGCCCGCGTCCGCGTCGCGCTCCACAAGCTCCGATCCTGGTCTTCGAGCCGGACGAGCTCGCCGTGCGGCCCGACCCGAGCGGACCGCCGGGCGTCCTGGAAGAGCAGCAGCGCGTTGAGCCCATGCACCTCCGCCGCCTCGGGGACGAGGCCCGCCATCAGCCCGCCGAGCCGCAACGCTTCGGCGCAGAGGTCCGGACGGAGCAGGTCGTCGCCACGCGTGGCCGCGTACCCCTCGGTGAAGACCAGGTAGATCACGTGGAGGATGCCGGCGAGGCGCGCGGGGAGCGCGTCGGGCTCGGGCACCTCGTAGGGGATGCCCGCGGTGCGGATCTTGGCTTGGGCCCGGACCAGCCGTTGGGCCATGGTGACCGGGTCCACCAGGAAAGCGCGGGCGATCTCGTCGGTGGAGAGCCCGCAGACGGTGCGGAGGGTGAGCGCCACCTGGGCGGGAATCGCCAGGGCCGGGTGACAGCAGGTGCACACCAGACGGAGTCGATCGTCGCCGAGCGCCTCCGGCTCCGCCGGCTCCACCTCCGCGTCAGGCACCGGGTCCGGGGAGACGAAGCGGCGGCGGCGGAGCTGGTCCAGCGCCTTGAACCTCCCGACCCGGAGGAGCCAGCCCAGCGGCGAAGCGGGAATTCCCTCCGCCGGCCACTGCTCCAGCGCCGCCGTGACCGCGGTCGACAGGCAGTCTTCCGCCAGGGCGAGGTCCCCGCCCGTGACGCGCGCGAGCCCGCCCACCAGCCGCCCGTGTTCGGAACGGACGAGGCGGGCGAGCTCGGGGCCTACATCGATCCCGGCCACACCTTGACCGGACGCACCTCGATCGTGCCGTACTTCGCGGCAGGGATGCGCCGCGCGACCTCGATCGCCCGGTCCAGGTCGGGCGCCTGGATGAGGAAGAACCCGCCGAGCTGCTCCCGCGTCTCCGCGAAGGGGCCGTCCGTGAGCAGGACGTCCCCGCCGCGCACCCGTACGCTGGTGGCCATCGGCGTGGGCTCCAGGGCGTCGCCGCCGAGGAGCTCGCCGCTGGCCTTCAGGGCGTCGCTGAGCTCCTTGAAGCCGGCGAGGAAGGTGGGATCGGCGGCGATGCGCGAGGGGAGCTCACGTTCGTCCTGGTAGATGAGGAGGAGGTACGGCATCGCGGCTCCTTTACGCCTTCTGCGTCCAAAGCGCGAACACCGCGCCGCACGGATCCGCGAGCACCGCGAACCGACCCATCGTGCCCATCTCCTCCGGGCCCATGAGCGACGTCGCGCCGAGGGAGAGGGCGCGGGCGTAGCTCGCGTCCACGTCGGCGACGGCGAGGTAGTTGAGCCAGTTGGCCGGCATCGCCCGGCCCTCGGGGAACCGCGCGATGGTGGCCCGCTGCACGTCGCCGGTGGAGAGCACGATCACCTCGCCCATCGGCGCGGTGGACCAGCCGAAGACGCGGGTGTAGAAGGCAACGGCGGCCTCCACGTCGCCGGTCAGGAGCTGCGCCCAGCAGAAGGTGCCCGGGGGCGCCTTGCGGTCGGGCGTCGCCCCGGGGGAGTCGCCGATGAACGGGGCGAACGCGGCGCCCGCGGGGTCGGTGGCGATGAACCAGGTGCCCACGCCGGGGACCTTGATCACGTCGGTGACCACGGCGCCGCCGCCGGCCTTCACCGCCGCGGCGGCCGCGTCGAGGTCGGTCACGGTGACGTAGTTGAGCCAGTGCGACGGCACGCCCTCCATCGGGGGAACCATCGCGCCGCCGGTGTCCTCGCCGAGGGCGTCGTCGTGGAAGAGGGTGTAAGAACCGGCGCCCATGGCCATGGGTTTTGCGGTCCAGCCGAAGAGCTGGGTGTAGAAGGAGACGGCGGGGGAGGCGGAGACGAGCTCGCGCCAGACGAAGCGGCCAGCAGACATTCGGAGGCTCCAGGGCCCGGGGAGGGTGGTTGACCCGGGTTCGTGCCAAGGTCGAACGGGCACCGCGCCGATCGACAGTCGAAGAATAAATTTCGGTCTGGGCGATGGCCGGATCACGGTCCGGAGACGGGCGGGAGCGCCTGGCCATCGCGGCGCCTCGGATACGCTCTTCGGATGTCCAAGCCCGCGCACTGGGAGGCGGTCTACACCGCCAAGGCGGTCGATCAGGTGAGCTGGTACGCCCCGCACCTCGATCGTTCGCTGGCCTACCTGGAGGCCGCGCAACTCCCGAAGTCGGCGGACATCCTCGACGTCGGCGGCGGCGCATCCACCCTCCCCGACGACCTGCTCGATCGTGGCTACACCGGCGTCGCCGTCCTGGACATCGCGCCGGCCGCCATCGAGCGCGCCCGCCAACGGCTCGGCGAACGGGCCGACCGGGTGCGGTGGATCGTCGGCGACGTCACCAACCTGGACCTCCCCCCCGCCTCCGTCGACTTCTGGCACGATCGGGCGGTTTTCCACTTCCTCCGCACCGAAGCCGAGCGCGAGCGGTACGTGGCGCTGGTTCGCAAGGCGGTGCGCGTCGGCGGGCACGTGCTGGTGGCCACCTTCGGTCCAGAGGGGCCCGAGCGCTGCAGCGGCCTCGACGTCGTGCGCTACGACGCCGCGGGGATCCACGCCGAGTTCGGCACCCGCTTCCAGAAGGTGGACAGCAGCGTGGAGCACCACACGACCCCGTGGGGGAGCGTGCAGGAGTTCGTGTACTGCTTCTGCGTGGTGAAGTAGCGGCGGCCCGGGGGAAGCGCCCCCCCGGGCTCACTCCGCCGGCTGGTCGTTGGTGTGGCAGTGCACCCCGCCGCCGGCGTACCAGGACTCACGGGTGTCGAAGACGTACACGTCGCGGCCGGGGAACCACGCCTCGAGCTGGGCCTTCGCCGCGTCGTCCGTCTCCGGATTCGCGAAGCCCACGGTGATGACGAAGTCGTTGCCGACGAGCCAGTTCATGTAGTCGGTGTCGAACCAGACATTCTTGAACCGCACCTTCCCCGCGAACGGCCAGCGCACCACCTCGATCCCCGCGTCCGCGAGGCGCCGGGCGGAGTCGTCGTAGATCGTGTCGTCGGCGTCGCCCGGCTGGCAGGCGCTCTCGGCGGTGCAGTCCCCGACCACGACGCGGCCGTCGGGGAGGAACCGCGCGATCCCGTCCACGTGGCCGCCGGTGAGGTCACCGGCGGGCGTGCCTTCGAGGAGCACCACCCGGGTCACGCCGAACTGCTCCTTCATCGCCGCGATCGCGCGCTCCTGGGTGATCCCGGGGTTGCGGTGAGGATCGCCGATCACGCTCCAATTGAGGATCACCGTGTCGACCCCGTTGAATTCCAGGTCCCCGCGTTCGTGGACGATCGCCACGTCGTCCACCGGGAGGCCGAGCTGCTCCCCGACCACCGTGGGCACCGCGTCGTCGGCCGCGTACGGGATGTCCCCGAACGCACCGCCCCACGCGTCGAAGCCCCAGTCCTGGATGCGGAGCTCCCCGTCCACCCACACGTACCGGGGCCCGTTGTCGCGCATCCAGGCGGAGTCATTGGGGATCTCGTCCCAGTGAAGCATGAACCCGCCGTCCGACGGCGCGCCGCCGATGACCGCGGACGAGACGCCGCCCACGTCGACCAGCGTCGTCACCGCCGACGCGCGGGTGTCTGCGTCGTTGTAGAGCACATGCACCGGCTCATACTGCACCGCGGTGGCGACGATGTGCGCGAACGCATCTTCGTAGCTGGACTCCCAGCGCTGCGGCCACTGGAGCCAAACCGCCGCCTGGGGCTCCCACTCCGCGGGTACACGCCGGGCCGCGGCCTCGGCACCGGAGTCGTGCGGGCGACGGTCGGCGCCGGAGTCGTCTGCGGGGGTGCAGGCGAGGAGAACGGAGAGGAACATCGAGGCAGCGTAGCGTGACGCGGGGGCAACGACGGCCGCCGTTCACTCGATGGTGACCGTCCCCGCGATGTCCACCCCCGCGAGCACCTGCCGCACCTCCGCCGCGGTCACGTCGTTGCCCTCCACCCACACGTCGCCGCCGATCGACTCCAGCCGCCCGAGCGCCGACACGTCGGCGAGCGCCTCGTTCTCCATGAGAACCAGCGAGCCCTCGATCCGCGTGACGTTGGCGAGGAATCCCAGGTCGTGGAGACCAGTGCGGGAGAGGTACACCTCGTCGTACCAGGTGCCGTCGGCGCCGCCGTCGATGGCCTCGAGCGACTCGACGCCGTCGAGGACGAGGGAGCTCTCCGGGGCGCGGAGGGTGAGGGACAGGCGGCGGAGGTTCCCGGCCCCGCTGATCATCAGCGTGGAGAAGACGCCGGGAGGCGGGTCGAGCGTCACCTCCACCCACTGGAGCGCGTGGGTGTCCTCGAGCCAGAGGCCCTGCGCCGCGACGTCGACGGCTTGGAGCTGCGGGGCGCTGCGCACCCAAACCTGCCCGGCCACGCCGCCCTCGGGGACCAGGATGTCGAGGAGGCCGGGTGCGAATCTGACGTCGATGTCGAGCCCCCGGGTCTGCGCCGAGGCGGCGATGTGCTCCACGCCGCGCTCGTCTTCCATGCGGAAGGAGCCCGAGACCGCGGAGGACAGGTCGACCCGCCGGACCCGCCCGGCCCCCGGGCCCAGGTCGACCGCGACGTCGGGCGCGCAGGCCAGCGCTCCGACGTCGGTCAGGGAGCTGTCGCCCGAGACGTGCAGCGCGCTCGAACGGGAGAAGACCCGCTCCAGGCCGGCGAGCGACGTGATCGGGTAGTCCCAGATGGCGACCGTGCCCGCGAGGCGGAGGTCGGGGAGGAGCTCGGGGATCGGGGGCAGGTCGCCGGAGAGGTCGAGCCGGCCGCTCACAGCCTGGACGCAGCGGAGCCGCTCCAGCTCGGGCTGGTCGCCGCTGATGGTGAGGTCCCCGTAGACCACCACCGGCTTCCCGTCGGCGCAGACGTCCCCGAGTCCGTTCCAACGGCCAAAGTCCTCCGTGAAGACCGGCGTCGCGTCCGGCGACAGCGCGTTGTCGGCGAGGGCGGAGGCGCAGTCGGCCGCGGGGGGCGCGGGGATCGTCGCCTCCTCCGGCGCGCAGGCGAGGAGCGCCGGCAGCAGCAGGACCAGACGCATACGGTCCCGTATCCCGACGTGCGACGGGCCGACGATGGCGCTACGTCGCCGGATGCGCCGCCTCCACCTCGCCGCGCTCGCTGTCGCCACCCTCGCGGGGTGCGGCGAGTCGCCCGACGACTCGCCGGCGACCCGGGCGCCCGCCTGCCCCGACCCGAGTCCGTGGGTCGCCGTGGCCGCGCGAGACGCGATGAGCTGTGGTCTCCACGCCGACGGCTGCTTCGAGTGTTGGGGCCCGATCCTCGCGCCGGTGTGGGAGTCCGACCAGCCCTACTTCGACGTGGGCATCTCCCGCCCGCCCGACGTCCGCTTCGACGACATCTGGCTCGAACGGACCGCCGAGAACCCCGACTACGCCTGCGGTCGGCGCGCGGCGGACGGCGCGATCCGCTGCTGGGGTTGGGCCCCCCGGGAAGGGCTCGTCGGCCCCGTGGAGGAGGTCCAGGGCTCGAGCGGGACGGTCTGCGGCCGGTACGCGGACGGCCGGGTCGCCTGCGTGGGCTACTGGGAGTTCGACGCGGAGACCCCGGTTCATGATCTGGCGTGGGAGGGGGAGGGGGTCGCGACCATCGATCTCGCGGGCACCCTGGCCTGGAAGGGGTCCTGGGACGCCCCTCCGGAGGAGCTCGGCTCCGGCTACGCCGAGGTCGCCCTGGGCGGCGGCCGGGACCCGGTCGTCTGCGCCGCTCGCGAGGGCGAAGGCCCCACCTGCGTCGCCCCCGAGGGAGACACGGACCACGGCGCCGTGGTGACGGACGCGCCCGAGACCCCCCTCACCCACCTCTGCGTCTCCCGGGGCGGCGACGCGGCCTGCGGGCTCGACGCCTCCGGCTACCCCTTCTGCTGGGGCGCGCAGGGCTGGACGCCCCCGTCCGAGGCGCTCTCGACCCTCTCCTGCGGCGGCGGCCACGCCTGCGGCGTCACCCTCGGCGGCGACGTCGCGTGCTGGGGCACCTGCGACGACGGGGTCTGCACGCCGCCCGACCCCGGGTGATCCACCTGCCCCGTCGCGAAGTCGCCGCCCGGGGAGGAACACGAACACGAAGTGCGTTACACACCGCTCCCGCCTTCATGTCCCCCATCCCCTCCTGGCCCTCCCTCCTCTCGGGCCTCCTCCTCACCGCTGGCCTTCTGGTGGCGCCCCCGGCGCTGGCGAAGCCGCTGCTCACCCCCGCGGATGCGCTCGCGCCGTCCGCCGACGGGGGAGACCCGCCCTCCGCCACCGAGCCCGCCGTCGAGCCCGAAGAAGACAGCAAGCCCGACAGCATCTGGGCGCAGATCGAGGGGGACGACGCTTCGGCCCCGGCCGCGGCCGCGTCCTCCAAGGAGCTGGCCGAGGAGCGCCTCGCCGAGCTCGGCTACACCGGCGCCATCGGCGCGGAGACCCCCGTCGAGTTCTACATGGACCCGCTGGGCGCCACCGCGCTGGACCCCCTGCAGCTCGACAAGGTTGATCCCAAAGAATTCGACATCCCCATCGCCACCAACGACATGGTGAAGAAGTGGATGACGTACTTCCTCGGCAAGGGGCGGAAGTACTACGCGCGCTACCTCATGCGCTCCACCCACTGGATGCCGATGATGCACGCCGAGCTCGAAGAGCGCGGCATGCCTCGGGATCTGGTGTACCTCTCGATGATCGAGAGCGGGTTCACCACCTCGGCCACCAGCTACGTGGCGGCCGCCGGCCTCTGGCAGTTCATGCCCGCCACCGGCCGGCAGTACGGCCTCCGCCTTGACTGGTGGATCGACGAGCGCCGCGACCCGGTGAAGGCCACCCACGCCGCGCTCGACTACCTCTCCTACCTCGCCAAGATGTTCGAGGGCGACTGGTGGTTGGCGTGGGCCAGCTACAACGGCGGCGAAGGCCGGGTGATGAAGGCGACGAAGCGCTACGGCACCACCGACTTCTGGACGTTGGTCGAGAAGGACGCGCTCCACCCCGAGACGCAGAACTACGTCCCGAAGCTCATCGCGGCCGCGATCATCGGCAAACACCCCGAACGATACGGCTTCGTGGGCGTGAAGTACCAGGACGCCTTCGCCTACGACACGGTCGACGTGCCCGGCGCCACCGGGCTCGACGTGATCGCCCGTTGCGCCGGGGTGAAGGAGGAGGAGATCCTCGAGTACAACCCCGCGCTCCGCCGCTGGGCCCTCCCTCCCGACCTGGAGAAGTGGTCGGTCCGGCTCCCCCCCGGCACCAAGGACAAGTTCACCGTCGCCTTCGCCAAGGTGCCGCCGGAAGAGCGGGTCACGCTCGCCCGGCACGTGGTGAAGCGGAAGGAGACGTTGGCGAGCATCGCCAAGAAGTACGGGGTGGACTCCGGCGAGATCGCCCGGCTCAACCACCTGAGCAGCAAGAGCCGCATCAAGGTCGGCCAGGAGCTCGTGGTGCCCGCGCGCCCCGGGAGCACCGCCTCGGTGGAGGTGGGCCCGAGCGGCGATGCGGGGAGCTCCAGCTCGTCCGGCAGCGAAGCCTCGTCGGCCAGCAAGGCCAAGGAGCCCGCTTCGGAAGGCAGCTCCTCCCGCACCGTGTCCAAGACCCACACGGTGAAGTCGGGGGACACCCTCTCCTCCATCGCCAGCAAGTACGGCCTGTCCATCAGCGAGCTCAAGAAGCTCAACGGGATGAAGGGCGACAAGATCCTCGCCGGGCAGAAGCTCAAGGTCGGCTCCGCCCCCGTGAGCGACAGCGCCGCGAAGTCCAGCAAGAGCGAGAGCAAGGCGGAGAGCAAGTCCAGCAAGAGCGAGAGCAAGGCGGAGTCCAAATCCGACGCGCCGAAGGTCGTGAAGTACACGGTCCGCCGTGGGGACACGTTGGGCACCATCGCCGAGCGGTACGACTGCTCCGTCGCGGAGCTCAAGTCCTGGAACGGCATCCGGGGCTCGACGATCTACCCGGGGCAGAAGCTCAAGATAGAGCAGTAGGATGTTGACTGTCGAAGCGGCGCTCGCCCGCATCCTCGCGAGCCTGCCGCCCGGCCGCACCGAGCGGGTGGCGCTCACCGACGCCTACGGGCGCGTGCTCGCCGAGCCCGTGGTCTCCGGCCTCGACCTCCCCCCCTGGGACAACTCCGCGATGGACGGCTTCGCCGTACGCGCGGCCGACGTGCCCGGTGAGCTGGCGATCGGCGAGACCATCGCCGCTGGCCATCCCGCGACCCGGGCCGTCGCCTCGGGTACCGCCGCCCGAATCATGACCGGCGCCCCGGTGCCCGCGGGTGCGGACGCCGTGATCATGGTCGAAGACGCGGAGGTCGACGGCCGCAAGGTGCGCTTCGCCGGAGCCGCCCGCCTCGGGCAGCACATCCGCCGGCGCGGCAGCGACGTCGCCCGCGGCACCACGGTCCTCGCCGCCGGTCACCGCCTCGGCGCCGGCGCGGTGGGGCTGCTTGCGAGCCTCGGGCTTACGGAGGTGCAGGTCGGCGCCCGGCCGCGCGTCGCGATCCTCTCCACCGGCGACGAGGTGATCCCCCCGGGACAACCCCTGGGCCCCGGACAGATCTACAGCAGCAACAACCACGCGCTCGTCGGGCTCACCGCGGCGGCCGGCGCGATCCCGGTAGACCTCGGCAACTGCCCCGACGATCCGGCGGCGCTGCGGCAGCGCTTCGCAGAAGCCGCCGAAGTGGCGGACCTCGTGGTCACCACCGGAGGCGTCAGCGTCGGCGACTTCGACTTCGTGAAGGAGGCGCTCGGCGCGGTGGAGTTCTGGCGCGTGGCGATGAAGCCGGGGAAGCCCCTCGCGTTCGGCTCCCTCCACGGGCGCCCGTTCTTCGGCCTCCCGGGCAATCCGGTGAGCTGCATGGTGAACTTCCTCCAGTTCGTGCGGCCGGCGCTGCGCACGCTGATGGGCGACCCGCGCCCGTTCCTCCCCATCGTGGAAGCCGAACTGGCCAGGCCGCTCAAGCGCGCGCCGGGTCGCGTGGAGCTCCTCCGCGTCTCCCTGGCGCGGGTCGATGGGCGGCTCATCGCCACCGCCGCTGGCGGCCACCAGGGCAGCAGCAACGTCCTCGGGATGGCTACCGCGAACGGCTTCCTCCTCGTCGACGCCGCCGCCACCGAGGTGAGCGGTCACGTGCACGTGCAGGTCTTCGACCCCGGGTACGACGATCGCACGGATGCGGGGTACCCCTGGGCCGCCGGCGCGGCGGGTGGCGCGGCGTGTTGCGGGCCAGAGGGCGGGTGAACGCCCGGATCCGTCGTGCGACTCGAGGAGACGAGGGTGTCGAAGGGGGGGCGGCGCTCCACGGTCTTTCCCGACGGGGACGTCGCGGTCGAGGAGCCTCCGAGGCGAGAATGGCGCCGCGGGCGGTCGTGAGAAAACTTGACCCGTTAAGGGATCGGGTGAATGCTCCTCGGGTCACGGAGTCACGCATGTTCAAGAAGTTCCTCGGTCTCGCCCTCCTCGCGGGCGCCCTCGCCCCCTCCACCGCGTTCGCCGGCTTCGGCGCGACCGCCAACCTCGGCGGCCTCAGCGACGGCACCAGCTGGGCCCCGTCGCTCGACTACCGGGCGCACGGGCTGCACTTCAGCCTCCAGGCGATCGACACCATCGGCGGCCTCACCGACGATCAGCTCGACCTCGGCGCCGGCTTCGCGATGGTCGCCGAGAAGCGGATGATCGCCCAGGAGATCGAGGGCGTGTTCATGCCGGGCGTGCGCGTCCGCTACTTCGGCTACATGGGCGAAACCGGGGACGCGATGACCAAGGCGAAGACCGCCTCCTCCGGGTTCAACGTCGTCGCCCAGTTCCGCATGGGGATGGAGATGAAGAAGGGCATGGGCTTCGGGGTGTATGTGGTGCCGCAGCTCGGCGCCTCCAACCTCCGGGACGTGGCCAGCGTCGCGGCGAAGGACCAGGCGTTCGGCCTCACCTACGGCGGGGCCGTCGAGGTGAGCGCGTGGCTCCTGGAGAAGTAGCGGTCTCCCGCACCCGGGTCGAGATGACCCAGCTGGTGCTCCCGGAGCACACCAACGCGATCGGCACGATCTTCGGCGGCCAGGTGGCCGCCTGGATCGACGTGTGCGGCGCAATCGCCGCGCAGCGCTTCTGCCGCAAGCAGGTGGTCACCGCGAGCATCGACGAGCTGGTCTTCCACAACGCCATCCAGCGCGGCCACATCGCCATCTTCCGATCAGCGGTGAACGCCGCCTGGAACCGGTCGATGGAGGTCGGCGTGAAGGTGGAGGGCGAAGACCCGCTCACCGGCGTGCGCACCCACACCGCCAGCGCCTACCTCACCTTCGTGGCGTTGGAGCCCGACGGGGCGCGGGCGTTCGTTCCCCGACTTCTCCCGGAGAACGACGACGATCGACGCCGCGCGTTGGAAGCCGGTGTGCGCCGCGAACACCGGCTACGGAACCGGTAGTGGGGCCGATCGTCTTGGCGTCGGCGTCGCCGCGGCGGCGGCAGCTGCTTGAGGCGGCCGGCGTGAGCCTGCTGATCCGACCCACGGACACCGACGAGTCGGTACGCCCAGGCGAGCGGCCGAAACCCTATGCGCTGCGGGTCGCGCGGGAGAAGGCCCGTGCCGCCGACGCGTCGGGACCCTCGGGGCTCTTGCCGGTGCTCGCCGCCGACACCACCGTGGCGCTCGGCGAGTGGATTCCTGGGAAGCCAGGGACGCCCGAGCGGGCGGTGGAGACGCTGCTGCGGCTGTCCGGGCGTACCCATCAGGTACACACGGCGGTGGTGGTCCGCCTCGGCGAGCGTGAGCTCTCCCGGGTCGTCACCACGTCCGTGCGCTTCCGGAGGCTGAGCGACGCCGACATCCAGGCCTATGTCGAGAGCGGCGAGCCGCTCGACCGCGCCGGTGGCTACGCGATCCAGGGCGGCGGCGGCGCGCTCGTGGACCGCGTCGTGGGCAGCTACACCGGGGTGGTGGGGCTGCCACTCGCGGAGGCGCTCTCGTTGTTGGCGGCGATCGGCACCGGCCTCGCCCATCAGATTGACGGGTCCACCCCGCGATCCTGATGCCCTGGGCGGTGGCAGCCCCAGGCCGTGCTCCGCAAAGGCCTGAAATGATGGCGATCCTTGGCCCGGCCCCGCTCTTGCTCGATGCCGAGCAGCCCTGACCGCCGATCGCGGACTCACTCTCGAGACCGCTTCGTTTGCTCCGCCAGGGCTCGGGCCCACCATGCACTACGTCACGCTCCTCCTCTCCACGTTCCTCTGCGCCTGCACCCTCAGCGGCTCCGCCATGATCGACCCCACGGTGGAATGCAACAAGACGTGCAAGACCGAGCAGGCCGACTGCGTCACCACCTGCAAGCAGGAGTGCGTCGACGCGGGCGGCAACGACACCGACATGGCGTGTGACACGGATTGCGACACCACCTGCGGCGAAGACTACGACACGTGCACCCTGAGCTGCACGTCCTCCTGAACCATCGGCGGCCGAACCCCGTGGCCGACGCTTCGGGTGGCAGCGGGCCGGCCCCGCGTTGGGCCGACACCAACGTGTTCGAAGCGGCCCCCGGTCAATCTGACCACCCTCGCAGCTCGTTCTGACAGCGGTTTGCTTGCAGGTCGATCCCGAATAATCCGCCTAGACAGATCGCTTTCTTCTTGTTAGGATGATCGGGCTTTTGAGGCTGATCATCCATGCCACGTCCCTATCCCGTCGAACTCCGTGAGCGAGCGGTTGCCGCTTCCGATGCCTACGGTCTGCTCCGCGCGTCCATCCTCTTCAAGGTCGGC
>CAIXRH010000281.1 GCA_903921785.1 uncultured Pseudomonadota bacterium
CCGCGCCACCACCTCTTCGGGAGTCAGATGTGGCGAAACTCTCAGGATCGAAGGCATCTTTACCTCAGATGCGGCCGTAATCCGGTTCCCAGCGATTGTCTAGGTTGTTTCACGATCTTCTTCAGGCTCAGGCCGTATGACAGGCCGCCGAGGCCAAGGAACTCGGCGGGTGACGCCGTCACCCAGGGCGTTCCTTGGGCGGATCGCCGCAGCCGCGTCCCGCTGGCATGAAGCACGCCTACCAGGCGCCCTTCGACTTTGCGCCTCCGCGTCTTTGCGTGGGCCTCGTGGGTAGACCTGCCCGCGGCCACGTCCTCGACCGGCCCAGGATCAACGGTCTGGGTTCCGGCGGTCAGATCGCCCCACCTCCAGCCGACCGCCCAACCGACGCCGCAACCCCGCTCCGTTCCCCCTCACGCGGCAACTCCGGGCTCCTCAGCCCTCGAACCTCCGGAAAACCAACGTGGCGTTCACCCCGCCGAAGCCGAAGCTGTTGGAGATCGCGATCTTCGGCCGCGCCATCCGCGCTTCGCGGGGCACATAGTCGAGATCACACTCGGGGTCGGGCTCCACCAGGTTCGCCGTGGGCGCCACGATGCCGGTGTGCAGCGCCATGACGCTCGCCACCGCCTCCACCCCGCCGGCCGCGCCGAGGAGGTGCCCGGTGACGCCCTTGGTGGAGGAGACCAGGACCCGCTTCGCGTGATCGCCGAAGACGGTCTTGATGGCCTGGGTCTCCGACACGTCGTTCTGGGGGGTGCTGGTGCCGTGGGCGTTGATGTAGTCCACCGCGTCGGCGGAGATCTGGGCGCTGCGGAGCGCGAGCGCCATGCACCGCGCCGCGCCGGCGCCGCCCGGGGATGGCGCCGTGTCGTGCCAGGCGTCGTTGTTGAGCGCGTAGCCGATGACCTCGGCGTAGATCGTGGCGCCGCGCGCCTTGGCGTGCTCCAGCTCCTCGAGCACGACGATGCCGGCGCCTTCGCCCATGACGAAGCCGTCGCGGTCCCGGTCGAACGGGCGGGAGGCGGTGGCGCCGTCGTCGTTGCGCTTGGAGAGCGCGCGCATCACCATGAAGCCGGCCAGGCCGACCGGGGTGACGGCGGCTTCGCAGCCGCCGGCGATGATCACATCCGCCTCGTCGTAGCGGATGGCCCGCCACGCTTCCCCGATCGCGTGGTTCCCCGTAGCGCACGCGGTGGTGACGCACAGAGACGGGCCCTGGGCGCCGTAGCGGATCGCGATCTGACCGCCCGCGAGGTTGGTGAGCGCACGCGGGATGAAGAACGGAGAGAGCCCCTTCCACCCTTGCTGATCGAAGAGCCGGCTGCCGTTGACGATCTCCTGGAGGCCGCCGATGCCCGTGCCCACGTACACCCCGAGGCGCTCATCGCCCTCCTCAGAGCCGGTGAGGCCCGCGTGCTCCAGCGCTTCGTCGGCGGCGAACATCGCGTATTGCGCGAACACGTCCAACCGGCGGGCGAGCTTCTTGTCGACCCGCTTCTCCACTTCGAAGCCCTTGACCTCGGCCGCGATGCGCACAGGCATCGCCGAGGCGTCGAACTTCGACACCAGCCCGGTTCCGGAACGCGCCGCGACCATGGAATCCCAGGTGCGAGGAGCGTCGTTGCCACACGGCGTCACCGCGCCGAGGCCGGTGATCACCACCCTGCGATTCACGTGCTACTTCGGGACCTTGTTGTTGATGTAGTCGATCGCGTCGCGCACGGTCGAGATCTTCTCGGCATCTTCATCCGGGATCTCGATCGCGAACTCCTTCTCGATCGCCATCACCAACTCCACGATGTCCAGCGAGTCGGCGCCGAGATCATCGATGAAGGAGGCGTCGGGAACGACCTCACTGAGGTTCACCCCCAGCGAATCGGCGATGAGCTCCGTCACACGGCGGGTGGATTCGTCGTTGGCCATCTGGTTCGTCCTCGGATGTCGCTGCCTAACCCCGCGGGCGCGCCGTGCCACGGGCTTTCTCCGGGCCGGTCGGAATGCACTCACGGCGCGGCGCCGACGCCGGTCCTGGCTCGCGAGGGTGGAGGTGGGCCGGGAGGGGGAACCCCGTAGAGTCGTGCCGAGCCGCCCGGCTGCTCAGCCGGCCGTTCCGGGCCCGACCAGGCGATTCGCCACGTCCTTGCGCATCGCCGCGAGCAGGCCGGCGTTGGCGCAGCTCCGCGCATACCGCAACGCGCTGGCGACAGCGCGGGCATCCGCCCGGCCGTGGCCCACGACCGCCACGCCGTCGACCCCGAGGAGGATGGCGCCGCCGACGCTGTCGTAGGTCGTGCGCTGGCGGAAACGCCGGAAGGAGCCCGCGAGCAGCCAGCGCCCGAAGAGCGCCCCCGGCCGCCGCCGCAGCTCCTCCTTGAGCACGTGGCCGACGACCTCCACGGTGCCTTCGACGGTCTTGAGCATCACATTGCCGACGAACCCATCGCACACCAGCACGTCGCATTCGCCGCGGAGCGCGCCGAGCGGCTCCACGTTGCCCACGAACGCGAGGTCCAGCGCTTCGATCTCGACGAACGCCGCCCGTACCTGGGTGTTGCCCTTGCCGCGCTCCTCTCCGTTGGCGAGCAGGCCCACCCGGGGCCGCTCCAGCTTCAGCACGGCGCGGGCGTAGGCTTCGCCGAGCACCGCGAACTGGGCGAGGTGCTGGGGCTTGCAGTCCACGTTGGCGCCGAGGTCGAGCAGCACGAGCTGACCGCCATCCTTCCGCGGCACCACGGTGCACAGCGGCGGGCGGTCGACGCCCGGGAGCGGACCGAGCACGTGCAGCGCGCACGCCATCGCCGCGCCCGAGTGCCCGCAGGTGACCGCGGCCTGCGCAGTACCATCGCGGACCAGCTCAAAGACCCGACGGATCGAGCTGTTCGGCTTACGACGGAGCGGCGTAGACGCCGGCTCGTCCATGCCCACGATCTCCGGGGCATGCACCACCTCTGCACCGCGCGGGATCTTCCCACGCAGCCGTTCGGTGTCGCCAACGAGGAGGACCGGTACCCCCTGCGAGATCGCCAAGGCGGCGCCCTCGAGGATGGCCTCCGGTGCCCGATCACCCCCGAAGGCGTCGAGCGCGATCGGGCGCGGATCGGCCACGCCGCCTACTTGGCTTCGGGGGCCGCGTCGTTGTCGGAGAAGATCTTGCGGCCGCGGTAGCTGCCGCAGGCGTCGCACACGCGGTGGCGGAGCTTCGACGCGCCGCAGTCCGGGCAGGACTCGATCGCGGCGGTGAGCACCAGGGCGTCGTGGGCGCGGCGCTGATCGCGCTGGCTGCGGGAGACGCGCTTCTTGGGAACGGGCATGGATCAGTCCTCGGGAACAGGTTTCAAGGTCGAGAGAATCGAGAAGCGGGGATCGATGACGGGGGCGCCGGAGGTGCCGCTCATCGAGCGGAACCGGGCGAGGCAGGCGGCATCCTCGGCCTCATCCACCTCTCCGCAGAGCAGGCGGTGCGGCCGCTCGATGGTGGCCCACTCGCGGACGACGCCGGCGAGATCGAGCGCGACACCATCGTACTCGCCCACGTCTTCGATGGGAAAGCCGGTGTCCACCGGGGGGATCGGCAGGGCATCCACATCCTCGATCGTCTCCGGGATGGCGGAGACGGGGGAGTAGAGCACGCTCACCTCGCCGCCGAGGCTGACCACCAGCGGCGCGCCGCAGCGATCGCAGGGGACCTCGCCGACCACGTGCAGCTCGCCGACCACGGCGATGTGCACCCCGTGGCGGGTGACGACGAACTCGCCTTCGAAGGCCTTTACTTGGCCCTCGAGCCCTTCGGACGCGGCAGTAGCCGCCCACCCACCGAGCGGAACCTGCATTCCACGAGAAGGGATGTCAGCGAGGGCGACGAGCACGAGGGTTCTCCGCTTGCCAGAGATCGGAAGCCGCGCCGTCTACCCCAGCGGAGGCACGCCGTCAAACCAGCTCGGGGTGGCCGCAGCGGCGATCACACGATCGTACAGCGGCGCGGTGGGCAGCGAGCGCGGACGGGGCGTCGACCAGGGGGCCCGAGTGGTGCCCGACGTGGAACGGGCAGACCGACGCCGCGCCGTCCGGGCCGAGGGCAAGGCGCAGTCCGCCGAGGGCGCACTGGCCGGACGTGCGCCGCACGCCCGGGCCGCCTTCGGCGAGGGAGCCGAGGACGGCCCTGGCTTCCGCGGCGGTGCGCTGAAGAGGCCAGCCCTGCGCCAGCGCTTCGGCGATCCCTTCCTTGGCCGCGGCGTTCACCGCGAAGCCCCGCCAGGGCGCCGCCAGCACCACGCCGTCGGCGCCGAGGCCACGGGCTTTGTCGAAAACGGCGCGGGCTCCGGCCGCCGTGGCCGCCGTGACCGGGAAATGGACGACGACCGTGAGCGTGGCGGCGCGGCTGTGCCGCGCGTGCACCAGCGCCCGGATCGCGGCTTCTCCCGCCCCATCCAGCGTGGTGACCACCTCGCAGGTGGCCATCCCCCGGTCGACCAGCTCCTCCGCCCGCTCCACCGAGAGTGGCTCAGGGTTCGTGCGCACGGTGACCGGCATCTCCAGTCGGTGGCCGAACCGGACGAGGTCGGGCAAGAAGGCATGATCGGCTGCGGCGGTGATGCGCAGAGGCACCGGCCCGATCCACTGGATCGCCTCAACGATGCGGTCCTGCCACTGGTCGACCCGGAGCGCCTCCGCGGTGACCGGCCCAGGGGCGTCGAAGCCATCGAGGCGGATCTCAAGGCGCGCCGGCTTTTCGCCGAGGCCATACCTCGCCTTTCGCCGTCGTACGGCGGCGGCGGCACGGATGCGGAACGTCTCCAGCAGCTTCACGGTGGGCCCTGACCGGCCGGATAACCCGCCCGCGCGTTATCCACGCGAGGTGCGCTGGTTGCTCCCGGTCGTGTTCGCCATCCTCGCTTGCGCGGGCGGCCCGGAGTCCGACGTCGCGGGGGCGTACGTGGCCGCCATGCAACCGGTCCTCACCGAGAACGGCGCCCTCGCCCAGCGGTTCCTCACCGAGGCCTCGCGGGTGAAGAAGAAGGAGACCGACGGCGCGACGCTGGATGCGATGCTCCACGCGGAGCTCGCGCCGCAGGCCGCGGCGCTGCTCGCCAAGGCGAAGGCCGTGAGTCCGGGCGATCCGAAGCTCGATGACGCCCACGCGCTGCTGGTGAAGGCGTGGACTGCACGCTCCGCCGCCTACGCCGCCCTGGAGGACGCCTGGACCCGCGGGGACGTGCTCGCCTGGGACGCCGCGATGAAGCAGAACGCCCAGGCCAAGGTGGACGAAGAGGCCTACTTCACCGCGATCGACGCTGCGTTGGCGCCGTATGAGCTGCGGTTGGAGCAGTATCCGTAGGGCTCAGCCCTTCACCACGATCGGCGGCCCGCCCGCCGGATCCTCCACGGCGATCCCCTCGCGCAGCACGACGGCGAAGACCACGCCGTGGGGACCCGCGTGGAAGGCGTGCGGAGCGCCGGGCTCGCGCGTCTCGACGTCGCCGGCGCGGAGCACGTAGCCCGCGCTGTCGACATACTCGCCTTCGAGGAGCACGATCGACTCGGCGCCAAGGTGTGCGTGCGGCGGGAACTCGCCGTCAGGCGGGATGCGGACGATACCGACGTCCGCCCCCGTGGTGGCAGGTCCGCCGTCGAGGTGCACGAGGGAGACGCCGGGGAGCGGCCCGGGGACCCAGCCGAGGCCCGCCTGCGCGCGATCGAGGAGGCGCGCGGCGAGCTCCGTCGGGAGGTCGACCAGCGCGGCGAACCGGCCGAGCGCGCGGGCCCACGGGTTGGCGACGGCCGAGAGCAGCTTCGCCAGGGCGCCGGAAGCGGGCGCCACCGGACGCACCGCCGCCGCCAGCGCCGCCCCAATCGCCTCCGCCTCGGTCTCCGAGAGGTGCGAGAGCTCGTTGATCTCAATCATGCGGCCCCCAGCGTGCCGCGCAGCTTGGCCAACGCCGCCGCGGTTCGCGACTTCACGGTGCCCACGGGCACCCCGAGCCGCGCGGCGATCTCCGTGGAAGAGAGCCCGTCGAAGTACGCGAGCTCCAGCACCACCCGTTGATCGGGGGGGAGCGCCACGAGCGCTTCGGCGAGGCGGCGCTCGTCGCCCGACAAGCCCGTGGCCGGGGCGACCAGCCGGTGGGGCTCCAGGTCGTCCAGACCGCTGCGGCGGGACCGCCCCGCGGACTTCACGCGGTCCAGGCTGCGGCTGCGCATGCGCACCAGCAGCCACGTGCGCGGCGACCCGCGGCCCGCCTCGTAGGCGCGCGCCGCGTGGAACGCCTCCACCCACACCTCGTGGGCCACCTCTTCGGCTTCCGACCGATCCCGGAGGATCCGGCAGCCCACGCCCAGCATCACCGCCGCGTAACGACGGTACAGCTCGGCGAGCGCCTCCCGGTCCCCAGCGGCCATGGCCTGGACCAGCACGACATCCTCAATCGGGGGGACCACCGCGCTGGTGTACCCGTCCGGAGGGAAACTCGCCAATGCCGCGACCATGCTGGGGGTACGCACGAGCGCCCGCATCGGATCGACGCACGGCTACGTGGTTGATGGCCGGGACGGCCCCGCCGCCCGCCCCGCCATTCTCGCCGCCCGCGGCTCCTCGACCGCCGACCGTGGCCGGGCGGCAAGCCGGTGGAGCGCCACCCGCCCCTCGCCACCCGCGGTCCGGATCAGCGCTCCAGCCACCGGGTCGTGAAAACCTCCTCCGGCAACGCCACCTTGAAGGTGACCTTGTCGAAGGTGATCTCGGTGCGGCTGCCCTGCTGCACCTTGTCCTCCACGATCATCTTTGTGGGGAACTGCTTGCCTTCGATGGGCTTGATGTCGGTCATGACCCAGGTCTTCAGGAGCATGCCCGAGAGCGCGTAGAGCTCCTGCTTCACCGGGATGAAGCTCGTCTGATCCACCCAGATGAGCCGCTTGGGGTAGGCCACCGTGGAGTCCTTGGCCTTGAGCTCGATCGCCCAGACCTTGTGCCCGTCGAGCATCGGCTCGCTGGTGATGACCCCCGTGTACTTCGTGCGCCACGAGGACGACTCCATCAGGTCCTCGTAGGACATGTCGGAGCCCATGAGGCCCTGCCGGAGCATGTGGCCGGAGATCTTCTGGGTCTTCTCGATGTCGGGCATCCACATCCAGAGCTCGTCCTTCTTCTTGAGCATCTTGGTGCCCTTGTCGCGCTCCGGGGAGAGGTACTCCATCGCCATCTCGTCCTGCCCGCGCCCATAGCTGTGCATCGTGTAGGACTTGGTGCGCCCGGCCTTGACCACGGTCATCGTGAGGTTGGACTCGCGCGTCTCGTAGGTGAGGTTCTGGTCCACGTGGATGAGCACCTCATCCACCGTGATGGCGAAGGCGTGGCTCACGAAGACGAAGAAGAGGGTGAAGAGTTGGGTCATGGTCGACTCCGACTAGCGCCGATGGCGCATGGCTTCCACCGGCTCGATGCCCGCCGCCCGCCACGCCGGCAACAACCCGCCTACGAGGGCCATGGTGAGCCCGAGGGTGAAGCCGGTGAGGAGGATCTGGGGGGTGAGCACGGGGTAGATGGTCTGGTTGATGGGGAGCGCGGCGGGCAGCTTCGACGCGCCTTCCCCCAGCGGGATTCCAACCCGGTGCAAGAAAAGCACCACCGGCGAGCCGAGCGCCACGCCGGCGAGCCCGCCGATCGCCGCGATGGCGATGGCCTCGACGAAGAACAACCCGACCGTCTGCCAACGGCGGAGGCCGAACGCCCGCATCACGCCGATCTCCCCGGTGCGCTCGAGCACCGACATGAACATGGTGTTGAGCACCCCGAGGCCGGTGATGAAGACGATGAGGCTGGCCGCGATGCCGCGGATGGTGCCGATGAGGGCCCCGGCGGCGTCGAACGGGGCACGTTCGTCCCAGGCGTGCACGTCGAGCGACTGGAGCGCGGGGAGCTGCCGGAGGTCGGCGGCGATGGCGCGTGCTTCCTGGTAGTCGTCGACCTGCACGAGCAGCTCGGTGGCGCCCACATCGAGGTCGGCGACGTACTGGACCTTGGCCAGCGACGCCCACACCTGGCGGTTCTGCATGCGGTTCCCGAGGTCCACCGCGCCGACGACCTCCAGGCGGGCGCGTCCGGGCGAGCCGTCCTGCGTCTGGCCGAGGAGCACCACCTTGTCGCCGACCTTCGCGCCGAGCTCCTCGAGGAGCGCGATGCCGAAGAGCGCCTCCTTGTCCGTGCTCGGCATGGTGCCGGCGGCGAGCTGCTTGTCGAGGTGCAGCACGTCCGTGTAGTAGGCGGCGGGCGCGCCGTGGAGCAGCGCGAAGATCTCGCCGATCTCCTGGTCGTCCCGCGCGGCGGTGACGCCCATGGCGATGTGGGGGAACACCCCGAGGACGTGAGGTTGGCCCTGGATCGCGGCGACGAGCGGAGCGGGGTCGGGGAGGTTGTCGGAGAGCGGCATCAGCTGCTCCCGCCGGGCGTACTCCGGGTTCACCACGCGGACGTGGCCGACCATCCCGGCGCCGCGCTCGATCGTGGAGTCGAAGATGCCGTTGAGCATGGCGAGCGCCATGGTCAAGAGCGCGGTGCCGAGCGCCACCGTGAGCGCGGTGAGCAGCGTTCGCCGGCGGTTGCGGCCGAGATTGCGGATCGCGAGCGAGACGAGGAGGCCCATCTCAGTCGGCCCTCACGGCGTCGGCCGGGACGATCCGCGAAGCGTACCGGGCGGGCCACACCGAGGCGAGCACCGCGACGACCACGCCGAAGAGCAGGGACAGGAGCGTGGGCGCCCACGAGAAGTGGGTGTACACCACCACCGACATCGACATGTTGGCGGCCATCTTCTCCACGATCGAGGAGAAGTCCATCCCGTTGGCCTGCCAGTAGAGCACCAGCGAGCTGCCGAGCACGGCGCCGAAGACTCCGGCGACGAGGCCCATCACCCCGCCCTCCAGCAGGAAGAGCAGCTGCACGTCGCGGCGGGGCATGCCGAGCGCCAGGAGCGTGCCGATCTCGCGGATGCGCTCGAAGGCGGCCATGATCACCGTGTTGGCGATGCCGGTGGCCGCGATGAGCATGATCATCCCCACGACCACGGAGATGCTTTTGCGGCGGATGCGGTTCATCGCGATGAGGTCGTCGCACTCTTCGGGGAGGGTGAGCGGCGTCCAGCCGAGGCCGGCGAGCGTGGCCTTCGCGACGTCGGGCGTGGCGGTGGGCAGGACCGCGATCTGGGTGCGGACGCCGCCGAGGACGGCGAGCTGCTCGGCGGCGGGCGCCTCCATCCACACGCTGAGGTTGTCCATCGTGGTGTTGTCGGTGCGGACCACCCCGACGACCGTGTAGTTCAGGGCGTTGATCGCGCCGTCGCGGGTGCGAGCTTCGAGGACCACCTCGTCGCCGAGCTTGAGCTCCATCAGCCGGGCGAAGGCGGAGCCGGCGACGATCTCGGGCTTGTCCGCCGCCGGCCAGCTTCCCTCCAGGCGCCAGCTCTTGCGGTCGAAGACCCGGGTCTCGGTCGCCGGATCGTAGGCCACCACGAACACGCGCTGGGCATCCACCCCCTTGACGAGGCGGGCGGGGAAGGTGGTGCGGGCGGTCCAGGGCCCGGCGGCGTCGAGCTTGGCGGTGAGCGCGGGCGACACGGCGGCGGCCTGATCCAGCGGGAAGCGGAGCCCGTCGTCGGGGTAGCCGTCGGGGCGGAGGACAAGATCGCCGGCGTAGGTGAGGCGCGCGGCGCGGAGGATGTTGTCGTCGAGGCCGTCGATGAGGCCCCAGCCGAAGATCATCAGCGCGACGCCGGCCACCACCGCGGTGCCGGTGAGCACCGTGCGGCGGAGGTTCCGCACGAGGTTGCGCGCCGCGAGCGACAGCAGGAACAACACCTCAGGCCCTCCGCTCGTCACCGACGACGTGGCCGTCCTTGAGCTTCACCACCCGCCGCGCGCGGGACATCACCATCGGGTCGTGGGTGGAGAACAAGAAGGTGACGCCGTCGCGCTCGTTCATCTCGCGCATCAGCTCGAGGATCGCCTCGCCGTTGGTGCTGTCGAGGTTGGCCGTGGGCTCGTCCGCGATGATGATCGCGGGCTTCTTCACCAGGGCGCGGGCGATGGCGACGCGCTGCTGCTGGCCGCCGCTGAGCTGGGAGGGGCGGCGGTGGAGGTAGTCCTGGAGCCCCACGTCCACGAGCGCCTTCTCCACGCGGGCGGCGCGGTTCTCGGTGTCGCCGGCGAGGCGGAGCGCGAGGTCGACGTTCTCGGCGGCGGTGAGCACGGGGATCAGGTTGAACGACTGGAAGATGAAGCCGATCCGCCGGGCGCGCACCGCACCGAGCGCCTCGTCCGCGAGGGTGGCGACGTCCTTGCCGTCGAGGAGCACCTTCCCGGAGGAGGGGCGGTCGAGGCAGCCGATGAGGTTGAGCGCCGTGGACTTGCCACTGCCTGAAGGGCCGGCGAAGACGGTGAACTCGCCGGCGTCCACCCCCACGGAGACCCCGGCCAACGCCACGACCTTGAGCTCCCCCATCGGGTACTCCTTGGTCACGTCCACCAGCTCGCAGATCATCGGCCCTCCTAGAAGCTGTAGCGGACCCAGGTATTGACCGTGGCGTCGGGCACGAACCCCGCGAGGTTGGTGGTGTTGGCGCCAAAGGTGACGTCGAAGTTCTCGTCGGGCGGGGCGAATTCGCCCTCGGCACCGAAGGGGATCTGGGCGCCGACGTGCACCTTCCAGCGCTCGCCGATGGCCAGCGCCACGTCGGGGACCACGAGGCCGGTGCCGTCGGCCACGTTCACGATGGCCACGGTGCTCACGGTCCAGTCGTCGAGGAAGGCGATGTTCACCGTGCCGTCGACGTAGTGCTGGCCGAGGGTGGTGCGCCGCGAGGGCTCCTTCGCCGGGTCCGTATTGACGGTCTCGGCGGTCTCGCAGGTGTAGGGCACCGCGACGCTCCCCGAGCGCAGCGAGTAGTCGTAGTCGCCCGGGTCGGCCACGCCGGTGCCGTCGTAGCGGTACTCGGCGGCGAAGTACACCCGATCGAGCACGGGGATGCTGTAGTCGACCCCGGCGACGACCTCGGCGCCCTCGGGGTCGATCGCCCGGAGGTCGCCGTGGTAGCCGCCCTCGACCCACCAGCCGACGCCGAGGGTGCCGCGGAGGTCGCCCCCGGCGAACCAGTGGCCGTCCATCTGGTAGGAGCCGACGGCGCTCCAGTCGGTCTCCCACTTCTTGGCGGTGACCTTGACTGCGCCGGAGAACGGCAGATCCTGCGCTTCGGGCAGCGCGCCGTCCTCGGTCTTCTCGAAGGCGCTCAGGTCGTCGTCGAGCGCGACGAGGGCGACGGTCTGGAGCCAGGGCGTCGGCTCGATGTTCGCCCGGACGGCGTTGACGCCCTTCCGCTCGCGCCAGGGCTCGCTGGCGACGACCTCGTTGTAGAGGTCGGTGGGGTGGAAGACCAGCGCCGAGCCCCAGTTCACCGCCTGGCGACCCACGCGGAAGTCAACCTTCTCCCCGGTGAAGTCGACGTAGAGCCGCTCCACGGTGAGGTAGTCGTGCACGTCCTCGAACTGGTAGGTCTCGTTGTGGGTGCAGTACTCCTCGAGATCGGGCCCGAGGGGGCCGGCCTCCAGGAACTTCGCCACCTCGTCCGCCGTGTCTCGACCCTCGACGAGCGTGCCCTCCACCGCCGCGTACGCCTTCACCCGCGGGGCGGGGCTGATGGAGAAGGTGGGGCGCACCTTCTCGATCGCCGTCCAGGGGGTGCCCTCGACGTTGACCATGTACATGCCGCGTACCTCGGCGTACCCGGCGAGCTCGGCGTCCATGTCCATGGTGGGGTTCCCTCCGCCGGCTCAGAACTGGACGATCGCGTCCACCGCGTAGTCGCCGAGGGCCTTGCGCCCGTCGAGGAAGCCGAGCTCGATGACGAAGCCGAAGCCGGCGACCTTGGCCCCGAGCTTCTCCACCAGCTTCGCGGTGGCGAGCGCGGTGCCGCCGGTGGCGATCAGGTCGTCGATCACCAGGGCGCGCTGGCTGGCGGCCAGGGCGTCGGTGTGCAGCTCGAGGGTAGCCGTGCCGTACTCGAGGGCGTAGCTCTCGGAGATGCGGTGGTAGGGCAGCTTGCCGGGCTTGCGCGCGGGCACGAACGGCACGCCGAGGCGCATGGCGAGCGGCATCCCGAAGAGGAAGCCGCGGGACTCCATGCCCACCACGGCGTCGATCTTGCCGCCGCCCCACCGCTCGGCGAAGCGCGCGGTGATCGCCTCCATCAGCGCGGGGTCCGCGAGCACCGGGGTGATGTCCTTGAACAGGATCCCCGGCTTCGGGAAGTCGGGGACGTCGCGGATCGCGGACTTCAGGCGGGCGTCAAGACTGGACATGGGCCACCTTCCTCTTTGCATACCATTGGATGAACAGCCAACCGGCACCCACGCCGGCGACCAGCAGGACGAACCAGAGCAGCTCGTGTTTGACCACGACCGCGAGCTCCGCGGGGTCTTTCACCAGCTCGGGGTGGGCACCGAGGATCTTCTGCCCGAAGACCGCCAGCACGCCGCTCCACAGGGTGGAGCCGAGGAAGGTGATCGCCGCGAACTTCGCGAACGGCATCCGTACGAGGCCGGCCGGGAAGCCGATGAGGTGGCGCACCACGGGGAGCAGCCGCGCCAGGAAGACCCCACCGAGGGCGAACTGGGCGAGCCAGGCCTCAGCAAGGGCGAGCTTGCCCGGGGGGAGCAAGAAGAACTTGCCCCAGCGCAAAACGAACGCCCGACCGAGCGTGTAGGTGAACCAGTAGCAGAGCGAGCTGCCGAACGTGGAGCCCAGGCCGCCCGCGAGGATCACGCCGAGGAGGTTCATCTCGCCCTGCGCGGCGTAGAAGCCGGCTGGGGGGATGATGATCTCCGACGGGATCGGGACGATGGTGCTCTCCAGCGCCATCATCGTGAACACGCCGAGGTAGCCGTTGGCGCGCGTCCACTCAAACCAGGACGCCATCAGCTCGTGCATCATGCGGGCTCCAGCCCGAGGGCCCGCACGGCGCCGAGGGCCTCGTGCGCGGTCATGTCGAGCGTCATCGGGGTGAGCGTGACCCAACCGGAGAGGCAGAGGGGACCATCGTCCCCGGGGTCGCCATCGAAACGTTCGTGGGGGCCGCCGATCCAGTAGTAGCGTTTGCCGCGGGGATCGAGCGACTCCTGCACCAGCGGGAAGTAGCGGCGCCGGGCGAGCGGGGCGACGCGCATCCCGCGCACCTCGGCGGCGGGGAGGTTCGGTACGTTGACGTTGAGCACAACGCCGCGCGGCAACGGCGTGCGGATGACCTCGGCGACCACCTTCGCGGCCACCCCGACGGCCGTTTCCCAATGCAGCACCGTGGACCCGTCCGGCACGTGCAGCGAGATCGCCACGGCGGAGACGTCGTGCGCCGCCGCTTCGCGCGCGGCGGCGACCGTGCCCGAGTAGAGCACGTCGGTGCCCAGGTTGGAGCCCCGGTTGATGCCGGACACCACCAGATCGGGGCGCTCGGGGAGCACGCCGTGCAGCGCGAGGTACACCGCATCGGCCGGGGTGCCGGTGACGCTGTACCGGCGTTCGCCGTGCTGGTTCACCCGCAGCGGCTCGTGCATGGTGAAGGAGTGGCTCTTCGCGGACTGCTCGGTGGCCGGCGCCACGGTCCACACCTCGCCAAGGTCGGCGACGGCACGGGCGAGCGCTTGCAGGCCGACGGCTTCGATGCCGTCGTCGTTGGAGAGGAGGATCCGCACGGAGGCGCTGCTTATCCGTGCCGGCGACCTTGTGCCTCCGATCGTCGCCACGGCGGCGCCGCGATGGGCGCCGGACTCCGCCCGCTTCCAGCCTTGGCCCAGCCCATCGCCCAGATGAAAAATCGGTCTCCGAAAATGCCAACGATCCTGTCGCCCGCCCGATCATCGCACGATAAGCCCGACGGCGTGCGACCCCGCTACAAGGACCTGTTCGACCGCATGCGCGACCCCGATCCCGTCGCGGCCGACGCGGCGTTCGACGCCGTGCTGTTCGACCGTGAAGGGGCGATCCCCGACCTCATCGAGTGCCTCGACCGCTCGAAGAAGGACACCGTGCTGCGCTTCCTCTGCGTGCAGCTCCTCGGCTTCTCCGGCTCGAAGCTGGCGCTTCCCGCGCTCGTCGCCGCGCTGGAGGACAAGGAGCCCTCGGTCCGCGCCGAGGCCTGCCGCTCCTTGGAAGACCTGAAGGCGCACGACGCCGTGTCCTCCCTCCGCACCCACCTCGACGACCTCGATCCCGAGGTGAGGCTGGCCGCCGCCGAGGCGATCCTCGCGATCGAGGGCAGAGGCGGTCACGACGACGCCGACGCAGACTTGTAGCCCACCCCGCCCGGCGCCCGATCCGCGCCCCGGGCGGCTGCCCACGGCAGTAGGGTTGCCCCCGTGAAGGCCCTTTTCTTCGTCCCCCCCGTCGGCCTCAGCCCGGTCGGGCTGCCCGTGGACCGCGTCTACGGCTGCAACTATGGCTACGACTACAAGCCGCCGATCCACTTCCTGCAGCTCGCCACCGTGGCGAAGGTCTGGCTCGGCTGGGACGTCCGCTTCGTGGACTGCCCCGCCGAGGGCCTCGACGTCGCCGCCTTCGAGGCGATCGCCGCCGAGGACCGCTGGGATGTGGCGGTGGCCCACAGCGTGTACCTCTCCGCCGAAGAGGACCTCCGGGCGATGCGGCTCGTGCGCGCTCGCAACCCCGGCCTGCGCGCCGTCTACATGGGCACAGCGCCGACCTGGCGCCCCGAAGAATTCCTGGATGACGACGTCAGCTTCTGCCTCCTCGGCGAGCCCGAGCAGACCCTGGCGGAGCTCGACGAAGCGTGGCGTGGCGCCCGTACGGTGGAGTCGATCGACGGCCTCGGATGGCGTGAAGGCGGGGCGCTTCGTCGCAGCGGGTTCCGGCAGCTCCTCGACGTGTCGAAGCTCCCGATGCCCGACCGGACGCTGCTGCGTGGTCAGTACCGGGCCAACCGGCTGGACGTACACCCCATCACCACGATGGTGGTTTCGCGGGGGTGCGGCTTCCGCTGTACCTTCTGCACGCCGAACGCCATCGATCAGATGATCGAGCTGGAGTTCAAGCGGCTCCAGCCGACCTACGTCGAGCGGCCCCCGCTCCGCAAGCGCACCGTCGACCAGATCGTGGCCGAGTTCGAGGCGATCCACGCGCTCGGCTACCGGGGCGTGGAGGTGGCGGACAACATCTTCACCTGGGGCAAGGCGCGCACCCAGGAGATCTGCGACCGCATCGCCCCGCTGGGCTTGCACTGGTTGTGTCTCGCTCGCGCGAACATGCTCCACGACCCCGCGACCATCCGGTCCATGGCAAACTCGGGGTGCAAGCTGGTCTACATGGGGAGCGAGAGCTTCGACGACGGGCTCTTGGACGACATGGCCAAGGACCTCAAGGTCAAGGACGTGCACACCGCGGTGAAGACGTGTCGGGAGAACGGCGTGCACCCCGAGGTGAGCGTGCTCATGGGCGCCTCCCCCCACGAAACGTGGCGTACGCTGTTCAATTCCTGGCGCGCTGCCCGCAGCCTCGGCACCCGGTTCGTCCACTTCTCGGTGGCGCTCCCCTCCCCCTCCACCGAGCTCTATGACATCGCACGCCGCGAAGGCTGGTTCACCCAGGGAGACTTCTTCCCGGTGGACAACCAGCGCGACGCGATCGTGAACCTGCCGAACCTCAAGGCCTGGGAGCTGAAGCTGGCGCTGAAGCTCGCCTACGCCGGACAGTACCTGAGCCCGGGCGGCATCGGCAAGCAGGTGAAGAGCGTGTCGTCGCTCGCCGACCTGCGCCACAAGGCACGTAGCGCGGGGCGGCTGTTCAACTTCCTCGGCTCGGGAACGCCGGTCCGGTCGGTGCCGCCGGGGCGGGTCACGGCGCCGGCGCTGGCCGCGGCGAAGTAGTCCGGCCGAGCGGCCGGAGGAGCCGCGTGCGAACGTAGGGTCAGCCAGCCCAGGCGCGTGGGTCTTCGGACCCCATCCTCCGCCAAACTCCAGGCGTCCGCTCGGTCGCGCTGGGGCACGGCGCTTGCAACGGGTCTGGCCATCGTGGAGGCTCGATGTTCTTCGTGCTCCTCCTCGACGCCTGCGACCACCAGTACCTGGCGATCCCCGACGCCGAGATCGTAGAGGGAACCCCGCAATACGCCTATGACAACGTGTTTGTGGACCCGCTGACGCCCACCTACACCGTGACGACCGGCACCCTGGACCTGGTGACGGGCGAGAGCGTGACGATGGAGGTGGACTTCTCGGCGGCGTTCTCCTTCGAGGTGACCGAGTTGGTCTTCCTCGGCCTCAACATCACCGAAGACGACTCGGAGTTTGGCGACCACTGGCGCTACACGCTCGACAGCGAGGAGATCGCCGCCAAGAAGGCAGAGATCACCATCTACGCCCTCGACGCCGAGCCGACGACCGAGTGGTGTACCCCCAAACACCTCGGCACGTGGACCTGCTACCAGATCGCGGACAAGGGCATCCACGCCATCGGGCTCTCGGCCGCCGGCGACGCCGACCTCTCCGTTTTCGCCGAGGTGCCCCTCACCCTCCCCTCGATGGACACTGGGGGCGTCCCGACCGACATGTGTTCGGCCTACACCGTGGACGACTGCTGCGCGGGCGGCGACGGCATCAGCGTCGTGCAGTGCGCGTGGGACCCCTCCTGCGACTGCCCGGATGGGACGACCGAGATCGGGACGGATGCTCAAGGGTATCGGCTGTGTGACTGCCCCGGCTGATCCTCACTCCACGCAGGTGAGGTCGCCCCCGTCGCAGTCCTGATCCACCCCGTCCCCACACGCGTCGTCCGCGCCAGGGTGAACGGCGCCATCCCCGTCGTTGCAGTCGTGGTTGTCGGCCACCCAGTCGTCGGGCGCCTGGCACCCGGTGAGGGCGGCGTCGGGGTCGCCGTAGCCGTCGCCGTCTTCGTCGGCGTAGCGGAGGTCGGCGGCGGTGTCGGAGCCGAAGCCGGTGTCGAAGCAGCCGCTGGACCCGGAGTCAAAACCGACGTCGACGCCATCGCCGACGTCGATGCACGCGGCGAAGGCGATGGCCGCCGCGGACGCGAGGAGGGTGAACGACTCAATGCGCATGCCGCACTGTAGCCGGAACCCCGGCGGACCGCGCCGCGCGCCGGATACGCTGACCCCATGAACTGGCGCACCCTCGTTCCGCTGCTCCTCCTCGCGTGCAAGGCCCCCGGCGGCGGAGACACCGATGGCGCGGGCAACGGCGACAGCGGCACCGTCGGCGACGCCCCCCACATCGACGCGGTGGACCCCGCCTGGGACACCACCCTCGGCGGCGCGGAGATCACCCTCACCGGCAGCTTCCAGGCGGGCGTGAGCGTGCGCGTGGGCGGCGTGGAGGCCGAGGTACGCAGCGCCCAACCGAGCAGCGGAACGCTCGTGTTCTATGCCCCGCCCGCCGAGTTTCCCGGCACCGTCGCGGTGATGATCGACGACCCGGGCGGCACCGCCACGCTCCCGGACGGCTTCACCTACTACCAAGAGTCGAGCGGGAAGGCGGGGTTGGTCGGTACCCTCCTGTGGCTCCAACAGGTCGGCGGGTACTGGGGCAGCGACCCGGTGTCGAGCGGCTACGCCTACCTCGCCCCCGTCGAGCCCCTCGCGTACGACTGGCCGCTGCGCTTCGCCCCGGCCATCGACACCTGCGCCTCCGACCAGAGCTACGCCTACGCGCCCACGTTGACCGCCCTCGATCCCGGCCGCGGCTCGACCGTGACGCTCAGCGGCGCCGCCGGCGCGCTCGACCTCCCCTGGGACCCCGCGACCCTCCAGTTCGTCAAGGACGACCTCACCGACGCCGCGCTGCCCCCCGCGAGCGACTACGCACTGTCTGGCTTCACCCTCGCCAATCCCGCGTTCCCCGACTACTCGTTCCCCCTGCTCACCGGCATCCCCGACTCGTTCGCGGTGACCAACCCGGCGATCAGCGGCGACACACCCCCTCGCGTGAGCGAGTCCTTCGACGTGACCTGGGGCGGCGGCACGGCCGGAGACGGGGTCTTCCTCACCCTCCACCTCTACACCGAGGACCAGAAGGCCTACCAGGAAACCGTGACCTGCCAGGTCACCGACGATGGGGCGTTCACCGTCCCCGCCGGCCTCTGGTCCACGGGGTGGGTCAGCGGCCGCCAGCTCGATCTGTTCGTGACGCGCTGGCGGGGAAGCGACGCGACCGTGCCGTACACGGGCGCCGACGTCGCGGTCATCGGGGAGCACCAGCTGTATGGCGCTGCCTTCACGAAGTGATCCATGGCGCTTGGGTCCGGGCGGGAAGTGCGCTAAGGTGGCGGGCGTGCGCGCGTACCCTCTCTTCAGCCTCCTCCTCGCCGGGTGTACCTTCGGGCTCCAGCCGTCGACCCCGGAAGGCCTCGCGGCGTTCGCCGTGGACCCCAACGACACCTCCGGTGGCGACACCAGCGGCGGCGGTGACACCGACACCGCCCCGCAGGGCGATGCGCCGACGATCGACTACATCGAGCCCGACTTCGGCCCGGTGACCGGCGGCACCGAGGTCACCCTCTACGGCACCTTCGCGTCGGACGTGTCGGTGCGCGTGGCCGGCGAGGAGGCGGAGATCACCTCCAAGGCGGCCAAGCAGGGCAAGCTCACGTTCCTCACCCCGTCGTCCCCCGACGCGGTGGCGGTCAACGTGCAGATCGAGAGCAACGGCCAGACCGATCGGCTCGCCAACGGCTTCACCTACACCGAAGACGGCACCGGCAAGATCGGGATGATTGGCGCGTTGGAGTGGTACGACCAGGTCGGTACCTACTGGGGTGGCGCCACCACGGATGTTGGCCTCGGGTTCCTCGTGCCCGTCGAGCCGGGCGACTTCGACTGGACGAAGGTCTACAGCTCCTCCCCCGACACGTGCGCGTCCGACCAGACCTACACCTACGAGACCGACCTCGTCCAGGCTGACGCAGGGAGCGGCTCCACGGTGCAGATCACCAACAACGGCAAGTCCTTCACCATGCGGTGGGACGCGACCACCGGCCAATTCGCGGCGGACAGCCTCACCCAGGCCGACATGTCCACCGGCTCCACGTACGACCTGGCGTCGATGTCGCTCAACGGGGCCAGCTTCACGGAGTACTCGCTCTCCCCGATGACCGCGGTGCCGGCACAGTTCACGGTGTCTGCGCCCGCCATCACCGGCGCCTCGGCGCCGCAGGTCGCGAAGGGCTTCACCCTGAGCTGGTCGGGCGGCTCCGCGGCCGACGGGGTGATCGCCACCCTCGGCATGTGGGACGGCGCCGGCACCGGCTACACCGAGACGGTCACCTGCTACCTCCGGGACGACGGCAGCTTCACCGTGCCCTCCGGCGCCTTCACCAAGGGCTGGCCGGTCAGCCGGCAGCTCGACATCATGGTCGCCCGCGTTCACTTCGGGGACTCGACGATCAGCTACAACAACGCCACGGCCTCGGTCATGGGCGAGTACATCGTCTACGGAGCCGGGTTCACCAAGTGAGCCTCGCGGCGGGCGGCGTACGGCTGCTCGGGGTCCAGGTGGCGTCGCTCAACCGCGCCGGCTTGCTCGACGCGGTCGACGCGCTCGTGGCCGCCAACGGGCGCAGCACCGTCGCGTACGTCAACGTGCACGTGCTGAATCAGACCGCGAACGACCCGGCGCTTCGGGACTTCCTCAACGCGGCCGACGTCTGCTATTGCGACGGCACAGGCGTGGTCCTCGGCGCCCGCCTCCTCGGCCAAGACCTCCCCGAGCGCATGACCGGCGCCGACTGGATCTGGGACTTCGCCGCCCGCGCCGAAGGGAGTTGGCGCGTTTTCTGGCTCGGGGGCGAGCCGGGGGTCACCGAGGCGGCGGCGGCGAGGCTGCGCGAGCGCCACCCGGGGCTGATCATCGCCACCGATCACGGCTTCCACACCGAGCAGGCGGCGCTTCTGGCCCGGATCAACGCCTTCCGCCCCCATGTGCTCCTCGTTGGCATGGGGACCCCGACCCAGGAGCGCTGGGTGGCGCGGTGGCGCGGCGCGCTGGACGTGCCGGTGGTGTGGGTGCTCGGCGCCACGCACGACTTCGTCTCGGGGAAGGTGTCGCGCGGCCCGGCGTGGCTGCACCAGCGGCAGGAGTGGCTCGCGCGCCTCCTCGTGGACCCGAAGCGGCTTTGGAAGCGGTACCTCGTGGGGAACGGGATGTTCCTGGCGAGGGTGGTCGGCCAGCGGGTGCGGGGCGGGTGAGCGAGCTCGCGCGGAGCACGGGGGCGAAGGGGCCCAAGGTCCGGTGGCGCGTCGTCGGCCCGGCGAATTCGCCATGCTTCCACGAACCGCGGATTCTCACTGCCGACGCACCCACGCTAACCTAGCCGGCATGCCCCCACGCATCCTCCACCGCGACGACGTCCCCGAGACCCCCGGTCTATACCCGCCCCCGTTCGACGCCGAGATTCTGAGCCACGGCCGCGACCTCGGCTCGGCTGCCGGGGTGGAGCGGCTCGGCACCTGGCTGGAACGGTTGCCGGTCGGCCACCGCACCTCCCGGCTGCACGCACACCTGCGCGAAGAGGAAGCCATCTACGTGCTGGCCGGTACGCCATCGGTCCGGTGGCGGGAGGCGGACGGGCGCGAGGGTCGCGCCACGCTCCGGCCCGGCTCATTCTGCGTGTTTCCCGCAGGTACCGGCCTCGCCCACACGGTCGAGAACCCGGGGCCCGGTGAGGCCGAGTTGCTGGTGACCGGCGAGCGGCAGCCGGCAGAGCGCATCGCCTACCCCGAAGACCCGACCTTCGAAGCCTGGCGGATCGAGCAGGGCTCCGATCGTCGGTGGACGGACATCGGCGGCCCCAATCCCGAAGCCAAGGCGCCGGCCTGGCGAATCCAGACGGCGCGGCTCACGCTCCGCCCGTTCCGGATCACCGACATCCCGGCGTTCATCCAGGTGGTCGCGGCGAATCAGGCGCATCTGTGGCCGTGGATGCCGTGGGTCAAGGAGCCCCACGATCCCGACTCCGTGGCCGACCGCTTCCTCCGCTTCCAGGCCGCGTTCGCCCGTGGTGAGGACTTCCTCTACGGCGTGTTCCTCGACGGTGCGCCCATCGGCGGCACGGGGCTGCACCTGCGCGTCGGACCGCAGGCCGCGGAGATCGGCTACTGGATCAGCGCGGAGCATGAGGGGAAGGGGCTGGTCTCCGAAGCGGTGCGGGCGGTCGCGCGGGTCGGGCTGAGCGTGAACCGCTTCGACCGCGTGGAAATCCGGATGCACCCCGACAACGTCCGCTCTCAGGCGGTGCCGCCACGGCTCGGGTTCACCCACGAGGCCACGCTCCCACGGCGATTCCCCGGACCGGAGGGGCTGCACGACGTGCTGGTGTGGTCGTTGTACGCCGATCAGATCGACCGACTCGGCGTTGACCAGGAGGCTCACGTACTACGAGCTTGGGACGTCCTGGATCGACGCCTGATCTGAATCGGCGACAGGATGGAGAATACGGGCTATCCGTCATTCACACCCAGGTGTTGCCATGTTCCTCCGCTCTCTCACAACCTCGTTCGCCCTCCTTTCGCTCACGGCCACCCTCGCCTGCGACACCGCGAGCACCGAGAAGTCGTCCGCCCAGCCCAAGACCCAACCCAGCGACAACGCCGACAACCAGGGCAGCGGCAACGACGGCCAGGCCACGGAGGATGCGGGCGACGCCGGCAGCACCGACTACGGCGCCGGGGGAGACAACACCATCTACGTGGTGAATTTCGCCACGGAGGACGTCTGCTACCTCTACCTCGCGCTCGACGGTTCCTGGAGCGACGACGTGCTCGGCATGTACGCCCTCGGGGTGGACGAATACTACTGGGTCACCGGCGTTCCCAGCGGCTTCGTCGAGATGTACGCCGAAGGCTGCGACGGGAGCACCTGGTACGGGGGAGACGACGTCGCGGGCGACTACACCTTCGTGCTCCGCGGCGGCAGCGACGGTGGTGGTTCCGACACGGGCACGTTCGACACCGGCTACTAGTCCAGTTCGTTTCAGGTTCCCGCCCCGGGCTCACGCCCGGGGCTCCCCACCCCCACTCCCCGGCCCTCGCCCCCGGGTGGGGCGAGGGAGGGCGCTCCGCGGCCGTCGGCCGCACGCGGTCTTTGCCGCACGCGGTCTTTGCCGCACGCGGTCCTTGCCGCACGCGGTCCTTGCCGCACGCGGTCCTTGCCGCACGCGGTCCTTGCCGCACGCGGTCCTTGCCGCACGCGGTCCTTGCCGCACGCGG
>CAIXRH010000282.1 GCA_903921785.1 uncultured Pseudomonadota bacterium
CCTCCAAGTACGACGAAGAGAAAGAGGAGCCCGCGCCCAAGAAGAAGTCCAAGTACGAAGACGACGAAGAGGAAGCGCCCAAGGCCAAGAAGTCCTCGAAGTACGACGAAGAGGAAGAGGAGCCCGCGCCCAAGAAGAAGTCCAAGTACGAAGACGACGAAGAGGAAGCGCCCAAGGCCAAGAAGTCCTCGAAGTACGACGAGGAGGAAGAGGAGCCCGCGCCCAAGAAGAAGTCCAAGTACGAAGAATACGAGGCTGAGCTGGACGAGGACACTCCGAAGGTCGATCCCAAGGCCGCGGCGAAGGCGAAGGCCGCCGCCGAAGCGAAGGCCGCCGCGGAGGAGGAGGCGCGCGAGGCGGCAGAGGCGGAGGCGCGAGCCAAGGCCGAAGCGAAGGCCAAGGCGGAAGCCAAGGCCAAGGCGGAGGCGGAGGCCAAGGCCAAGGCCGAGGCAAAGGCGAAGGCCGAGGCGGCGGCCAAGGCCAAAGCCGAAGCGGAAGCCGCAGCCGAGGCAGAGGCCGAGGCCAAGGCCGAGGCCGAGGCCAAGGCGAAGGCCAAGGTCAAGGTCGACCCCAAGGTGAGCGCGAAGAAGGACGACGACCTCGACCTCGACGAGGAGGACGACCTCAACCTCGACCTCCCGGAGGACAAGCCGAAGGCCACCGGCCCCGCGATCGACCTCTACGAAGACGACGTCCCGGCCGCCAAGCCCGCCGAGAAGACCGCCGCCAAGGCCGCCGAGAAGGCCGTGGCGAAGGCGCCGGGCGAGCTCGACGACGAAGACCTGATCCCGAAGCCCAAGGAGACGGAGAAGGTCGTCGAGAAGACCACCGCGAAGGTGGAGGAGAAGGCGCCGGCCATCAAGCCGCTCGACCTTGGCGACGACGAAGACCTCACCCCCAAGGCGAAAGAAGCGAAGAAGGTGGAGAAGGCCGTCGAGGCCAAGCCCGAGAAGGTCGGCGGTCTCTTCGGCAAGAAGGACGAAGAACCGAAGGCCGAGAAGAAGGCCGCGGCGCCCGACACCACCAAGAAGACCACCGCCGAGCCCGCCGAGAGCAAGACCGTCGCGAAGGCGCCCGCCGAGAAGACGACCGCCCCGAAGCCCGAGACCACGGTCAAGGAGCCGAAAGAGCCGGCGACGCCGAGCGCGGCCAGCCGTTTCGCCGGGGACACCGCCGCGGCCGACGAGCGCACCCGCATGGGCGTGCCCTGGGGCGACTACGCCAAATACAAGGACAGCGGCCTCGATGAGAAGGCGTGGCTGCAGAAGGCGCAGGTGCACGCGGGCCACGCCTACCTGGAGGTCGCCGGCGGCTTCGCGATGGGCGACGTGGACCGTGGCTACGGCGTACGCGTGGCCATCGACGGCGAGTACCAGAACACCGCCGTGTCGAGCTGGGCCGGTTCGGGCACCAGCGCGTCGGGTGGCGGTCCCACCGGGCGCATCGCCGTGGGCTATACCCCCACCTGGTACCTGGACACCTCGGTGGCCTTCGGCCTCCAGGGCGGGCAGAAGCACCTCAACGTCGGCTGGTACTGCGGCGACCTGTGCAAGGACGCCGAGGCCGAGACCGACTACCCCTCCGTGGACGCGACGCAGCTGGTGATCGAGCCCCGCGCTCGCGTGCTGCCGCTCGCCACCGGGCTGGTGAAGCCGTACGGGCTCGTTGGGTTGAACCTGTCGATCTACGACGCGTTCCACATCCCCGACGAGAACAACGACGTCAACTACCCGGACGCCGCGGGCGGCGTGTCGTTCGGCCCCACCGTGGGCGCGGGCGTGATGATCGACCCGGTCTCCCCGGTCTCCATCCTGGTGGAAGTGCCGTTCACGATCGTCGCGGCGGACGGCTCGACCTCGTCGACCGACAGCAGCCTCCCGCTGACCCCGACCACGCTCGAACACTCCGGGTGGGTCCTCCGCCTCACCGCGGGTGTGCAGGTGCGCCTGTGAGCTTCCCGCCGACGGCCCCGCCCGTCGGGGTGATCATGGGCTCCCGGACGGACGCCGAGGTGATGCGCGGCGCGGTCGCCGCGCTGGACGCGCTGGGCGTCGCCTCGGAATTCTTCATCGTCAGCGCCCACCGTACGCCGGACCGCCTCTTCGCGTACGCCGAGCAGGCGGCGGGCCGCGGGGTGAAGGTGATCATCGCGGGGGCCGGCGGCGCCGCGCACCTCCCGGGGATGGTCGCCGCGAAGACGTGGCTGCCGGTCATCGGGGTGCCGGTGAAGAGCAAGGCGCTCAACGGCCTTGATTCGCTCCTCTCTATCGTGCAGATGCCCAAGGGCGTGCCGGTGGCCACCGTGGCGATCGACGGCGGCGCCAACGCTGGCCTCCTCGCCGCGCGGATCCTCGCCCTGCAGGACCCCACGCTCGCCGCGAAGCTCGAAGCGTTCGCCGCCACCCAGGCCGACGACGCCCTGGCCGATCCCCCGGATCCGCGCGGGTGAGCGGGGTGTTCTTCGCCGCGCTGCTCGCGTGCGCCAAGGACCCGGTGGTGAAGACCATCCCCGCCGAAGACGGTGCGTTGGAGGTGCAGCTCTTCAACCCCACGTCGTGCTCGGACTGCGACCCGTTCGCCGGCGTGGACACGCTGGTGCTCTCCGTGCTCCAGGATGGGCAGCCGATCTCCTCCGCGACCTACGCCTGGCCGGGCGCGGAGCTGTCGCTGCCGGAGCTCGACGGCTTCGGCGTGGTGCAGGTGGAGCTCCTCGGGCTGCGCGCCGGGGAGGTGTCGAGCTACGGCATCACCCCCGAGGTCGCGCTGGGGCCGGGCCGTACCGTCACGGTGGCGCTGCAGTTCCTCCCGGCGAACCAGGCGCTCCCGCTCACGGCCGGCCTCACGATCGCGCGGGAGAACCCGGCCACCGTGCGCCTCCGCAACGGGCGTGTGCTGGTCGTCGGTGGCAACGCCGCCGGCGGCGACCGCGTGTTCACCGCGATCGAGGCGTACGACCCCACCACCGGCGGGTTCGCGGACGCCGGGATCGCGCTCCCCTCCCCGCTCACCGAGGCCCACGTCGCCGAGTTTCCCACCGGCGAGCGGCTGTTCCTCGCCGGGATCGGCGCGCTCGAGGGCGGGCGCGTCGGCTCGACCGAGGTCGTGCACTACGTGGAAGAGACGGGGGAGATCAAGTCGCAGTCGCCGCTCGCCATGGCGCGGGACGGCGCGTGTGTGTCGGCGTTCCGCGACGGGCAGGCGCTGGTGCTCGGCGGTCACGACGAGCCCCGTTCGCACGGCGAGCTGGTGCGCCGAGACCCCGACGACGGCACCTGGCACGCCACGGACGTCTACTTCACCGACCTCGACGACCAGCAGGTGACCGGGTGCGCGCCGCTGGCCGACGGGCGCACCTTCGTGCAGGGCTCCACGGCCGCATCCACCGGGATCTGGGCGTTGTCGGAGGCCAACGAGGGCGTCTACCCGCCTGAGACCGCCTTCTTCCCCACCCCGGTCGACGATCCGGGGGCGGGCGCCGCGTGGGTGGTGGGCGCAGGCATCGCCCCGCTCGCTGACGGCGACGCCTGGGTGGGCGGTGGCGTGGTCCCCACCACCGGCGCGCTCGCCGGCGCGGCCCGCGAGCTCCGCGGCGCCACCCAACGGTTCGACCCCGCCGACGCCCAGCCCGCCCAACCGCGTGCCTTCGGCCCCCTCCGCACCGTCGACGCCGCCGGCACCGTCGCCTGGGGCTGCGGCTGGCGCGACCTCGGCCGCACCGTCCCGCTGCCGAGCGTGGAGCTGTTCAACGTGGAGACCGGCGCCGCCGGCCCGCTCATCGAGCTCTACGACACGCGCGACGGCTGCGACCTCGCGGTGCTGCCCGACGGGTCGATCCTCGTCGTGGGCGGCAGCGAAGCGGCGACGGGAGAGATCATCCGGCCGTACCTGGAGTGAGCCGACGCCGGTCGTGGCTCGCGAGGGTGGAGGAGGGCCGGGAGGGGGGACCACCCCCACCGACCCTCGACCAGAATCCCCTTCAGAGCCGGGCGATCACCGCATCCGCCGCTTCGCGCGTCGTGAGCGTGCCACCCAACTCCCGGGTGACCTGACCGGACTTGAGGCAGCCCTGGACGGCCGCCTGAACGCGGGCTTCGAGCTCCGGACGCCCCAGGTACGTGAGCATCATTCCGACCGTGAGGATGCTCGCGAGCGGGTTGGCGATGCCCTGGCCGGCGATGTCGGGCGCGCTGCCGTGCACCGGCTCGAAGAGCGCAGCTTTGCCCGGGTGGATGTTCCCGGACGACGCGAGGCCGATGCCGCCCTGGAGGGCCGCGCCGATGTCGGTGAGGATGTCGCCGAACAGGTTGTTGGTGACGATGACCTGGAAGTCCTGCGGGGCCTGCACCAGGCGCATGGCCAGCACGTCGACATAGAGGTGCGACGCCTTGATCCCCGGGTACTCCGCGGCGACGAGCTTGAAGACGCGCTGCCAGAGGTCGTGGCCGTGGCGCATGGCGTTGGCCTTGTCGCTCATGCAGACCTTGGTCTTGCCGTTCTTCACCGCCCACTCGAACGCGGCGCGGATGATGCGCTCCACGCCCTTGCGGGTGTTGATCTCTTCTTCCACCGCGATCTCGTCGGCCGTGCCGCGCTTGAACTGGCCGCCGACGCCCATGTAGATGCCTTCGGTGTTCTCGCGGAACACGACGAAGTCCACATCGGCCTCGGTCTTGTCCTTGAGCGGGCAGTAGCGCGCATCGAGGAGCTTGCACGGGCGGAAGTTGATGTAGAGATCGAGCTGGAAGCGGCTGCCGAGGAGGATGTCCTTGGCGTGCACGTTGCTCGGCACGCGCGGATCGCCGAGGGCGCCGAGGAGCACCGCATCAAACTCGGTTCCGAAGCGATGCATCACCTCAGGGGGCATGGTGGTGCCGTCCCGCAGGTAGCGATCCGCCCCGAGGTCGAACGCCTCGGTGGTGACGTCGGGCGCGAGGAAGGAGAGGACGCGGAGCGCCTCGTGGATGACTTCGGGGCCGATGCCGTCGCCCGGCACCACTGCGATCTTGGGCATGCCGCCGCTTAACCCGTGCTACGTCCGCGGCGTGCCGTGGATCTCCGCCGAGGGCCTCACCCGCCGCTTCGTCGTCCGCCCCCGCGCCGCTGGGCTGGCGGGCGCGCTGGTCGGGCTCCTGCGCCCGGGTGGGACGGAGAAAACGGCGCTCGACGCCGTGAGCTTCGGGATCGAGCAAGGCGAGGCGGTGGCGCTCATCGGCCCCAACGGCGCGGGCAAGTCCACGACCGTGAAGCTGCTCACCGGGATCCTCAAGCCCACGGCCGGCGTGGTGCGGGTGGGCGGGCTCGACCCCTGGGCCGACCGCACCGCCCACGTGAAGCGCCTCGGCGTCGTCTTCGGCCAGCGCACCCAGCTGTGGTGGGACCTCTCGGTCGGCGAGGCGTTCGAGCTGCTCGCGGCGATGTACGAGGTGCCGTCCGCCGACTACCGCGCCCGCCTCAAGCGCTTCGACGAGGTGCTGGGCGTGGGGCCGCTGCTCGGCACCCCCGTCCGGCAGCTCTCGCTCGGCGAGCGGATGCGCTGCGAGCTCGCCGCCGCGCTGCTGCACGCGCCGGAGTTGCTGGTGCTCGACGAGCCCACCGTCGGCCTGGACGTGGCGGTGAAGCTCCGCCTCCGCGCCTTCCTCGCCGCGCTGCGCGACGAAGGCCGCACCACCATCCTCCTGACCACCCACGACCTCGGCGACGTCGGCGCGCTCTGCCCCCGCGTGCTGCTCCTCGCCGAAGGCCGGCTCCTCCACGACGGCCCGCTCGAGGTGCTCGCCGCCCGCCTCGGCGGCCGTCGCCGGGTGCGCGTCACCCTGTCCGCCGAGGTGCCCGACGCCGCCCTCGTCGCGTTCCCCGGGGCCACGCGCGCCGGCGCCGCCGAGGTGGTCGTGCCGCTCCGCGACGGCGAGGCGATGGCCGAGGTCGTACGCGGGCTCCTGGCCGCCCTCCCGGTGGTGGACCTCCACGTGGAGGAGCCGCCCGTGGAGCAGCTGGTGGCGCGCTACTACGAGGGAAAGTGAGCGGGTCGCGGCCCGGCTTCGCCCCGCTGCGCACTGCCGCGGCGATCGGGTTCCGCCACCACCTCGCGTACCCGACCGAGATCGCCATCCAGCTCCTCGCCGCCGGCATCCTCGCCGGGCTGAACGGCGCGTTGTGGACCGCCGCGGCGCACTCTGCCCCGACCGTCGCCGGGCTCCCCACGCTGGGCTGGCGCGCCAGCGTGCTGGTCGCGTGGGCGGGCATCGGCGCGGTGGCCACCCGTGTGCACGAAGACCTCGGCGAACGTTTCCGGGACGGGCAGATCGCGGCGGACCTCCTCCGGCCGCTCCCGCTGCCGGCGCTGGTCTACGCGCGCGACCTCGGTCGGGCCGCCGCCGCGTTCCTGGTGCAGGCGGTGCCGCTCCTCGGGCTGTGCGCGCTGGCGGCGCCGCTCGGGCTGCCGACCGCGCCGGCCGCGTGGTTCGCCTGGGTCGCGGCGCTCTTCGGCGCGCACCTGGTGAACGTGGCGCTCTCCTTCCTCCTCGGCGTCGGGGCCTTCCGGCTCGGGAGCGTGACCGGCCTCGGCTACCTCAAGGCCACGCTCGTCTCCCTGTTCGCCGGGGCGCTCCTGCCGCTGGAGCTCTTCGGGCCGGTGCTGCGGACCGTCGCGTTCTGCCTCCCGTTTCACGTGCTCGGGCGCACGCCGGCGGCCGTGCTGCTCGGCCGGGAGCCGGTGCTGCCGCTCCTGGCCGAACAGTTCGCCTGGGCCCTGGCGCTCTGGGCGCTGGGGTGGTGGATGTGGCGGCGGGCGGCCGACAGCTTCACCGTGCAGGGCGGCTGATGGCGCTCGCCCCGCTCCTCGCGCAGCGCATCCGCACGAAGCTCGCCTACCGCGGCGACCTCGCCGCCGGCCTGCTCAGCGGACTGCTCCTCGCGGTCGTCGGCCCCGTCTTCATCACCACGCTGTTCCACCACATCCCCGCGCTCGGCGGGTGGACCGGCCCCGAGGTGCTCTTCGTATGGGGCTTCGCCGACACGGTGTCCGGCTGCTTCTACGTCCTCTTCCAGGGCCTCTACACGCTCAACCGCCGCTACGTCCTCGGCGCGGAGCTCGACCGCCTGCTGGTCCGTCCGGCCGACCCCTACGTACAACTGCTGGTCGACAACCTCGCCTTCGAGGAGCTCCCCAGCGTGCTCCTCGGGCTCTTCGTGATGGGCCTCGCCTTCGCGTGGGGCCTCCCCGCGCCCGAGCCGTGGCGCTGGGCGATGCTGCCGCTGCTCCTCGCCGGCGGCCTCGCGACGCTCGGCGGCACCGTCACCGCCATCGCATCCCTCGGCTTCCACCTGCATCATCGCGGCACGGCCGTGGGGCTGGTCATGCAGCTCACCACCTTCGCCCGCTACCCGCTGGACCTCTTCGGCGCGCCGCTGCGCTGGCTGCTCACCGTCGGCGTCCCGTTCGGGTTCGCAGGGTTCTACGGGGCGGCGTTCTTCCTGCCTCGACCGGAGTGGGCGCCGTTTTCCTGGGCGGTGCCGTTGGTGGGGGTGGTCACGATGGCCCTCGGGTATGGGGCGTTCCGCGTGGGGCTGCGGAAGTATGGGAGCGGCGGGGGGTGAGCGGCGGGGGGTGAGCGGCGGGGGAGCATGACGGGGTGGCGAGGGGCGGGTGGCGCTCCACCGGCTTGCCGTCCGGCCGAGGTCGGTGGTCGAGGAGCCGCCGGGGGGAGAATGGCGAGTCGGAGCTCCGGGTTCCCCCGAAGGATGGAGGACCGGCCGCGTGCGGTCAGCCGTCCCGAAGAACCGGCCTTGCATGCCGCCGCGCCCTGTGCTCCACTTCCGCCCGCATCGGAGCCTCCATGGCGCTGCACGCCTCCGCGATCCGCGTCGACATCACCCCCGAGCTCTACCTCCCCAACGCCGGGTTCTCGCTGCAGGGCACGTCGGCCGCGTGGGAGGTGCGCCACCGGCTCTTCGCCACGATCGTGCGGCTTGAGGATGGCCCGTCGCGGGCGTTCTTCGTCACCCTCGACCTCCACGCCGCCACCCGCCTGATCGTGCAGCGCCTCGCGGCGCACAGCGGCGTCCCCGAGGCCGAGCTGTTCGTCGTCGGCACGCACACCCACTCGGCGCCCGGCAACGTCTACGGCTACCCCTACTTCGACATGTTCGCGTCCAAGGGGATCGGGCGGAACGCGGAGCTCGTGGAGTGGTTGGCGGGACGGTTGGCGGCGGCGATCGCGGCGTTGCCGGCGTCGGTGCCGGCGAAGGTCGCGTACGCGAAGCGGCCGGCCACCGACCTCGTCCGCAACCGCGCGATCGCCTCGTTCGCCCTCAACCACGCCCCCGGCGGCGGCGCGCTCACCCCGAAGGCGTTCGCCACGCAGGTCGGGAACCCCAGCCCCTCCGCCGATCCCGAGCACCTCGCGGTGGACCCCAACGTCCACCTGCTCTGGATCGAGGACCTCGCCGGCGTGCCCCTCGCCGCCCTCGCGAGCTTCGGCGCGCACAACACCGTCTCCGGCTGCGCCCACCGCGCCGTCAGCGCCGACGCGTTCGGCGTCGCCGTCCGACAGGCCCGTGACCGCCTCCGCGCGGTCACCGGCCCCGACTTCCCCCTCGGGCTGATGGGCGGCAGCAGCGGGGACGCGGAATTCGTGGGCGAGCGTCCCGTTCCCAAGGACAACTGGGCCGCCGTAGAGGCGCAGGGCGTCGTCTTGGGGAACGTGCTCGCGGAGGGCTGCCTGGCCGCGCGGGGCACCGGCACCCCCGGCGCCCTGACGCTCCGCTACCGGGAGGACGCCGCGATCGACGCGCCGGTGCGGCCCCCGTTCGTGAACGCCGCGGTGACGCTCGCGCCCGAAGGCTGGGTGGGCAGCCTCGTCAAGGACGGCGCCTACGGGACGAAGCCCGCGCCGAAGCCGGTGGTCGCCCCGACCCACCCGCAGTGGCCCAAGGTGCAGTTCTTCGTGCAGGCCCTCCTCGGCGCGGCGGTGCCCCTCCCCCAACACTTCGTGTTCCGCATCGTCGACGTCGCGGGGGTCCGGCTCGTCGGGTTGCCGGGGGAGCCCACCAACACCCTGGTCGCCCGGGTGCGCACCGCCGTGCCTGGAGCGAGGGGGACGATCGTGTGTGGGTACGCCGGCGACTACGTCGGCTACCTCACCACCCCGGAAGAGTACGAACACCAGCGGTACGAGGGCATGTCGACCCTCTGGGGTCGGTGGACCGGCGCGTGGATCCTCCAGCAGCTCACCGCGCTCGCCAACGGGGCGGTCACGCCGGTGGGCGTGCCCAACGTGAACCTGCACCCCGCGGCGATGCCCCGCGAGCGCACGCAGGTGCCGGCGGCCCATCCCGGCGCCACGACCCTGATGGCCACCCGAAAGGCGGACGGCTGGCTCCTGCAGGGCACGTGGTGGGTCCGACCCGGCTGCACCGCGCTCCCCCCGATGTCCGGGCCGGCGGCGCAGCTCGACTTCCCGCCCACCGTGGTGGTGCATCGGCGCCCGAACGGCGGCGCGTGGGCCGTGCTCCCCTACGCGGGAGAGCCGGTCAACGACCAGACCCGGTCGATCCTGGTGTGGGTCAACCGCACCGTGGGCAGCTGGCAGTGGGAGTGGCGCCTGCCGCTCGCCGCCGCCGCGGCCGGGGACAAGCTCCGGTTCGAGGTGGGGCACCCGGGGCTGTTGCCAACGGACCCGCGATCGAACGAGGTGGTCCTCGGCTGAGGATCAGTAGCGGACCATCCCCGGCTCCAAGTCCCGCGCCCAGCCGTCGATCCCGCCTTCGAGGTTCACCACGGTGAACCCCGCCTCCGCGAGCGCCTTGCACGCCTGGGCCGAACGCCCGCCGAGCTTGCAATGGACCAGGAGCTCCCGACCCTTCGGCAGCTCCCCCAGCCGCGCGGCGACCTCGGTGTGGGGGATGAGCGCGTCCGCCCAGGGGAAACGCACGATCGCCGCCTCCGCCACGCTTCGGACGTCGAGCACGAACGGCGCCCACCCGGACGCCCGCGCGGCCTGGACCTCTTGGGCGTTCATCTTACGGAACTCACCCGTGGCGCCGGGATGCTCCTCCTTCGCGTGGCGGCCGGGCACGCCGCAGAACTGTTCGTAGTCGATGAGCCGCTCGATGGGCTTGCCGTTGGGGTCCTTCCGGAGCTTCAACTCGCGGAAGGTCATGGCGAGGGCATCGAAGAGGAGCAGGCGCCCGGACAGGGTGTCGCCGAGGCCGAGGAGCACCTTGATCGTCTCGGTGGCCTGGATGGTGCCGATGAGGCCGGGGAGGACGCCGAGGACGCCGCCCTCGGCGCACGAGGGCACGAGGCCGGGCGGGGGCGGCTCGGGGTAGAGGTCGCGGTAGTTGGGGCCGCCCTGGTGGTTGAACACCGAGGCCTGGCCTTCGAACTTGAAGATCGAGCCGTAGACGTTGGGCTTGCCGAGCAGCACGCACACGTCGTTGACCAGGTAGCGGGTGGGGAAGTTGTCCGTGCCGTCCACGACCACGTCGTAGGGCGCCACGATGCGCGCGGCGTTCTCGGCGGTGAACGCCTCGTCGTACACGTCGACCTGCACGTGGGGGTTGAGGTCCGCGAGGCGGGCGCGCGCGGACTCGACCTTCCGCGCGCCGAGGGTGCTCGTGCCGTGGATCACCTGCCGCTGGAGGTTGGACGCGTCGACCACGTCGAAGTCGACGATGCCGATGCGGCCGACGCCCGCTGCCGCCAGGTAGAGCAGCAGCGGCGAGCCGAGGCCGCCCGTGCCGATGCAGAGCACCGCGCTCTCCTTGAGCTTCTCCTGCCCGGCCACGCCGATCTCGCCGAGGATGAGGTGGCGGGAGTAGCGGGAGACCTCGTCGGCGGTCAGGGGCATCGTCGTTCCGGGCGCGCCGCCTCCGTACGAGCGCGCGGCCCGGTCGGCAAGCGTGCGGGCCGTCGCGGGCGTGATCCGGCCCACCAAGCCGGCGTGTCGGTCCTGGGGGGAAGGTCCCGCGGCGCCCCCCGGAATCCAGGGCCGGGATAGGGCGCCGGGCCCTGGAGGCGCGGATGTCCGTGGAGCTGGTGGTCCCCTCGCTGGGCGAGTCCGTGCGGACCGCGATCGTGGCGAAGTGGCTGAAGAACGTCGGGGACGTGGTGAAGGTGGACGAGCCGCTCGTCTCGCTGGACTCCGACAAGGCCACCGTCGAGGTGCCCGCGCCCGTGGCCGGGCGCCTCGTGGCGCAGCTCGCGGCGGTGGGCGACGAGCTCCCGATCGGGGCGCCGCTCGCACAGATCGAAGCGGGCGCGGGGGCGGAGGTCGCGGCGGCCGAGGTCACCTCCCCGCCGGCCAGCGCGTCGGAGCCGACCGCGGCGCCCGGCCAACCGGCGAAGCTCG
>CAIXRH010000283.1 GCA_903921785.1 uncultured Pseudomonadota bacterium
CGATGCGGGCGAAGCCGCCGCGGCCGAGGCGCTCGCCGCCGCCGAAGCGGCCGACGCCGATGCGCAGCAGCGCGTCGGCGCGCTCCGTGGCCGCGTCCGGGACGACGAGGCCCGCAAGGTCGCGTTCGCTGCCCGCGCCGAGGAGGTGGAGGCCGCCCGTTCCCGTGCCGCCGTCTGGAAGGAGCTCAGCCAGCTCATCGGCCAGAAGGACGGCGCGAAGTTCCGGAACTTCGCCCAGGCGCTCACGCTCGACGTCCTGGTGGGGGAGACCAACCGCCACCTCCAGGAGCTGGCCCCCCGCTACCGGCTCGACCGGGTGCAGCACGAAGACCTCGACCTCCAGGTGATCGACCTCGACCGCGGCAATGAACTCCGCGGCATCCCGAGCCTCTCCGGCGGCGAGACGTTCCTGGTCTCCCTCGCGCTCGCGCTCGGCCTCTCCACCCTCGCCGCGAACCGCCAGTCGGTGGACTGCCTGTTCATCGACGAGGGCTTCGGCACCTTGGACCCCCACTCCCTGGATGTCGCGCTGTCCGTGCTCGACACGCTGCAGGCGACCGGGCGGCGGGTGGGGATCATCTCCCATGTCTCGGGGCTGCACGAGCGGGTGGGGGCGCGGGTGGAGGTCCGCCCGACCGGCATCGGCACCAGCCGGGTGCGCACGGCGGCGGGATAAGCGGCGCCGATGTCGTCCCCTTCGCACCCACGATCGGCCACGGCACCCCTCCAGCTCCGCCGCTGGGGGGCGCTGACCGCGCTCGGCGCCACCGAGTCGGGGTTCGCGGCGTTGTGCCGGGGGGAGAGCGGCCTCGTCCCGGTCGGGGAAGCCGGGCTTGCCTGGCTCGCCGGCGCGCCGGGGCACGAGCTGCTCGGGCCCGTCGCCCCGGTCGGCGCTCCGTTGGGGCTGCCCCGGGCGCTCGCGATGGCGATCGCGGCGCTCGGCGCCGAACCGTTCGATCCGGACGGGCTCGCCGTCGTGGCGGCGACGACGGCCGGCGCGATGGTGGAGGGCGAGCCGGTCGTCGGCGAGTACGTCCGGGGGCAGCCGATGTCGGCGCCGCGGGCGTTCTTCTGGGAGGCGCGGCTGCACGGCGTCGCGGAGGCGGTGGCGGCACACCTCGGCGCCACAGGGCCGGCGCTGGCGGTCTCCACGGCGTGCACCAGCGGCACGGTGGCGGTCGGCATCGCGGCAGACCTCATCCGCGCCGGCCGAGCGAAGCGGGCGTTGGTCCTCGGCGTAGACGCGCTCTGCCGCTCCACCCTTTTCGGCTTCCGGAGCCTCGGGGTGTACGCCCCGAGCCCGTGCCGCCCGTTCGACGAAGCCCGCCAGGGCATGAACATCGGCGAAGCCGCGGCCTGGGTCCTCCTTGAGCCCCTCTCGGAGAACGCCAGCTTCGAGCTGCTCGGTGTGGGGGTGGCCACCGACGCCCACCACCTCACCGCGCCTGACCCCGAGGGGCACGGCCTGCGGCGGGCGATCCTCGCGGCGCTGGGCGGGGTTCCGTCGGAGGCGGTCGACCACGTCAACGCCCACGGGACGGGCACGCTCCCCAACGACGCCACGGAGGCCGTCGTCTTGCCGGCCATGCTCCCGAACGCGGCGGTGTCCGCGACCAAGGGCGCCACCGGCCACACGCTCGGCGCGGCGGGGGTGGTGGAGCTGGTCTTCCTGCTCCAGTCCATGGCCGCCGGGATGGTGCCGCCGGTCGTCGGGCTGGAGCGCCCGATCGGCGGGGTGAACGTGTCCGGGGCGCTGAGCAGGCGGGAGCAACGGATCGGCGTCTCCACGAACCTCGCGTTCGGCGGGCACAACGCGGCGGTGGCCGTGCGGAGGCTCGGATGAAGCCGATGCGCGTGGGCGTGCGCGCCGTCAGCGCGTGGGGGCTCGGCGGGCGAGACCCCGCGATCGGCGCCACGGCCGAGGGGCCCGCGGCGCCGTCCCGGTTGCCGGCGGGGGGCGCGGCGGCCGGCGCGGCG
>CAIXRH010000284.1 GCA_903921785.1 uncultured Pseudomonadota bacterium
ATGCGCGATCCGGGCGAGGTCGTCGCGGTGGCGGAGGCGCTCGGCGCCCGCGGCCCCGACTTCGCCACCGGCGCCACGGACCCCACCGCCGGCACGCGACAACCCTCCTTTGCCCGCGAGAATGCGCGCCCAGGGCCGCGATGAACGAGAACCCGTTCGCGCCCCTCCCCGCCACCGCCCCCGTGCCGACCGACCCGCGCGCGGTCTTCCGCGACGGGCCCCACGTGTGCACGCCGGTCACGGCGACCTGGCCCGCGCGCTGCGTCCGGTGCAACACCGGGGTTTCCGCTGCCGACCGGCGCCTGGACCTCACGTGGACGCCGCGCTGGGTCTACCTGCTCTTGCTGCTCGGGGTCCTCTTCGCGGTCATCGCCCAGGTCTTCGCTCGCCGGAAGGTGAACCTCCACGTCGGCTTCTGCGCGGCGTGCGCGCGGCGGCGGCGGCGGCTCCTCGGCGCGTGGAGCGCCACCCTGGGGCTCGCGCTCGTGGGGCTGTGCTCGGGCGCCGCCGGCAGCAGCGCGGTCATGGCCGGCTCGGTGATCCTGGCGCTGGTGGCCTTGGGCGGGCTCGTCCTGTGCCACCCGCTGGTCACGGTCGACCGCGTCTACGGAGAGCGCGCCTGGGTGCGCGCCGGAGCGGCCTTCGTCGCGTCGTTGCCCGCCGGAAGGGCGCCTCCAGCCGCGATCGACCCGCTGAGCCTGGCCGGCTCGCGCCCCCGACTCGACGACTGATCGTCGCGACCTACTCCGTCGGCTCCGGCACCTCGGTGCGTTCGCCCTCGCCGTGGTCCACGGTGACCTCGGTACGCACGGAGTTGGCGATGAAACACTCTTCGTGGGCGTCGTGGTGGAGCTGGGCGAGCGTGGCGGCGTCCGGCGCGCCGCCCTCCCAGGTGATGCGGGGGCGGAGCGTCACGCGGGTCACGGCGTGGCGACCGGGATCGACCTCCTCCAGGATTCCCACGGCGTCGTCGCCGTAGTCGAGGACCACGAAGCCGGCGCGGCGCGCGTGATGGAGGAAGGTGAGCATGTGGCAGCTCGAGAGCGCGGCCACGAGCAGCTCTTCCGGATCCGCTGCGCGCGCCTCCGACCAGCGTTTTCCGACCACATGCGGCGACGCCGACCCGGGTACGGTGAGCCCCTCGTCGAAGCTCAAGGTATGTCCTCGGCTATACTGCCCCTTGAGGAAGGTCTCGCCGGGCTGGAGCCGCCATTGGACACGCGCGTGGTGTTCGGCCATGTCCCTCCCCTAATCCGCGACGAGGCGGGTGCGAAGGGGCTGGAGCCGAGCGCACCGGCTTGCCGAGCGGATCGGTCGGCGGTCGAGGAGCCTCGGGGGCGAGAATGGGGGGGTGGAACGAGGGCGATCGCTGGGCCGGCGCCGGGTCGGCGGTCCGCGGTGGCGCCCCACGGTGGCGCCGGGGCGCGACGAGCGCTATCCCCCGAGGCAGGAAGCGCCGATGTTCGCCTTGAACCTGATGCTCGTGGGCTGCGACTGGAATGAGTCCCTCTGCGACGAGGAGGTGCTCCCGCTCGAGTCCATCGACGTGCCCGTGACCGAGGCCGACGTGTGGAGCGCGATCGCGGGCTTCCACCCGAGCGTGATGGACTGGGCCTCGATCCCCGGCTTGGAGCGGGGCGACGACACCGCCGACTCCGGCGGACGGGGGGTGCTGACGGAGCCCGCCTCGGTGCGGATCGCGCGCACCGCCAGTCCCCCCCAGGCGGTGCGCTACGAGGGCTGGTCGTGTCCCGCGGACGTGGGCCTGTGGATGTTGGTGGTGGTCACGACCGAGATCGGGGAGGGGCGGGTGTCGCAGACCAAGAGCAAGGCGATGGAGGCGTACGGGAGCTCGCTGAGCGAGATCCACCTGCAAGGCGGCATCCTCGGCGACAATGAAGTCGGCGCCACCGTCGATCCGGCGTGGGTCTCCGACTGCTTCGCCGACTTCGCCGACGAAGACTTCGTCGAGACGCTCGACTCGACCTGGTTCGACCTCGACGGACCGCTGGACGCGCTCCGGGGGAACATCTCCCTCGGCGTCGACATGTCGTTCCGCGGCCGCGAGCTCTACGGGGTGACGACCTGCGCGGACGGGACGCTGCGCTGAAGCCGAGGCGAGTGCGGCCGGATTGCCGCCGCGGCGGTGCACAACGCCCGGAGGTCCGTGAACCTCGGCGAGTTGTGAGCGTCTGGAGGGCGCGATCCGCTCACAAGTCGCGGCGGTTGCCCCGACCGCGGCGGCTTGTGCTCCTCGGCGGGCGTCGGTGGCCGGCCGAGGGCCCCGATCGCCCCGGCGGCCGTGCACAACGCCCGGCGGTTTGTGAACCTCAGCGAGTTGTGAGCGTCTGGAGGGCGCGATCCGCTCACAAGTCGCGGCGGTTGCCCCGACCTCGGCGGCTTGTGCACGTCGGCGGGCGTCGGCGGCCCGCCGAGGGCCCCGATCGCCCCGGCGGCCGTGCACAACGCCC
>CAIXRH010000285.1 GCA_903921785.1 uncultured Pseudomonadota bacterium
GGCGCCGGCGCCGGCGCAGGAGTGCCCGGAGGGGGTGGCGGGGGCGCTGCCGTCGCTCACGCTGCCCGTGGGAGCGCGGGCGACGCCGCTGGCGTTCGCGGGGTGCACCTGGGGCTGGCAAGTGGCCGGGGTGGCGGAGACGCCGCGGGGGGCGGTGGTGCTCCTCGGCTACACGGCGCCGGGAATGGAGGGCGGGACGCCGCGGTGGGAGGCGGTGGCGGTGGGGAGATAGCTCGCCGAATCCAAAGGAAGAACAAGGATGGTTCCCCCTCTCGGCCCCTCTCCAGCCTCGCGAGCCAGGACCAACGTCGGCGACGCCGCGGCCGCGGCAGGCCCGACCGGCAGCCGTACACCGACTCAATATCGCTTCGTTTGATATGCACGAAGTACTCGGCTTCTCCCTACGGGAGAAGGTGGCGCGCAGCGCCGGATGAGGGGACGCACAGCGCCCCAATCCGCGCCATCCCGTCCACAGCGACAACGTCGCCCCGGGTACTCAATCCCGCTGGAAGCTCAGGGGATACGCCACGATCGCGATGCCGCCGCCCGTCGGCGCAGGAAAGGTCATCCGCAAGAACCGCCCTTCGAGGCACGCCTCCACCGCGGGGCTCTTGAGCGTGGACGACTTCGTCGCGGCCTTGGTGACGGCGCCGTCGCGGCCGACCACGAACTTCACCGTCACCTTCCCTACGAGCTCCGGCTGCCGGGACAGCTCGCGGGCGTAGCAGTACCGCAGCTCGGGCATCCGCCCGTCGACGACGCGGTCGATCTCGGCGCGGGTCAGCGAGCCCACGATGATCGGAGCTCCGGTGGTTGACGTCGGCAGAAAAGACCGGTCCTCCTCCACTTCCGGCCGCCGATCAACGGAGCTCCCGGGCGGCCCCCCGGCGAGGTTCACGGTGTAGCCGTGCCCGCGGAGGAGCTCGTACGCCGCCATCATCTCCCCGTACGGCACGTCGTCGTCGGTGTTGAGGATCACCGGCTTCCCCGGAGAGATGGGCGGGGCCGGGGCGCGCTGCGCGGCGAAGGCCTCCAGGGCCGCCAGGTCCTGCGCCCCGCCGACCTTCGGCCGGTCCTCTCCACCCGCCGGATGCGCGCGGCGCCCCGTCCCCGACCACTCGTCGAGGAACATCCCGTCCGCGCGGAGATGAACGATGTAGGCCCCGATCTCGGGCCCGTCCGGCTCCGGGGGCAGCGGCCAGGAATGGGGGGCCGCGCCCACGTGGCCCGCGTTCGCCACGCGGAAGGCCGGCGCCCAATCCCCCACCAACGCCGTGTACAGGACCCGGCGCACCACCCCGAAGGGCACCGCGCGGTCCCCGTGCACCTCGATCACCCGTTCGTCGCCGCGTACGTGCCCCCGCTCAGCGAAGGCGCGGAGCTCCTCCTCCAGTCCGGAGACCGTCGCGCTGAGGGGATCGCCGCCGTCGAGGGGGAAGCGGTACAACCACGCGGTCTGGGCGTCCGACGCCGCGGCCCCGTCGTGGGCGAGCGCCCAGCCGCTCTCGTCCAGGGTGATCTCGTCGCCGACGGCCACGACGAGCGCGCCTGGGCTGGGGGCGTCCCCCTCCCCTGAAGGCAGCTCGATGGCGCGAAAGATCGCCTCCGCCTGGGCGTGCTCGGCCGCCCGCGCGCGCCTCCAGCGCCAGTGGTCCGCGTAGGCCGAGTGCCAGGCGAACCACGCCGCCGCCGCGATCCCTGCGAGGAGTGCCGCTGAACCCGCGATCGACCGCCACGCGCTCCCCGACATCTGGCTCCTTACCCCGCGCGCCCCTGACCTCGGCGGCCACCCGAAGTTCCCCAGCGGCCGCGCGGCCCGCCGAGCCATTCTCGCCGACGGTGGCTCCTCGACCGCGGCGCTGGCCGGCCAGCAAGTCCGCCCTCGACCACCCGCCCCTCGACATCGGACCCGGCCGCGCGAGCCCCGAGGCTCAGCTCCCCGTGCCCCCGAGCCCGATCACGTGGATCGCCGGGGTGAACCGTGCGAAGTCGCGCGGATTCAGGGTGACGAGGTGCTTGACGCCGTGGGTGAGCATCGTCGCCACGAGGTTCGCATCGTGTACCTGCTTCCCGGCGACCGGCGTGGTTTCGAGGAGGCGCAGCAGCGTGTCGCGCACCGCGGCGTCCTCGGCGAGGCAGCTCGCCCGCGCCAGGAACTGACCCGCGTTGCCCAGCGCCGCCTCCATGGGCAGTCCGAGCCCGTTCACGGCCACCGGCCGGGTCGCCACCACGAGGTACTCGCGGATGACCTGACCCGAAAGGAACAGGGAGCGGTCCGCGAACCCCGAGTTCAGGAAGGTGAGCGCCCAAGCGTGGGAAGGGTGCTGCCGCGCCGTGCTGGCGAGGAGCACGTTGGTGTCGACGAAACGGTCAACGCGCATCGTCTTCGTACGAATCCTCGCGGGACCACGTATGGGCCACCGACACGTCGGACAGGCAGAGGTCGAGCGCGGGCGGCGCGGTCTCCGGCGGCGCCCGAAGCGCGGCCTCCTCAAGCGTGGCCAGGAGCTCCCCCTGAAGCGACCGATGGTGGGCGCGGGCCCGCCGCTTCAGCGCGGCGACCACGTGGTCGGGGACCTCTCGGATGTGGATTGCTTGCATAGCAAAATGATAGCACGGGCGCGGAGCGGCTTCAGCCGAAATCGGCGACGGCGTGCCGCGGGCGCACGAACAAAACGAGCCGGCCCGTCGGGGCGCGTACGGCGACGAGACTCTCCCCCGCTACGTCAGAAGCTGACGTCGAACGCTTCGCCCGGCATCAACTCCGCAGCGTCCGCGCGCACGGTGACCGGGACGCCCCACTGCATGATCGTGGGATCGATGAGCTGCCGGAGCGGAACCGGCTCCACGGCGGCGGCCACCGAGGCGACCTTGGCCGGGACGATCTCCCCCGTTGCCGACGCGAGCGTGACCGGCTCCCCGGTGACGATCGCCCGGGCGTGGCCGGGGCTGACGTACAGCACCGCGTCGTGCGTGCTGGTGGCGACGACCTGGAGTACGGGTGTTCCCGCAGGCAGCCAGGTGCCCGACTCGGGGAGCGTGCCATTGTCGATGGGGGCGCCCGTGGTGCTGCCCCGGGGCAGTGCCGCGATCACCCCTGCTGCGGGCGCACGGAGCGTGGCTTCGTCGAGCCGCGACTTCACCCGCTCCACCTCCGCAGCCGCAGCTTCAACCTGGGCTTCGAGGGAAGGATCGGTGCCATCCGCACGCAGGGCCTTCACTTCGGCGTAGGTGCGCTCAAGGCCGGCCACCTCCGCCTCCTGGGCCGCGATGCGCGCCGCTACGGTGTCCCGCTCCGCCTTTTTCGCCTCAAGCTCCGCGGGAGCGACCCCGCCGCCGGCCGATGAGAGCCGCCCCACCTCGAGGTTCAGCCCGATGAGCGTGGCACGATCGGACTCGAGGGCCACCTTGGCGCTGAGGAATCGGGCCTGGGCGCTGGCGGCGTCCTTCACAAAGCGACGCGTTCGGTCGGGGTCGCCCTGCTCCAACTCCGCGGTGACCGCGCGAAGCTGGGCTTCGGCGGCGGCGAGCTCGTGATCGAGCCCCGGCACATCCAGCGTGCCGAGCGCCTGCCCCACGGTGACGGAATCACCAAGGTGGACCTGCATGGTGGCGAGGCGCCCGCTCTCGGGCGCGACCACCGACGCACGCTCCACGAGCGCCACCGCGCGCTGCGACCCGTCGGGGGCCCGGATCGCGTAGAGCAGCGTGCAGGCGAAAACGGCGCCCGTCCAGATCGCCACGTTGGCGATCGTACCGAGGTTCGCCTTGATGCGGCGACTGAGCGGAATCTGGCGCCTTACCATTCTTCAGCCCTCTCCTCGAGCGCGACGCTGACGTTGCTGGTGCCTTCAAGGCTACGCACGGCCGCCACGAGCTCCTCGCGATCCCCCGGGTGGTACAGCCGGATGTCGAAGCTGTACTCGGAGTCGCCGTTGGTCGCCTCTTTCAGCGACATGAGCGTGTGGGTGCGGCACCAGGAGGTCAAAAGCGCCTCCACCGACTCCACCTCGCTCCGCGTACGGATGCGGAGCACGCCCGTGTCGGTGTTGCGCTGCCCGAACCCGGTGAGATCGAGCTGCACGGCCACCAGCCCGACGATCACCGCCGCCGCGACGGCGATCCCGTAGTGGTGGGCGCCGACCGCGATGCCGATGGTGAGCGACAAGAAGACGAAGACGGTGTCGCGTGCGTCGCGGAGTACGGAGCGGAATCGGATGATCGCCAGCGCGCCGACCAGGCCGAAGGCGCGCGCCACGCTGTCCCCGATCACCAACATCACCGCGGTGACCACCATGGACAGGAGCACCAGGCTGTGGGTGAGGTTGCGCGAGTAGCTCAGCCCCTTGTGGGTCCAGATGTAGAGCCAGGCCACCAGCTGGGCCAGCACGTAGGAGAGCAACAAGTCGAGCACGACGGTGATGGGCGGCGTGATGCCCCCCGTGCCGAACCTCAGCCAGTCGAGCGGATGCATCAGGGTGCTGCTCCTTCCAAGGCCTGCTTCAACTTCTTGTCCCGCGCCACCGGCCCGTCAGGGTCGTTCAGGAGGTCGATACCATACCGGAATTTTGAGAAGGCCTTCCGCTCAAGATCGAAACGCCTCACCAGCTCCGCGACCCAAGCCGGGTACGATCCACTGTACTTCAGCTCGAGAATCTCCAGCCCGGCCGACTCGGGGATCACGTACCACTTCTCGGGCTCGTTCATGTCCAACGTCGGGAGCGCGGCGCGGATGCGCGTGTCGAACGTGACGCGAACAAGGTCGCGAATGCCGCCGAGGTAGGCGTGGCGCCGGTAGGTGACCCACACCCGAGGGTAGGCGCCGCGCTTGTCCATCAACCCACGGAAATTCTCCAGCTCGGGCGAGTCCTTGGCCTCGCGGGGGACCTCGTTGTTGAGGATGCGCACGGCGTCGGGCTTGGTGACGAGCGCGCGCGTCTTCCACATGTACTCCTCGGCCCGGTGCTTCACCTCAAGGAAGACCTTGGCGTTGGGCGTCCAGTCGTAACAGCGGGCGCGGAGCTTGTAGCGGTGCTGGAGTCCGGCGCGCGTCTCCTTGTAGATGCCCCACCCGGGAGTGTCGAGGTAGAGTGAGTGCACGTTGTAGGCCGCGCTTCCACCTTCCCCATACTCATCCGCCTGGAGATGGCCGACGCGGTGAATCCACGCACGGATCTCGTCCGCGCGCTCTTCGGCGATGCGGTACTTGATCTCGAAGCGGTACTTGCGCTGCTGGAACTGCACTGGGGGGCCGTCACGGAACTGTAACAGAATCCAGTTTAGGCCGCGATGGGCCCGCACCGCAACAACGTTCTCAGGGGCAGATCGCTCTTGACCGGTGGGTGACGAACCGGGCGCCTCGTGACGGCGCGGCCTGGACGCGGATGAGGCGCAGGTCGGGTTGAGCGGTTGAGCGGACAGAGCGGTCTGGCGCTGCGAACCTGGAGCGCGGCCGGTTACCTGTCGCCGATGCTCCTCCTCCTCACCTCCGCGGCGTTCGCGGGCAGCTGGCACCTCGATCACCAGCTGGCGATCTCGTGGTTCGGGATGGGCGCCCGCTACCTGGGTGACGCGGAGTACCGCCTCCACGTTCCGTGGGAGGAGAAGGGTTCGCTGCTCTTCGACGACGTCTACGTGGCGCCCGGGCCCGAGCTCGAGGTCTCCCCCGCGTACGTTCGGGCCGGCGCGCGTGTGCACGTGGTGCCAATCGCAGTGCTCGACATCACCGCGGACGTGCTCGCGGTGAGCTACTTCGGGACCTTCGGCGGCATGAACGACTTCGATACGCCGGAAGGCGACTATTCGGAGGAGGCCCTCGCCACGCCGGCCGCCCTGGAGCGCTCCCACTCCGGCCTGGGCGTCCGCTACTCGGTCACCCCGACGCTGCAGGCCAAGGTCTCCCACCTCTGCCTCGCGTTCCCCCAGGAGTTCACCCACTTCTCCATGGTCCGCCCCGCCGACGCCAAGGGCGACTACTGGTACGAGAACCAGTACGACGCGCTCCTGAAGTGGGACGACACCTTGATGGTGAACAGCGCGCTCGCGTTCTGGGCGTTTCGCGAAGACTCCAAGGACGACCCTCGCATGTTCTGGCTGGGCGCCCGCTTCGACCACCAGCTCGTCTTCGGATCGGGGGACGAGCAGCTCAAGGCGGGCCCGATGGCGGTCTTCAAGCCTGGACGCTCCAAATTCATGCCTACCTTCGTGGTCTTCGGCGAGCTTTGGCTCAAGAGCCGCGCCCACCCGCTCTACTTCCCGCCGTACCTCGCGGCGGCCGCCATCTGGAGCTGAGCCGTGCTCTTCTTCCTCCTCGCCTGCAGCGGCGGCGCTGACGACTCCGCGGTCGACACCGCCGCTGTGGACTCGGCCGACACCGCCCACACTGGGGACACCGGCGACACCACCGACAGCGGCGACACCGCCCACACCGGCGAGACCGGCGACACCTCGGACAGCGGCAACGACGACCTCTGCGACCAGTCCTTCCCCACGGACCCGCCGGCCGGCCCCGACTGCCTCACCGCCGCGCTGACCTGCGGGCAGACCGTGGAGGCGACGACCGAGGGCGGCGCGGGGGACTACGTCGCCGCCGACTACACCCACCTCTTCTGCTTCGTGCCCTCGGCAGTGGAGACGTACACCGGCACCGAGCGCGCCTACCGCGTGGAGTTGGACCCGGACGTCGCCGGCACGCTCACCCTGGAGGCGCCGTGCGCCACGATGGGCGTCGCCGCGATGCGCTGGGACGACGCGGAGACGTGCCCGACGAGCGCCGACAGCGTGACCGTTTGCGAGGGGCGCACGGGCAGCGGCACCATCACCGTGGACTTCGGCGGGTTCCCCACCGTGAACTCCTGGGTGATCGTGGTGGACTCCGAAGGTGCGGATCCCGCGCCGTTCCGGCTCACGCTCGACTGCGGATGAGTTAGCCCCGGCCGTCATGAACGGCTCCGGTGCTCGCCTCGATCGTCCTTCGCCCGCCCTCCTCCGCCTCCTTCCGGAGGTGAAGCCTCCGCCCGCACGGGTGCTCCTCGTGGGCGCCGGCCTCGGCCACGAAGCCCGCGCGCTCGATGCCCGCGGCTACGACGTCACCGTCGTCGACGAGACGGCCCCCGCGCCGCTCCCCGACCTCCCCGTCATCGCGGCCGCGTTCGCGGACACCGACTTCGGCGGCCGGTTCGACCTCGTGGCCGAGCACGGCGCCTTCCAATCGGCGGATCGGGCGGCGTACGTCGCGGCCGCGGCCAAGGCGTTGCGCCCCGGCGGGCAGCTCTTCGGCGCGTTCGCGGTGAGCGCCGGCGAGCTCCTGCACACGTTCTCTCCGGCGTTCGACGTGGTGCGTTGTTTCCCTTCCGGGGAAGGCGCCTTGGACGTCGTCCTGCGGCGGCGGTAGTCTCCGCCCGTGGCCACACTCTCGTTCGATGCGGTGGAGAAGCGGTACGGCGCCGTGCGGGTGCTCCACCGGGTCGACCTCGAGGTCGCCCACGGCGAGTTCATCGTGCTCGTCGGGCCCTCCGGCTGCGGAAAGAGCACGCTCCTGCGCTGCATCGCCGGCCTGGAGGACATCTCCACCGGCGAGCTGCGCATCGACGGCAAGCGGGTGAACGAGGTGGCCCCGCGCGACCGTGACGTCGCGATGGTCTTCCAGAGCTACGCGCTCTACCCGCACATGACCGTGCGCGAGAACATGGGCTTCGCCCTGAAGCTCGCGGGCGCGCCGGACGTGGCGACCCGCGTGGACGCCGCGGCGGCCCAGCTCGGCCTCGGCCACTTGCTGGATCGTTACCCGAAGGAGCTCTCCGGCGGGCAGCGCCAGCGCGTGGCGATGGGCCGCGCCATCGTCCGCCGCCCGAAGGTCTTCCTCTTCGACGAGCCGCTCTCCAACCTCGATGCGTCGCTGCGAACCAGCGTCCGCGTGGAGCTCAAGCGGCAGCACCAGCAGCTCCGCACCACGACGGTCTACGTCACCCACGACCAGACCGAGGCGCTCACCCTGGCGGACCGCATCGTGGTCCTCAACCAGGGCATCGTGCAGCAGGTCGGCACGCCGGACGAGTTGTACTCCGAGCCGGTCAACCGGTTCGTGGCCGGGTTCATCGGCTCGCCGGGCATGAATTTCCTGGAGAAGCTCGACGCCACGGCGGTCGTCGGGGTGCGCCCGGAGGCGGTGGTGCTCGGCGAAGGCCCGCACGAGGCGACGGTGGAGGTGGTGGAGCGGCTCGGGTTCGAGTCCCACGTGCACCTGCGCCTGGGCGGAGAAACGCTGGTCGCCCGCGTGGAAGGGGCGCCGCCAAGCGGAGCGGTGCGGCTGAGGTTCGCACGCGAGTACCGGTTCGACCGGGAGAGCGGGCTGCGTCGGTAGGCGGGAGTCGGGAGACTTCAGGCCGGAGGGACGCCGATCATTCGGCCTGGATTCGTCGTGAGCGAGCGATGACGCGGGACGACAGCGAGCCTGACAAGGGGGTGGTGGGTGGGGCCCGCCTTGCCCAGCAGCCGGCGTCGGCGGTCGAGGAGCCGCCGGGGCGAGAATGGCGCGAACGGGCGGGGGCCTGACGGCCGCGCCGCGTGAGGCGGACTGGCGGGCGGTCGCGGCTCGCTGGATTCTCATCGGCCAAGGCACGCGGGCCGCGGCCGGTCCTCGCGCGCGCGGCGCGAGGACCGAGCGCGAAGCGCGAGCCCAGAAGGAGGCCGACGGCGCCGGAGGCGCCGGCACGCCCAACCCACCGCCGCCTCGGGTTAGCGCTTGTCGATGTACACCGACACCCTCCTGCATATCGATGGCGTGTGGACGCCCGGCGCTCGCGGCCGCGTCCTCGAGGTGCTCAACCCCGCCACCGGCCTGGTGATCGGCGAGGTCGCCCACGCCGAGATCGAGGACCTCGACCGCGCGCTCGTCGCGGCGGAGCGCGGGTTCCAGGTCTGGCGGCGCACCTCCGCGCACGAACGCTACGTGCTGATGCGTCGCGCCGCGGAGCTGTTCCGCGCCCGCGCCGACGACGTCGCCCGGCGGCTCACGATGGAGCAGGGCAAACCCTTCGCGGAGGCCCTCGGCGAGGTGAAGCTCGGCGCCGACCTCATCGAGTGGTTCGCCGAGGAAGGACGCCGTACCTACGGCCGGGTGATCCCTGCGCGCGCCGGAAACGTGGACAGCTACACGGTGCGCGAGCCCGTCGGGCCCGTCGCGGCGTTCACCCCGTGGAACTTCCCGATCAACCAGGTGGTGCGCAAGCTATGCGGCGCGCTGGCCACCGGCTGCTCCATCCTCATCAAGGCGCCGGAGGAGACCCCGGCGTCGCCCGCGGACCTCGTCCAGGCGTTCGTGGACGCCGGCGTGCCCCCCGGTGTCGTGCAGCTCGTCTACGGGATCCCCGCGGAGATCTCCAGCTACCTCGTACCGCATCCGGTGATCAAGAAGATCACCTTCACCGGTAGCACCGCGGTCGGCAAACACCTCGCGGCGCTCGCCGGCCAGCACATGAAGCGCGCCACGATGGAGCTCGGTGGGCACGCGCCCGCCGTGGTCTTCGCCGACGCCGACGTGGACCTCGCGGCGAAGCTCCTCGCCACCTTCAAGTACCGCAACGCCGGTCAGGTCTGCACCAGCCCGACCCGGTTCATCGTGCAGCGACCGGTCTACGACCGCTTCGTCGAGGGCTTCCTCGCCTACGTGAAAAAACTCACCGTTGGCGATGGACTGGACCCGGCGAGCCGTATGGGCCCGCTCGCCAACCACCGCCGCGTCGTGGCGATGGACCAACTGGTCACCGACGCGGCGTCCTGCGGCGGAAAGGTGGCAGCGGGCGGCTACCGGATCGGCGAACGAGGCAACTTCTGGGCCCCGACGGTGCTCCTCGACCTCCCGGCCCGCGCCCGAATCCTCTCCGAAGAGCCGTTCGGTCCGGTCGCGCCCATCGTCCCGTTCGACACGGTGGACGAGGCCATCGCGGAGAGCAACCGCCTCCCCTACGGGCTCGCCGCCTACGCGTATACCCGGTCGCTCGCCAATTCCCACGCGTTCGCCTCCCAGGTGGAGTCGGGCATGGTCTCGATCAACCACCACGGGCTCGCGCTGCCGGAGCTGCCGTTCGGCGGCATCAAGGACTCCGGCTACGGCTCGGAGGGCGGCGTCGAGGGGCTGGAGGCCTACCTCAACACCAAGGTCATCACCCGGGCGAACCTGTAGCGGGGCGCTACCACCCCTCGCTGATCTGCACGACGCCCAGCGACTCCACCTCGGTGACGTAGGCGAGCAGCACCGCGTTGATGACGGGCGGGGTGACCACGAGGCGCTCCGGCCGCAGCGCCATCGAGACGTCGCGGGCGAGCGCCCCGATGTCCACCTGCTCCAGCGCCGCGACCGCGTGGCGCGCCATCTGGATCACACACTTCGCGGCGAGCGGGCTCACGTCGCCGTCGAGGCGGTCCACTACGCGCGCGACCACCGTGTCCAACGAGACCCACTGCCCGTCGTCCGTGCGGAAGGTGGGCTGCGAGAGCCCGCCGATGCCGGGGACGGCCCGCATGCTCAGAGCTGGAACTGCGCCCAGAGCCGGGCGGTGTCGTTGTCGATGGGGTCCTGCCCTTCGAGGCGCAGCTCGTACCCAGCGCCGACCCGAACGTGGTCCTCCGCCGTGTGCCACGCCACCCCGGCGAGGAGCTGCGAGTACTGGCCGAGCGTGCTGTCGTCGAACATGGAGAACCGCACCGCGGGCTCGAACGCGCCGACCTGGTAGCCAAGCTGGCTGGTGAGGCCCCACCGGGTGGTCTCAGCCCAGACCTCCGGGGTGTCGACCGTCGTTTCGGTCGGCGTGACGACGGAGTAGGCGCCATCGACCATCAAGGAGAGGCCCTTCACGCGCAACATCGCGTCGCCACCGGCGGCCCACGTGTCCGTGGCTTCGCCGATCGTGTAGTAGGCGTTGGCGCCGAAGCCGAAGCCGAACTTGTCGCGGTCGCCCCAGGTCTGGTAGGTGTTCGCCTTGCCGGTCTCCCACTCCAGGCGCCCCACCAGGGTCTTGCCCGGCGCGACGTCGCCGAACAGGTCTCCCCCCTGGTTGAAGGCCCCGACGCGGACCTTGCCCCCGCCGCGGCCGTAGCCGACGGTGAGGCCGAGGGCCTCGTCGGGCACGAGGTGCTCCGACGCGATGCCCCGCTCCGTGAAGGTGAGCTCGCCGGCGCCGATGAGCTTGTCGCGCGAGAAGGGAAGTTTTCCCTGGCCCACGCGGATGTCCAAGCCCTTGACCGGCTCCACGCCGATCCACGCATCCACCACCTCGATGGGCTCCGAGGGCTCGGAGAGCCCGTCGTAGGGCGCGCTGGTTCCGACGGTGAGCCGGTACGACCACTTCTTGAACCCGCCGCCGAAGCCCAGTCGGAAGCGCTTGATCTTCAGGCCGGGGTCGTCCTCGGGGTCCCCGTAGCCGGACGCGTCACCCTCTTCGGAGGTGTCCATGTCGTAGGCGGTGAGCCACAGCTGCGCGAGCGCCTCGGGCTCCACCGTCGCGCCACCGACGGCGAAGGGGAACGGGCCCTCGCCCTCGGGCTTCTTCGCCGAATCCTCGGCGTGTGCGATGGACGAAAGAGCGGTGAGGAGGACGAGGTGCATGTGGGTTCGAGCTCGAAGCGATAGCTTATCCCACGCCATGCTCTTCCTCGCACTCCTCGGCTGCGCCACCTCGTCCGAATGGGCCTCCGCCCGAAAGATCGACACGCTCGCCGACACCATCGGCGGCCCCAAGGCCACGGCGCGCCCTGGGGACTTCGTCCTGGAGAACGACCGGGTGCGCGTGGCGATCCTGGGGGCCCGCTACTCCATGGGCCCCTCCCCCTACGGTGGAACGCTCTGCGACGCCGACCTGCAGCGCCCGGAGCCGCAGTACGCCGCCGGCCACGGCAACGACCAGCTCGCCGAGATCTTCGGCACCGTGAACATGGACGTCGCGGCGGCGGACGTCGAGGGTGAGGTCACCATCGTCTCGGTGGGCGGGCCCGACAGCACGGCCGTTGTCCGTAGCACCGGCGAAGCCGAGCCGTTCCTCACGATGCTGCTGCCGCTCTGGGCCCTGGTGGACCAGCCCGACTTCCAGATCACCACCGACTACGAGCTCGCGCCTGGCTCGCCGGCCGTGAAGATCACGACCACTGCGTCGCTCACGCCCGAGTTCACCGACGCCGTGACCCTCGCCGGCACCACCGAGGACATGCCGCTGCTCGACTACGCGATGGTCAGCGGGCTCTCCTTCGGCGACTTCTACCTGCAAGGCGGCAGCGTCGACGTTTTCGCGCCCGGCGGCGGCTTCGACGAAGACCAGCTGGTGCAGGACGCGGTCGCGGAGGGCAAGAACACCTTCACCTCGCCGTTCCAGTACCCGTTCCTGGCGGGCGTGGGCGATGGGGTTTCTTACGCCCTGATGGCTGACTCGGGCGATCTCTTCGTGCCCCTGTTCACCTCGTCGCAGACCGCGGGGTTCGGCGCGGGGCAGAAGGGCGAAGTCACCGACGAGGGGGACTCGGGCAGCGGCGACGAGTCCTACAATCGTTTCCCCGGCAACCACCCCTATTCCTACGTACGCTGGTTCGCCGTCGGCAAGGGCGACGTCGGCAGCGCCCTGGACGCGCTCATCGAGGCCCGAGGAATGGCCCACGGCGGCGTCCACGGCTTCGTGGTGGAGGACGGCACCGGGATCGCGGTGAGCCACACCAATGTGCTCGTCTTCCAGCCGGGCGCCGACAAACCCTGGAGCCAGTGGGAGACCGACGTCGGCGACGACTCCCAGCTCGACGGAAGCTTCGGCGGCACCCTCCCGCCCAGCGACTACGAGCTGCTCGTCCACCAGGAGGGCCACCCGGACGGCGCGCGCGTGCCGCTCACCGTGGTCGAAGGCAAGGACGCCACGGTGGTGCTCGGGCAGAAGCGCGCCGGCGAGGTGGACTTCGAGGTGGTCGACGAGACCGGCCGCCACGTCCCGGCGAAGGTGACGATCTTCCCCGCGAGCGGCAACACCCCGCTGGAGCGCGACTTCGGCGACAAGATCATCACCGGGAACGCCGTGGAGGCGATCTTCCTGGCCCATGGCCAGGGGACCACGACGCTCCCCCCCGGCGACTACTACGCCGTTGCCAGTCGCGGCCTGGAGTATGAGCTCGGCGAGAGCGAGCCGTTCACCGTGAAGGCCGACGGGTCGGCCGAGATCACCATGCAGGTCCTCCACACGGTCGACAGCGAAGGTTGGATCAGCGCGGACTTCCACGTGCACGCCGCCAACAGCTTCGACAGCGGGGTCTCCCTGGAGAACCGCGTCGTGACGATGGCCGCCGAGGGCGTGGACTTCTTCTCCTCTTCCGACCACGACTACCTCACGGACTATGCGCCGGTGGTGCAGGCGCTCGGGCTGGAGTCGTTCGTGAAGACCGCCGTCGGTCTGGAGACCACGACCCTCGAGCTCGGCCACTACATCGGGATGCCGCTCCAGAACGACACCCTCCTGGAGCAGGGCGGCGCCTTCGACTGGACCGGGCTGACCCCGAACGACATCCTCGACACCCTGGCGGACCTCGGCGTGGAGGGGGGCGAGCCCCTGCGCCTGGTGGCCCATCCCCGGGACGGCATCCTCGGGTACTTCGATCAGTTCGGGTTCAACGCCTATGATGGCGAGATCCACACCCCGACGCTCTCGGGCGCCAACCCGCTTTTGCGGGACCCGAAGAACTTCACGACCGACTTCGAGGCGTTGGAGCTGCTCAACGGCAAACGGTTCGAGCTGATCCGCACCCCGACCCAGCCCGAGCTGGACGCCTACGCCGCCACCGGCGAGCTCCGCTCCTACGACATGGTCGCCCGCACCGGCCAGGAGCAGATCGACCTGGACAAGGGAACCTACAACCTTGGCTATGGCCACGACGGCCAGGTGGACGACTGGTTCACCCTGCTCAACACCGGCGTCCGCCTCACCGCGCTGGGCAACTCCGACACCCATGGGCGGTTCAGCATCGAGGCCGGTTGTCCCCGGAACTACGTCTACATGGGGAAGGACGACCCCGGCTCGCTCGACGGCCAGGAGGTGGCGGACGCAGTGAAGGCCGGAAGGGTCGTCGCCAGCTACGGCCCGTTCATCGACTTCACGGCGGACGACGCCTACATGCTCGGCGACACCGTGCCGGTGACCGACGGGAAGGTGAAGCTCGACATCACCGTGCAGGCCCCGACCTGGATGGTGGTGGATCGCGTGGAGCTCTACCAGAACGGCGAGCTGATCCACGAGTGGGAGGGGCTCGATCCGGACGTGGTGAAGCTCCAGCAGGAGCTTGAGGTCGACGTGACCAAGGACAGCTGGTTCGTGGTGATCGCCATGGGCGACGGGGACCTCTCCCCGGTGTTCAGCCCGGTGGAGATTCCCCCCGTCGAGCTCCAGGATGTCGTCGTCGAGGCGCTCTCGACCGTGCCCGCGGTCGGCGCCTTCGTCTCGCCGGCGGTGCCGATCCCCCGCGAGGGTCCGGTCCTCCCCTTCGCCCTCACCAACCCGATCTGGGTCGACGTAAACGGCGACGGCGAGATCACCCCGCCCGGCATCCCGGCGTTCATGCGCGAGCCCGTCGAGCCTCAGTGAGCCCGCCCAACGACGCGCCCGACCGAGCTGCCGCGCGGCTCGAGCCCGAGGCGCGTCTCCGGGACGTGGTGGTGGCCGCGATCGATTTTGAGACGACCGGGCTCGCCGCGCGCGGCGGGGACCGCGTGATCGAGGTGGCCGTGGTGCGTGGCCGGCTCGGCGAGACGCCGGAGTCCTGGCACACGCTCGTACAGCCCGAGCGTCCGGTGGGCGCCACCCACATCCATGGGATCACCGACGCGATGCTCCACGGCCACCCCCGCTTCGCAGACGTGGTCGACCAGCTCCTCCCACGCTTGGAGGACGCGGTGATCGTGGCGCACAACGCGCCGTTCGACCGTGCATTCTTGGAGATGGAGCTGGAGCGGGTCGGCCGGCCGCCTCCGGCCAGCCCCTGGTTGGACACCCTCGGGCTCGCGCGTCGCGTCCTCGCCCTCGGCGACCACCGTCTCGCCACGCTCTGCGCGCGCCTCGGCATCCCCCGCGGCCAGGCGCACCGCGCCCACGACGATGCCCGCGCCACCTGGCACCTCACCGACCTCCTCAGCCACGCCGCCGACTCCACCGGCGACCTCCGCCTTGGCCACGCCCAGCTCCTCAGCCGCCGCCGCTCCCCCGCGGAGGTGGAGGCCGTGCTCGCCCGCCTGGAGGCCGCCCGCCGCTCCGGCCATACGGTCGTGGTGGACTACCTCTCCGGCGACGCGCCCGACCGGCCCCCCACCCGTCGCGCCCTCACCCTCACCAAGGTCAGCCGGTCCCGGGTGGTCGCCTGGTGCCACCTCCGCGGGGCCGAGCGTACGTTCCGAATCGACCGGATGCGGATCGTCGAGGACTAGGCGCTACGCGACCTCATGGAGGTTGATGTACCGGCTCCCCTGGATCGGAATCCGCCCGAGCATCACCGTCGGCGCGTCGATCTGCTTGGCACCGACCTCGGTGAGCAGGATCCGGCCTCGGTGCGCGCTGAGGTTCATCATCCAGCGCGCAAGGTAGAACGGCCCTGCCAGCTCCCAACCATCGGCCGGGCGGTGGGTATCGGGGCGGATGCGCGCGACGCCGGGGGCGATGCCCGCGGAGAGACGGTAGCCGGCCTGCGCGGTCGCGCGGTGCAGCTGCGTGGCGGTCTTCACGACACGGGCCACGGTCTCGCGGAAGCCGGTCGCCGCGGTCCACACCACGAGCAAGCTGCCATCGCCCCGCTCCCAGACCTCGCCGCCGCTCTCGGCGAGCAGGCCGGTCCACTCCTGGGTGAGCGCCGGAAGGGAGGTGCGCGGCGAGGCGATGGATCGCGGGGGCGGCGACGCCTCGAGCGCGAGCACCACGACGGGCGACGGCGCGAGGTTCTTGATGGGGGCGAGGGGGCGCGGCGGCGCGGCGGGGCTCTGCGCGGCGTTGGCCGCCTCGATCACCTCGCGGAGGTAGGCCGCGAGATCGCTGTTGGTGGCGCGGTGGCCCTCCGATAGGATGATCTTCGAGAGCGCCTCGTACATCTCCTGCGCGTCGGCCCAACGATCGTCGGCGTGACGGGAGAGCGTCTTGAGCAGGAACCCCTCCAGGTCCTCGCTGATCTCCTTGCGGTACGGGCGCGGGCTGGGCACCTCCGCGCGGCGGACGCGAGCGAGCGTCTCGTCGCGGCTGGCGGCCTTGAACAGGCGGCGGCCAGTGAGGAGCTCGTAGAGCATCGTGCCGAGGGAGAACAGGTCGCTCCGCCCGTCCAACGGGCGGGACTCGGCCTGCTCCGGCGACATGTAGCTGTACTTGCCGCGGATGACGTTCTGGTCGGCCTTCTGAATCGCCGCCCGGCTGATGCCGAAGTCGGTGAGCTTCACCTCGCCGGAGAACGAGATCAGCACATTCTGGGGGGAGATGTCGCAATGCACGAGGTGCAGGGGCCGGCCCATCGAGTCGGTGTGCAGGTGCGCGTAGGCCAACGCCTTGAGCACCTCCCCCATGATGAACAACGCGAGCGGCACCGGGAAGTCCCCGAGCGGCCGGGCCCGCGAGGACAGCCGCGCGAGGTCCAACCCGTGCACATATTCCATCGCGATGTAGAGGTGTTCTTCGTACTGCCCGAGCTCGAACACCTGCACGATGTTGACGTGGGAGAGCTCCGCGGCGATGCGGGCTTCGTTCTTGAACAGCTCCCGGAACTCATCGTCCTTGGCGAGCTGGTCGAGGATGCGCTTGACCACCAGGATCTTCTCAAAACCCATGGCCCCATGCGCCCGGGCTCGAAAGACCTCGGCCATGCCGCCGGTCGCGATCTTCTCCAGGAGCTGGTACGGGCCGAAGGCCTCGGGAGTGGCCGGAGTGGACATGGTGGCGACAGGCTAACCGGTCGGGGACCGGTTCCCGGGCGCAGACGCTTGTGGAGCGCGGCGGAATCGTGTACGTGTGCGCTCATGATCCGACTCTCCTTCCCCCTCCTCCTCCTCGCGGCCTGCGGCACCCCCACCTCCACCGATGAGGACACCGGCGGTGGCGACACCGCCGACACCGACACCGGCACGGACACCGGGGACACCGACACGGGGGAGACGGGCGACACCGGGGTGGACCCCACGAAGGCCACCCTCAGCGGGACGATCACCCTGCCCGACGGGTCTCCCGCCGAGAACTTCCGCGTGAACGTGTGCAAGTCCATCTGCATCACCGTTCGCACCGGCGCCGACGGCACCTACAGCGCCACCGGCCTGCTGGCCGGCGCGGCCTCCGTGTACGTGGAAGCCACGGGTGCCAGCTCCTACGCCGTGCCCTACGTGCCCACCGTCTTCGCGGAGGGTGAAGCGAAGGTCATCGATCTGAAGATCATCGAAGCCAACGGCTCGGTCGACCTCACCGACGGCGCCTCCCACGCCCTCGGGGAGTCGCCGTTCGTGCTCCAGGCCGACGACTCCAGCTACCAGACCGCGTTGAAGGAGCCGATCTCCACGCTCACCTGGGGCTCCACGGACGACCCGGCGTCGTACGGCCCGGTGGCCTTCGAGGGCGAGACCCTGGTCTTCGTCGCCTACGTCGCCCCGTTCGAGGGCGTCGGCGCCGGAACCCTCACCATGAACTCGGTCGGCGCGCCGACGGGCACCACCTTCAACGTCTACTACGGCGACCTCCCCACGGGCAGCGCGTCGTGGGAGTTGGCAGGGAGCTTCGTGGCGATCGAGGGGATGGACACCTACCAGGGCATCGCCTCGCTCCCCGTGCTCACCGCCGTGGCCGTGACCCGCGTCGACCCGAAGCCGTAGTCGTACACGACCCCGCGTCGCGCACCGTGGCCGTCGCCGGCCCGGTGCTTAGGCTTCGCGGACCGTGAGCACGATGGACGAGCTCCGTTCCCTGGTCGCCCGTCTGCGGGCGGAGTGCCCGTGGGATCGTGCGCAGACACCGGCCTCGATGCGCCCGTACCTCCTGGAGGAGGCCTCCGAGGTGCTCGACGCGCTCGACGCCGAAGATCCAGCCCGCGTGCGCGAAGAGCTGGGCGACCTCCTCTTCCAGATCGTGCTCCTGGCGCGGATGTACGAAGAAGCCGGCCTCTTTGGGCTTGACGAGGTGGCCGCGGGGATCGCCAAGAAGATGGTCGACCGGCACCCGCACGTCTTCGGCACTGCGGAAGGCCTGCCGGCTGGCGTCGATCCGGGCTCAAACGAAGGGTGGGAGCGGCGGAAAGCCCGCGCGGGACGTTCGCGGATCGATGGCGTCCCCCTTGGGCTCCCCGCGCTGATCCGCGCGCATCGGGTGGCCGAGAAGGCCGCGGGCGTCGGCTTTGACTGGCCCGACCTCGGGGGCGTGCTCGGCAAGGTCGATGAAGAGCGCGGTGAGCTCGCAGAGGCAATCACCACGGGCGACCCCGCGAAGATCGCCCACGAGTACGGCGACCTGCTCCTGGCCCTCGCCAACCTCGGCCGCTTCCTCGGCGTGAGCGGCGAAGACGCCTTGCGGATGGCCAACCAGAGGTTCGAACGGCGGTTCCGGGGCGTCGAGGCCCTTGCCCAGGCCGCGGGCATCGAGCCCGCCGCGGCGGGGCTCGATCAGCTGGAGTCATGGTGGCAGGCCGTGAAGCGAGAGGAGGCGAAATGAGGATCGGGATCGCCCTGTTCCTGCTGTTCACCGTCGGTCCCATCCTGGAGACCTGGCTCATCATCCAGGTCGGGAGCCGGATGGGGGCCACGGAGACCACGCTGTCCCTGGTGCTCGCCGGCCTGGTCGGCGCGTGGCTCGGCAAGCGGGCAGGCAGCACCGTGATCCGCGAGCTGTTCGACGGCCTCAAGCGCGGCGAGCCGCCGGCGGACAAGATCGTGGAGGGGGTGCTCGCCCTCATCGGCGCGGTGCTGCTCGTCACCCCCGGCTACCTCTCCGACGTCGCGGGGCTGGTGTGTTTGTGGCAGCCCACGCGGCGCTGGCTCGCGCCCCGGGTGAAGACGGCGCTCTGGGAAGGGCTCAAGGCCCGCGGGTTCACGTTCGTCGGCAATGGGGGGCCGGGGCCCGGCTTCCAGGGAACACGTCCCAGCGCCCACGCGGGGTCCAAGGGACAGCCCGCGGAGAAGCCCCATCCGCAATTCGATCACCCGATCGCCGAGTAGCCCGAGCCCCTACGGGCCCGTCCCGGCGTAGATCCCAGGCATGTCCCTGGCGATCTGATCGCGGCGCATCTTGACCGCCACCTCGGTCGGTACCGAGGCATCCAGGCGCTGATACACACAGATCGACTCCCGAGACGCCGGGAAGTAGGTGCCGGAGCCGACGAACCGATACCGCCCCACGAAGACTGGCGACGCCCCAAGCACATCCTCCGAACGGCCGATGGGCCGCCCCCCCTGGCAGAGGAAGAGGGCCACATCCGGCGAACGCGCCGCGAAGTCCTCCACGAGCGCGCCGGCCTCCGGGCTCGACTGGCTCCCGCCGTGCTGCGCCAGGGATACGGCGTTCATCCGCGCGGTGGCCGGCCAGTTGAGCCCGCGCATGTCCCACAGGTCGGTGCCGTTGAAGGTGTAGCCGACCAGCCCCACGTCCGCGAAGGTGAACGAACCGTCGAGCGGTACGTTCTCCACGAGCCACGTGATGAACCACTCGGCCTGCTGCGGCTCGGCAGGGGTGGTCCACGCGCCGGTGAACGGGGCGAGCACACTCTGGGACTCGTGGAGGACCCAAGGGGGCGTGAGCGCCGCGCCAAGCGTGTCCTCGGCGTTCTGGCTGCCGGACTCCTCCACCCGTGCCACGCGCACATGCTGGATGGTGAGCTCCCAGGCGCCGGTCGCGAGGACGGCGGCGCCCGCGACGAGCCAGCCGGGCACGCCCCGCCGGGTGATCGCCGCGAGCCCGAGGCCCGCGAGCACGGCGAGCGCCGGCATCGCGGAGGCGATGAAGCGAAGCCCCCCGATGTCATCGCCGTTGACGATGAGGATGAACGCCACATCCGCGATGATCACGGCCACAGGCACGGCGGCCTTGCGGCGGCCGACCCAGGTGCCAAGAGCGGCGAGGGCGACCCAGCCGAGGTTCAGGGTGATCGCCGCGCCGAGCAGCCGAATCCCGTTCACCAGCCGCGTGCCCCGTGAGCCGGACATCTTCACCAGGAAGGTGAGCGGGAGGGGGGAGTGGTAGTACGCAAGGCGGAAGACCTCTTGCGCCGCGAACGGACCCAGCGCCAAGACCCCGAGCACCGCCCACTGTCGTCGCGAGATCCCTCCCCGCAGAAGCGCCGCCACCAGCGGCGCCAGCAAGAAGATCGGCCCTTGCACATGGGTTGTGGCGGCGAAGCCCGCGCAAAGCGCTCCGGCCCACAAGGCGCCCACGGAGGGGAGGCTGCACAGGTAGACGCTCCCCGTCACCAGCGCGACGAGCAGCGGTGTCTCCAGGCCGGTGGTCGCGCACGAGCCGATCGCGTAGGACGTGGCCGCCAGCAAGCCGGCCGAACGTTCCGCCATCCGCGAACCGGAGAGCCGCCACGCAATGGCGGCCGTGAGCCAGGTGGTGAGCGCGGCCAGCGCCAGGCCACTGCCAAAACACCAGCTTGCCACCGGGATGTGGAGCCGGATCCCGACGGCGCTCCACAACGTCCAGAGCAGGTTCGAGTAGCCTTCCACCGGCTCCGCGTGCGGGTTGTAGCGCAGCCCGTAGCCGTGCACGAGGTTCCACGAGTACCGCCAGCTGATCCACGCGTCGTCGGACACCATCTGGAACCGGCCACCGGCCAACCACGCGGCGAGCCCCGCGAGCGCCGCGCGAGGCACAAGCTGGAGGCGGTGGGGGGCGGACTCGACGGGCATGGACTCGCGCGTTCAGGCGCCTATCCGGCTACGCGTTGCGAGCGTCAGGGGCCGAGGCGAGAGACGTGCTGAAAGTAGGTGAAGACCTCACCGAGATCCAGCTCGACGAGCCAGGCGGTTTCCCCGTCCGCGGTCACGTCCTGGAGTTGGCCAGCCGAACCCCATAGGATCGAGGTTCCGCCGTCGGGGAACCGGTGTACGTCTCCCTTCACCGCGACCGAGAGCGGAGGATCGGCGGAGTAGCTCCAAACCGACCTCATGGTGCCCGCCTCTTCGTCAAGGTGAATCTCGCGGGCGGAGCTTTGTTTACCGGGCTCTCCGTTCTGGAAGTGCAGGAAGTTGCCGTCCCCGAGCACCTCGAACTGGTGGGAGAAGAGCAGCGGGGGATCGTCGGACGGGTGACTGAACTCGGTGCTCTTTCCGTAGGCGTGCCAGATCGGGCGTCCGGTGGCGTGATCCACGCGGGTGAAGAACTCGGGGATCGCCAGGTTGATGTAGTACGAGTCGCTGGGCTCATCGTAGTCAAGGGCGTTCGCGTGGGTGAGCTCTCCGTCCCGAGCGTCCTTCGAGTCCTGCGGGACCGCAGCGTCTCCCCAGGTGGAGTAGATCGTCACCCGCTCGCCGTCCAGACGGCGCTCCTCGATGTTGTCGCCCCAGAGCCCATCGCGCTGCTCCTTGACGATCCCCGCGAGCGTGCCGTCGGGCAGCTCCGTGATGTCGTGGTCGAGGTACGGCCACTCCAGGATCGACTCACCCGACCCGTCGAGGTTGATCCGGACGAGGTGGTTCTCGAGGTCGTTCTCCCCGTCATGCGCGGCGATGACGGCGAGCAGGGCCGTGCCGTCGCGGGTCAGCAGCACGCGCATCAGCAAGGAGCCTTCGGGGACCTCGGGCTGAAAGGCCCAGACCACCCGCCCTTGATCATCGAGGATGAGCGCCCAGGGGTCGACAACGGTGCTGACGACCACGTACTCGCCCTTCCACGAGACCACCTCCCCGCTGAGCGTAAGGTTCGGCAGGCCGGGCCCCCACGGGTCCGTGTGGGCGGTCTCGACGTCGCCGACGGATTCCGCTCCCTCCCCGGTGGCCGTAGTGACCCGCGCCTCGATGTCGGCGTCGGGGGGGAGACCGAAGAGGCTCACCTGGTGTTCGGTGGCCAACTCCTGGGCCTCCACCCGATGATCGTCTACTCCCTCGCCGAAGTCGACCCACCCGGTGGTCGGCACCTCGGTGGTCCAGGCGACGTGGACGACGGTATGGATTTGCTCATCCACGGTCAGCGAGACGTCGCGAGCGGGTGATCCCTCCGGCACGCTCTCCGAACCCGTCGGGGCCGACGCACAGGCAGCCAGCTGGAGGGTCAAAAGCGTTCTGTGCATGGAGCTCGCCCGCACCATACGCGACGGTTCCGCGGACCCCGGTGAGGATGCTGTCAGGAGCTGGTCAGGGCGGCCCGTCGCCGCTGGTGGCGCGGGCGATCGCGTCCGGGAAGTCGGCGTAGTCCGCGCGGAGCTGCTCGATGTAGGTCGCGGCCTTCTGCGGCCGCTGCGCCTGGGTGAACGAGCGAGCGAGGCCGGCGAGCGCGAGCGCCTGGTAGTACCGATCGTGCGTCCCCTGGAGGGCCTCGTCGAAGCGTGCGCTCGCGACCTCCGTGTCGGCGCGCGCCAGCCCACAGTCGCCGAGCCCGAGGGCGCCGACGGTGCGTGCTTCCGCATCCTGGGTCAACGCCCGGTAGACGTCTTCGGCTTCCCCGATACGGCCCTCAGCGAGCAGCGCCTCGCCCTTGAGCTGGGAAACGGTGAGGGCGTACCCCGCGTCGACGCTGGTGAGCTGCGCGAGCACCGTCAGCGCGCCCTTGGTGTCGTCCTTCGCGAGGCGCAGGCGCGCCAGCCCGACCACGCCGGCGCTCCGCCGCTCCAGGTCGACGGACGCGGAGAGCGACGAATAGGCGGCCTCCGCCTTGTCGTCCTGGTGCAGGGCCTCATAGGCGAGGCCACGTTCTTCGTCCGCGCGGGGGTCGGTGGCGCCGTCCAGGAGCTTCAGGGCGCCCTCGTTGTCCCCCTTCAGCCGCGCCACGTGGGCGCGACCGAAGCGAGCGGCGGCGGGGTTGGCCTCCCCGACCTTTGCCCACGTGGCGTCGGCACCGTCGAAGTCCTCAAGCTCCACCAGCACTTCTGCGAGCTCCTCGTCCCGCCACGCTTCGTCCTCGGCAGACGCGGGATCAAGCCCCCGCAGCGCCGTCGCGGCCTTCTCGAGATCGCCGGCCTCGCGGAGCGTCAGCGCCGCCTCCATCCCAGACTCGAACCCCACGTTGCCCCAGCGTTCAGCCAGCGCGCGCGCGTCGGAGAGGTCACCCTCCGCGCGGAGCGCACGGAGCGCGCTGGCGACGAGGTCGTCACGGGCGCCGAGGTCGCCGTCGGTTCCAAGCCAGGCGTCCAGCCGAGAGCGCGCGATCTCGCCGTCGCCCGTCGCGATCGCGGCGCGGAGCCAGAGACCGCGCGCCGCGATGCGTTCGTCACCCGGCTGCGCCTCCACCAGCGCCTCTTCCAGAAGCGCCCGCGCCCGCTTCGGGTCCTCCGCCAGCGCCTGCTCCGCCACCGCGAGCCGCGCTTGCACCCGCACCGCGGGCTCGGAGGCCTGGAGGAGCGACGTGTAGACCTCCGCCGCCCCCGCGGCGTCCCCCGAGGTGTCGAGCGCGCGCGCCAGGGCGATGTCCGCCGCGGTCCGCCGGCTCGCCTCCGACCCGGGGCGGCTCCGCGCCCGGCGATACGCCTCGATCGCGCCGGGTAGATCGTCCCCGCGCTCGCGGAGATCGCCCAGCGCGAGGAGCGCCTCCACGGCCCAGGGGCCCGAGCCCCGCCCCACCACCTGGTACAGCTCCTCGGCCTGCGCGGGCCTTCCGCGCAGCTCGTTGACCCGGGCGAGCCCGAGACGACACTGGTCCTGCACGTCGGGTGAGCCCGACTGGAGCTGGGCGATGAACGCCACCTCCGCCTCCTGCACGCGGTTGCCGCGGAGCAAGGCATTGCTCCGCCCGAGGGTGACGCGGGAGCGGGTGTCGCGGGACACATCGGCGAGCAGGAGCGCGTCGTAGCGACGAATGGCGTCGTCGGTGTCGCCTCGTTCGACCTGAAGTTCGGCGAGCGCGAGGCTGGCCTCCGTGCGGGTCTGCGCGGCGACGTCGGGGTTCTCCACCAGCTGGACCAGGAGCGCCTGGGCGTCCGTCACCTCGCCCGCCTCACGAAGCGCCTGCGCCCGACCGAGGAGGAGTTCGGCTTCGAGGTCAGGGTTCGCGGCGACGAGCCCGTCGACCGAGGTGGGGTCGAGTCGGGCGAGGAGAATCCGAGCGCCGTCGAGGACGTTGGGGGGCGCGCCGTCGATGGCGAGCAGCTGCCGCACCTGCTCGAGCGCGGTATCTACGTCGCCCGCGCGCTCGGCGGTGGTCGCCGAGGCCATGAGCGCTCGCGCGCGGAGATCGGGTTCGTCGGCGGTCAGCAGCGGCGCGAGCATGGCGGTCGCCTCTGCGGTGCGCCCGACCCGTTCGAGCAGCTCCGCGGCCCCGAGGCGCGCTTCGCCGCCCCGAGGGCTCGTTGCGAGGTCGGCATAGGCCGCGAGGGCCGCGTCCGTCTCGCCGGCGTCGGCCTCGGCGCGCGCCAGGCGGAGGCGGAGGTCGACCTTCTCGTCGTCGCCAGCGACCGCCGTGATCGCGGACTCCAGTGCCCGGTGTACCCCCGCCGTGTCGTTGGCCGCGGCCCACGCATCGGCGAGCGCGAAGGCGTAGGCGCCACGCTCCGGGTCCGTCGACAACGCGGCGAGGTGTGCGGCCTCGACCCGCTCCACCTCTTCCTGGCCCGCCGCCCCGAGCCCCTGGCGGAGCCCGACGATCGCCGCGGCCGACTGGTCGGGGGTGGCGTCCGCGCGGGCGAGGATATCGCGGAAGCCCGTGACCGCGTCGTTCTCCAACCCCAGCCGGAGCTCGACCTGGGCGCGCACCAGCAGCACGCGCGGGAGGTCTGGGGTGTCCTTCGCCGCGGCGAGCGCCTCGTCCAGCAGCGTCAGCACCTGCGCCCGGTCATCAGCGTCCTCCGCGACGGCGGCGGCGTCCAGCAACATGTCGATCCGTGTGCTGCCGTCCGAGCGCCGAGAGAGCTCCGCGAGCGCCGAGGCGGCGTCCTTCTCCCGACCGCTCTGGTGGGCTTCGGTAGCCGACTGCGCCAGCGCGGCGTCGTCCATCTGGTGGCTGACGTAGCGACCGTATCCGTAGAAGGCGAAGAAGATGGCGGCCGTCAACGCCAGGGCGCCCGCGACGACGCCCACCCCGCCGGCGCCGCCGGCGGGGGTCTCCGCGCCCCCGTCCAGCAGCGCCGCGCGCCCTTCGGCGCTCAGGCCCCGCATCGCGCCGAGCCGCGCGCCCTTCGCGCGGACCCCGGCGAAGGTGGCGCCAGTGGCCAGCACCTGATCCAAAAGCGCGTCGTCGAGGCAGGCGCCATCGAGGTGGGCCCCTTCCAGGCGGGCGCCCGTGAAGTCCACCTCGGTGAGATCGGCCTCGCGCAGGTCCGCGCGTCGGAGGTCGGATCCGACCAGCGTGCTGCCTCGGAGGTTGGCGCCGCGGAGGTCCGCACCCGCGAAGTCGAGCTCGTCGAGCGCGCGGGCGGACAGGTCGACGCCAGGGCCGACGGCCGGAGCCGCACGCCGCCCGACGCCGAGCCGCGCGACCCCCGCTTCGAGCGCGCGTCGGAAGAGGCGGCGTCGATCGGCGGCCGCGGCGGTGGCGGCCTGCGCCTGGGCGCGACGGGCCTCCTCGACCCGGAGGAGCTGCGCGGCGGCTGCGGCAGCGCGCTCAGCGGCGCGGGCGCGGAGCTCCCGGAGCAGCCCCGGATCCGCCGCCGTGGACTCCGCAGCCTGGGTGTCCTGCTCCACCCGCACCAGCCGCGCTTCGGCGACCGCGGCCGACTCGCGGAGGCGCTCCAGCTCACTCTCTTCCCGAAGGCGGAGGCGCTCGGCCTCGCGGGCGACCTGGGCGCGCCGTGCTTCTTCAGCGAGCGTTCGGCGGGCGTCCTTCGCGCTACGGCGCTCCTGCGCCTGGGCGAGCGAGGCCGCGGCCGAACGTTCTTCATCGCGGGTGCGCCGCGCCGAAAGGAGGGCCAGACGCCAGCGCCTGGCGTCGACCTCAGCTTCCTCGTCGTTGCGGCGTGCCACGCGTGGCAGCAGCGAGGCCCCCCCGTCGAGTCGTTCGCGAGAATGCGCGCGGGCCTCTGCCACCCGCGCCCGCTCCCTCGCCACTCGAGCCCGGAGCACCACCTCGGCGCGGTCTTCGGCGTCGCGAGCGAACTCGATGCCCGCGTCGAGGGTGAGCAGATCCTCGGGCTCCGCCTCCGCGCCCCAGAGCCACTGGCCGACGCGCCGGAGGCTCTCGCGCGGCGACGTGGCCGCCAGCGCCTCCGCGCGCTCCGCCACCGGCAGCCACGCCTGCCGCAGCAGCTCCCCGACGAGCCCCGTCACCGGGACGAGCCCCGTTCGGGCCGCCTCGATGACGCGCGCCGTGAGGCGCCCGGCCCCGTTCCACGCCGCCCGGAGCCGCGCGTCGCGCAGCTGGGCCTCGGCCATCTCGACCAGGGCCTCCGCCCTCCCCCGCAGCTCCCGGGGGGCGTCCGCGCGATCGACAAGGGCGGCATGCCGGGCCCTCGCGTCCCTGAGGCGCGACTCGGCCTCGACCACGGTGAGGGCGGCGGGCGCGAGGTCGGGGAGCTCCGGGAGCGGGGGCGCTTCCGCTGCGGGACGGTCAAGCCGGGCGAGCCACGCGCGGGCGGACCCCACCAGAGAGAGCACCGGGGCGACACCCAGCGGCTCCGCGACCGGCTGTTCGTCCGGCATGTCCGCCCCGAGGTCAGCGATCGAAGCCAGATACGCCTCCAGCTCCGCCTCACGCTGGGCCTCCAGGCGATCCGCCTCAAGGCGCCGCTCAGCCTCCATCCGCTCGGCTTCGCTCGCCCGCTCCACCTGTCGCAGCGCCGCATCCGCCCGTCGGGCCAGTCGCTCACGCTCCGCTTCGAGGCGGCGCGCCTCCCGCGCGCGTTCGGCCTCCGCCTGGCGCGCTTCGCGCAGTCGCTCCGCCTCCGCCCGGCGTTCGCTCCGGATCGCAGCCCGCACGGCCGCGGCCTCGGCCCGTGCCACCGCCTCCGCCGCCTCTACCTCGGCGACGTCCTGGATCTCCGCCGCGGGCGGCTCAAGCCGGTCGAGCACCGCGCGCAAGACCGGGGCCAGCTGCCGGAGCAGCGCCTCAAGCGGCCTCCGCACCCGGCGGTCCACCGCGTAGGCGAGGTCGGGCGCCCCGACCCGCACGGCGACCAGCACGGTGACCCCGGTGGCCACGCCGACGACCACCGCCCACCGGAACCCGTCGACCAACGCGGCCTGTGCGCGGCGCAGTCCGCCGAGCGACCAGCGCGGAGCGGCGATCACCAGGGCCTGGACGGTCGCCAGTGCGGAGAGGGAGCGGAGGACCAGGGCCGCCGGCAGGCGCAGGACACGCCCGACGCCGGAGCCCTGCTCCAGCGTACGTGCACGTTCGCGGGACGCGGTGGCAAACCGGCGGAGCGCCTTCGTCGCACCACGGGAGAGAGCCTCGATCCTCCGAGCGACCCGGTCGTCCACCCACCCTTCCGCGGGACGCCCCGAACGCTCGGCCTCGATCGCGAGGCGGATGCGGGCGTCCTCCGAGAGGCCGGCCTCCGCGGCCGCCCCCGCCCCGGCCTCCAGCTCGGCCCGCGCCGCCGCAGCGCGCTCCGCGCGCTCCTTCCGCCGCTCATTCCACGCCTCGAAGGTCCGCGCCGCCGCGCGGCCGAGCATCGCGCCGAGCTGGATCGTGCGGGTGAGCACCCGTCCGACCGGGTCGGGTCCGGCTTCGGCATCGGCATCGGCCCGTTGCGTGGCGGCGCGCTCGAGCTCCTCGAGGAGCAGCTCCCGCGACCCCTCACGCTCACGATCGCGGAGCCGGAGCAGGCTTCTGGCTACGCCCGCGACCCGCGCCACGCGACGGCGATCCCCCTCCGTTCGCGCGGCCGCAGCGCGGCTCGCCTCCC
>CAIXRH010000286.1 GCA_903921785.1 uncultured Pseudomonadota bacterium
CCGCGATCGCCCCCGCGGCCGTGCACAACGCCCGGAGGTTCGTGAACCTCGACGCGTTGTGAGCGCCTGGAGGCCGCGAACCGTGCACAACCCGCAGCGGTTGCCCCGACCTCGCCGACTTCTGCTCGTCGGCGGGCGTCGGCGGCCCCCGGAAGGCCCCGCCCGCCGCCGCCAGCGCGTAGCGCCCTCATCCGCGCGCGTCAGCGCGCGCGGCAGGCGGACTGGAACGCGGCCGGCCGCACCGGGCGCCCCGATGGCCACCCCCACGAACGGCCGGACGGTCGCGGGCCGCGCAGGCCCGCGACGGAGGCGCTCCGCGCCGACCGTGGAAGGAGGCCGGCGGCGTCAGCCGCGCCGCCCACGCCGTCCGCCCTCGAAGCCCCGGCCCCCTCCCCGCGTTGTACACTCCGCCCACTCCGGGAGCCTCATGCGCTGGTTCGTTCGTGGTGACCTCGACGGCTTCTTCGGCCTCGCCCTCGACAACCTCGTGCAGCTGCTGCTGATCGTGTCGTTGTGCCACTTCGTCCTCGGCTTTGACGACACGCTGGTCTATGCGCGCATCCTCCCCGGCGCCGCCATGAGCCTCCTCGTGGGCAACCTGTACTACGCCTGGCAGGCCCGGAAGCTCGCCGCCGCGACCGGCCGCACCGACGTCTGCGCCCTCCCGTACGGCATCAACACCGTGTCGCTTTTCGGGCACGTGTTCCTCATCATGCTCCCAGCGAAGCTCGCGGCGGCGCAGGCCGGCCATCCCGACCCGGCGCGCGTGGCGTGGCAGGCGGGCCTCGCGGCGACGATGGCCGGCGGCGTGCTGGAGGCGCTCGGCGGGCTGGTGGCGGAGCGCATCCGTCGCGGAACCCCGCGCGCTGCGCTGCTCTCCACCCTCGCCGGAATCGCCCTGTCCTTCATCGCGCTGGGCTTCCTCTTCCGCACCTTCGCCCGGCCCGTGGTCGGCCTCGCCACCCTCGGCGTCGTGCTCCTCACCTACTTCGGCGGCGTGAAATTCAAGGGCGGGCTGCCCGGCGGCTTCGTCGCGGTAGTGCTCGGGACCGCGCTGGGCTGGGCCACCGGCATCGCCCCGGGCGCGGACGCCCCGCCCGCCCCGAGCCTCCACCTCCCCGTGCCCGTGCTCGGCGACCTCTGGGCGTCGCTCCCCCAGGTGATGCCGTACTTCGCGGTGATCGTGCCGATGGGCCTGTTCAACCTCATCGGGTCGCTCCAGAACCTCGAGTCGGCCGAGGCCGCGGGCGACCGGTACCCGACGGCGCCGAGCCTCGTCGTCAACGGCGTCGGCAGCGTGGTCGCGGCGTGCTTCGGCTCCGCGTTTCCCACGACCATCTACATCGGCCACCCGGGGTGGAAGGCGATGGGCGCGCGCGCCGGGTACTCGGTGCTCAACGGCGCCTTCGTCACGATCATCTGCCTCACCGGCACCCTCGCCCACATCGCCTGGGCGGTGCCGATCGAGGCGGGGATGGCGATCGTCCTGTGGATCGGCATCGTCATCACCGCCCAGGCGTTCACCGCCACCCCACGCGAGCACGCTCCGGCGGTGGTCGTGGGGCTCCTGCCCGGCGTCGCGGCGTGGGGAGCGCTCATGGCCAAGGACGGGCTCCGCGCGGCCGGCTACGGCGACACCATCCCCTTCTCCGAGGCGATCATCGGCAAGTTCCAGGCCGCGGACGTGTGGATCCACGGCGCGTTCTCGCTGGAGCAGGGGTTCATCCTCACCAGCATGGTGCTCGCCGCGATCACGGTCTACATCATCGAGCGGAAGTTCCACCGCGCGGCGGCGTGGGCCGCAGGCGGCGCCGTGCTCAGCGCCATCGGCCTCATCCACGCCTACCAGTGGACCTTCGGGGACGCCGCCCTGGCGCTGAAACCCGCCTGGGAGCACGCGATCGGGTACGCGGCGATGGCCGCGCTCCTCTTCGTCGCCCCCTGGATCACCGAGCGGGACGAAGCCGGGCACGGGGCGCACTGACGGGTCTACCGCTCGCCCGGCGAGGACGCGGCGCCGCCGACGCGCGAACGATGCTCATCCGGCGAGGACGCGGCGCCGGGGTACGGAATTTCCCTAGGGCTTCGCCCACCGCTGGGTGTACGCCACCTTCGACGCCCCCGCTTCGTCCACCGCGACCATCGCGAGCGTGGCGTTGACTGGGTTGAGCACGAGGTAGCCGAAGCCATTGCTGGAAGCGAGGTACTTCGTGGTGGGCTGTGCGGGGTTGACCTTGCGCACGTCGCCGCCGCCGCCGGAGACGATCTCCACCGGCGGCTTGCCGTCGTCGAGCACCTCCAGGTCGTGGTCGTGGCCGCAGAGCCAGAACTGCACGCCGAGCTCCGTGAGCAGGGGCTCGAAGTCGCGGACCATCGCCGGACCGTCGCCGTGGAGCCCCGAGCTGTGGATCGGGTGGTGGCCGTAGGCGATCTTCCAGGGGGCCGAAGACTTCTTCACCTCCCCCTTGAGCCACTCCACCTGGTCCGAGGGGACCACGCCCTCCTCCTCACCGCCGCTGTCCACCACGTAGAAGTCGGCCACGCCCTGGGTGAACGTGTACCAGGCGGCGGGCATCCGCCACTTCTTCGACTTCTTCGCATACTCGATCTCCGCCTGCGCCACGCCGTAGTGGTCGTGGTTGCCGAGCGCCACCATGAACGGCACGTCGAAGCCCTCCCAGTACTTTTCGAACTTCTCCTGGAAGATCGGGTCGTCCGCGGACTGGGCACCCTTGGGGTAGAGGTTGTCGCCGAGGTAGGCCACAAAATCGCAGCGGCGCTCCTTGCACCACGCCTTCACGGCGTCGGCCGTGTGCTTCTGCCCGTCCGTGCCCTTGCCGGTGTCGCCCAGGAAAACGAACGCGGTGCTCAGGTGCGGGTCGGCGTCCGGAACCACGCTGGCGGGATCAACCGCCAGCGAACCCGCCGTGCTGACGACCGGGGCCGGCGCGGGGGCCAACTCGGACGCCGGGTGCGCCTTCGGCGGCTTGATCACCGGGGTGGGCGACTTGGGGGGCGACGCGGACGTACACGCGAGGGCGAGCGCGAGGATCATGGGAGGCCGAGCGTAGCGCGCCGCTCAATCCAGGACGAGGAGCCCGTCGGCGACGAGGCCGTCGACGATGTCGCCCGCTTCGTCGAGCGGCGCACCGAGGGCCACGGCTTCGGCCACCACCGCCGCGCGGGTGCCGCCCTCGCCGACGCTGGCGAGGAGCTCGCCGACCGCGTCCGGAAGGGCCTCCACGGCGCAGCCTGCCGCGTTCACGCGCACGAAGATCCACTCGCTCGCCTCCCCCTCCTCGGGGCGACGCGCGCGGAGCCCGGCGGCCACACGCTCGGGGAGCGCGGGACCGTGCTCGGCGTGGAGGGCCTCCCAGGCCGAGTAGGCGCCATGGGGGAGCACGAGGAGCTCGGCGGTGGCGGGGAGCCGGAGGTGCCCGTCCCTTCGCGGCGCCGGGCGTGCCCGTCGGGCGCGCGCCACCGCGAGCTCCAGCCGCGCGAGGGCGCCGGCGTGGCCGGTCACCCAGTCGCCGAAGGTGAGGCCGAGCGACCCCCGCTCGCGGATACAGGCGCGCCACTCCAGCGAATCGAAGAACGTGTCGACCGCGGGCAGCCCCACCACGGCGATGCTCGCCGGGTACTCCTCGAGGAGCGACCCGACGAGGCGGCGCTGACGGAGGCGATCGGTGCGGAAGGCCCGCGCGTCCACGTCGGCGAGGGCGGCCGGCACGGGGGCGTCGACGGCGGGGGCGAAGAGGCGTTCGACGAGCTGGTGCTGAAGGTCGCGGGCGGCGTCGAGGGACATCGCCTTGCCGCGGCGCACCTCGGGCGTCCCGAACGGCTCCCCGACGTGGCGGCCGCGCTCGGCCCACAGCCGCTGCATGCGCCCCATCGCCGGCAGGAGGTCGTGCAGGCGGTTGCGCTCACACTCGAACACGATGGCCTTGAGGTTGGGCGCACGCGCGACGACGTGCTCCACGATCCGCCAGGTCTCCGGAAGGATCTCCAGCCCATGGTCGTCTTCGATCCACCCGTAGCCGTCGGTGCTGCGGCGCTTGCCGCCCGCCACGTGCAGCTCCACCACCCGGTCGATCGGGAAGTCGCCGAAGCCGGCGAGGGCGTCGAGCCCGGCGTAGGCCTGGTAGATCGCGAGGTGGGCGACGTCGAGCACCATGCCGGTGTCGGCGCGCTCGCACAGCTCCCCGAAGAACGAGAGCAGGTGGCGGTCGCCCAGGTACACCGCCCCCGGCGGGTTCTCGGGGAGGACCTCCCGGCCGAGCTCCTCCCGCAGTCGCACGACACCGGGCGCCATCGCCTCGGCCACCGCGGAGGTGAGGACAGGAGGCAGGAGCAACATCTGCCCGCGATCGCGGCGACCGAAGTGCCACAACCCGGCGTCGCCGCACACCCAGGCGGGGCGGAGGGTCTTCACGAAGGCCCGCAGCTCGGCGAGCCAGGGGCCGTCGAAGTCGTCGGGCTCGTCGAGGTTCACGTCGAGGAAGTGGTAGGTCGTGGGCGCGCCGGAGGAGAGCCACTCGCGGGCATGGGCGTCGAGCCCCACGGCGGTCTCCACGCCCACCTCCAGGAAGGCGCCGTACTGCGGAAACCGGTTGCGGAGCGCCCGAAGGTCGAGCGACCCCGCCTTGTCCCCCGCGCCGAACTCCGTGGACACCCCGAGGCCCAGCGTCGGCAGCGACTTCACTCGTTCGAGGAATCCGGCCATCCCCTCACCTCGCGGCCTCCTACCTCGTCTACGGCGCGGGCGTCGAGGGGGGCTTCGCCCGCCCGTCACCCGTGAATCTTCTCCCCCCGCCCAACATGGCGACCAGCTGCTCGATCCGCCGCGCCCGCGTGGCCGGGAGCTTCGCGCTGTGCACCCGGAAGAGCACGGCGTAGCGGTTGGCGCCGTCGATCTTCGCGAAGAACTCCGCCGCGGGCGGGTTGGCGTCCAGCGCCGCGCGGAGGTCGTCCGGGACCTCGATGGTCCGGGCTCCCGCGTAGGCGCTGGCCCAGCGACCGTCCGCCTTGGCGCGCTCCACCTCGGCGAGGCCGGCCGGGAGCATCCGGCCGGCGGCGATGAGCGCTTCGGCCTTGTCCCGGTTGATGACCGACCAGATGCTCCGTCGCGCCCGCGGGGTGAAGCGCTGGATGAACGTGACGTCGTCAAACGCCTTTTTGTGCCCGTCGATCCACCCGTGGATCAGCGCGGCTTCGACCGCCTCGGCGTAGGTGACCGTCTTCGGCGCGCCCGGCGCCTTCTTGCCGAGCCGCAGCCACACCGCGGACGTGGTGGCGCCGTGCTCGGTCAGCCACGTCAAGAACGCGGCTTGATCCGGGAGGAGGACGATCGGGTCGGAGGCGCTCGGCGGCACCGGGTCACTCGTCCCCTTCGTCCTCGGACCCGTCCTCGGACTCGACGTCGGGCACGTCGTCGCCGTCGTCCATCAGGGCGTCGTCACCGTCGTCCACCAGCGCGTCGTCGCCGGCTTCGTCTTCGCCCGCGTCGTCCCACGGCTCCAGCGCCGGCTCGTCGTCCTCGCCGATGACGTACTCCACCGCGCCTTCGCCCGGGACGAACGCGTCTTCGGCCTCCAGACGGGCGAGCTCGGCGGCCTCGTGCGGATCGAGCTCCTCGCCCTCCACGAAGGGCTTGATGATCTCGCCCATCACGTCGGTGCGCGCTTCGCCGATGCGGCGACGGCGGCGGTACTCGATCTTCAGCGGCGTGCCGCCGAAGCCGAATTCTTCGCGGAGGCGGTTCTTGAGGTAGCGGTCGTAGCTCTCGACCACCCCTTCCGGATTGTTGACGAAGATGCAGAACGTCGGCGGACGAACGCGCACCTGCGTCATGTACTGGTAGCGGATCGGGTGGTTGTGGAGCTGCGGGGGGCTGTGCGCCGCCACACACCCGCGGAGGAACTCGTTGAGCCGCGCGGTGGCGATGCGCGTGTTGAACGACGCATACACCTGCTTCGCGAGGTCGAGCAGCTTGCTACAGCCTTTTCCGCTCAGCGCGGAGATGTAGAGCACCGGGGCGAAGCTGGCGTGGGGGAGCTTGCGGGAGAACTCGTCCTCCAGCACCATCACGTTGCGGTCTTCGGTTTCGCGCACCGCGTCCCACTTGTTCACCAACATCACCAGGGCGCGACCGCGCTCCACGACGAGGCCGGTGAGCCGGGCGTCCTGCTCCGTGGGACCCTCCACGCCGTCGAGCACCACGAAGACGATGTGGCAGCGCTCGATCGTGCGCAGCGCGGCGCCCACGGCGAGCTGCTCCACGGCGTCGTCCACCCGGGCGCGGCGACGCACACCGGCGGTGTCCACGAGGCGGAAGACCTGACCATCCACCTCGATGACGGAGTCGGTCGCGTCCATCGTGGTGCCGGGCATGTCGTGCACGACGTGGCGGTCTTCGCCGAGGAGGCGGTTCATCAGCGTGGACTTGCCCACGTTCGGCCGGCCGAGCACCGCCACGCGGATCTCGCCTTCCACCTCGGGTTCGGGCCCGGAGTCCTTGGGGAAGCGCGCGATGAGGGCGGTCATGAGCTCCCAGAGCCCGCGGCCGTGCTCGGCGGAGACCGGCACCACCTCGTCGAACCCGAGGGACCAGAATTCGGCGGCCTGATCGTCGTGCATCGGCTCGTCGCACTTGTTCACCGCCACGACCACCGGCTTGCCGGCGCTGCGGATGAGCTGGGCGGTGGCTTCGTCGGGCGGGGTGATGCCGGACTGGGCGTCCATCAGCAGGATCACCACGTCGGCCTCGGCGACCGCCGCTTCGGACTGTGCCCGCATCGAAGCGAACAACGTGTCGCCCGGCTCGGGCTCGAACCCCCCGGTGTCCACCAGCATGAACTCGTGTTCGAGCCAGGCGGCGGGGCTGTAGTTTCGATCCCGGGTCACCCCGGGGCGGTCGTGGACCAGCGCCTTCTTCTCGCCGAGCAGGCGGTTGAACAGGGTGGACTTACCGACATTGGGGCGACCGACGATGGCGACGACTGGGAGCACGGTCGGCGGCTAACGGATCGGGGGCGGAGAGGCGAACATCCCTTTGCCCTGACCTCCCGGCCTGGCGAGACCGTCGCGAGCCAGGACAGGCGTCGGCGGCCTCCACCCCCCACGTTACCTTCCCCGCCTTGTCCCTCCCGCTCCCCCTCCTCCTCGCCGCCTGCGCCACCGCGCCCGGTGGCGACGTGTGGGCGCCCTGGCACGACAACGCCGTCCCCCGCGCCGACTACGCGCCCGACCCCGTCGACACCGCGGACACGGCCCCCGACCCCAGCGACTCCGCCCCGCCCGACACCGCCGCGGACACCGCCGACTCCGCCAACGACACCGCCGACTCCGCCCCAGTCGACCCGATCGACGCCGACGGCGACCGTTACGACGCGGACCGCGACTGCGACGACGCCGATCCCGCGGTCCACCCCGGCGCCGACGACCCCTGCGGCGGCCCGGACGCCGATTGCGACCCCACCTTCTGCATCCCCGAGGGGCTCCGCCTCGACTTCGCCTCGTCGGACTGGGACGCCTACTGCGGTTTTCCCGGTAGGTCCCTCGCCACCCTCGCCTGGGACGTCGACGGCGACGGCGCGGACGACCTCGTGGTGAGCGACGCGTCCGCGAACCAGTACTTCTACAACTATTTCGTCACGCCGGTCTCCGACGGCGTGTGGACCATCCCCGCCGGCAGTGCGGGCGACCAGTCCGCCAGCGCGGTGTCCAGCTTCCACCTCGACGAAGGCGGCGAGCTCACCGGCCTCACCCTGGCGCGCATTCCTGACGTGGACGGCGACGGGGTGGACGAGCTCCTCGCCAGCGATCCTGGCTATTACCCCTACTACTCGGGGAGCCGCCTCGTGGTGGTCAGCGGGGCGACGCTGGCGACCGGCGGCGCCGTCAGCGACGCCACCTGGACGCTCACGTCCGCGGCCTACTCCGCGATCACCTCCTTCGCGGCCGATGATCTGGACGGCGACGGCGAGCCGGACGTGCTCCTCGACGACATCTACACCTGGAGCGCCCTCCCCCTCGCGGACATCGCCGCCGGCGTGGACCTCGACACCCTCGACCGGAACATCGGCGCCCCGCTCGGGCTGGCCGTGGACCTCGACGGAGACGGCGCGGCCGACCTGCCGTTTATCGATGTTGGCGGCGTCGTCACCCTCGGTACGCCCGCCCTCGGCCTCGACGATTGGGCCACCCTGCCCGACACCTACGAGTACGGCGCCTTGGCCCTCGACCTCGACGGGGACGGCCTCCCGAGCCTCATGGTGTGGGACGGCACGGACATCACCGGTTGGGACGTGTCGGGGCAGTCGGGCGTGATCGCCGCCCCTGTCGTCACCGTGACCCCAGACGGCGATGAACTCGATGGGTTCTTCGCCGCGGGAGACGGCCTCGGCGTCCAGGCCGTCCGCGACGACCACGAGGTGGCGTTCTGGTTCTCCCCGGAGGCGCTCACCGGCACGGTCGTTCCCGCCGACGCCGCCGGATGCGTCTGGGGGGACGTGGATTTCGCGATTGACGGCTGGTTCGGCCACGGTCTCGCGTTCGGTGGCCCCATCGAGCCGGACGGCGAGCCGACCCGATGGCGCCTCCTCGACCCCGAGCTGGCCCCGGAAGGAGAAGGCTGTACGCCGTGAACTACGGACAGCGGGCGGAGACGTCCTCGTGGATCACCGCGCCCCACTCGAGGTTCAGGGTGTCGGCGACCAGCGCGCCGGAGAGCGTGCCGGCGCTGGTGTAGGCGCCGTCGGGCGCGAAGACCACGGCGTTCATCGTGGCTCCGTTGGCGAGGCTCACCGTGCCGTTCCCCACCACGTAGATGCGCAATTGGGAGGGCGAACCCTCGCTGTTCATCTCCGAGCCCCAGACCACCGTCGTGTCCCCGGTGACGTACACCTCGAGCGACGCGCCGGGGGCGATGCTCAGCGGCGCGCCCTCGTTCGAAAACTCTTCGGTGACGATGCGCGACGGCGCGGTGACGGTGACGGTGCTGCCGTAGGCGAAGCGCAGGCTGTCGAAGGTCTCATCCCCCGCGAAGCTCCGGGTTTCGCCCCAGTTGAGGTAGACGGAGCCCTGGGTGGCGGGCATCCCCGTCGGCACCGCGACCGTAGGCACCTCCGCGGGACCCGGGAGCTGGTGCACCCCACCGCTCACCGCAGCGCCCCACTCTTCGCAGTAGCCGGCGGCCGGGTCCAGGCTCACGTACAGGTCGCCCGCGACGGTGGCGCCGCTGGTCAGGGCACAATCCCCCGCGCCGTTGACCGCAACGGTCGCATCACTCCCCATGTTCTCCCCGCCGTACACGCCTATCGAAGCGTCGTAGCTGTCGAGGCTCGCGCCGTACGCGAGCGTGGCGCTGCTCACGGCGATCACCCCGTATTCCACGCAGTCGGCCGGGTCGCCGGGCGGGTCGGTGTCGGCGGTGTCCGCCGTGTCGGCCGAGTCCGTGTTCCCACTCGTGTCGGTGCTGTCACCGGTGGAGCTCGTGTCCGCGGTTTTCCCGGTATCGCCACCCGGATCGGCACCGTCGCCAGAACCGTCGACCACGACGGTGGACGGACCACAGCCGCCGAGAGCGGAGAGCGCGAGGAGCAGGGCGGTTGCGGCGATCGGGGCAGGCTTGATCATGGGACAGGGGGGCTTCGCCCCCCCGTAACGCCCCCCCGCGGCCCCCGTGAAGCCCCGCCTCAACCGGGCTCGACGAGCCCCACGACGCCCTGGTGATCGGAGCCGGGCACCACGAACGTGGTCACCTGCGCCGCGCTCCACGAAGCGGGCACGAAGACGTGGTCCAACCACTGATGGACGGGCCCCATCGACCACGTCGACAGGGTGCGCCCGGCCTTCTCGCCGATCTCCGCGAGGCCGACGGCGCGGAGCGGGTCGAGCTGCTTCTTCTGGGAGCCGAGGTCCCCCGCGAGGATCACGGCGTCGCCGACGCGGGCGGGACCGAGGTCCCGCACGAGGCGGCCCTCCTTCACCAGCCCCGCGAGGGCGAGCACGGCGCCGTCGGTGCTCGCTTCGCAGACTGGCACGCGCGGGGGAAGGTGGACGCCGATCATCGCGACCTTTTTGGTGCCAATCGTCATCCGGGAGACCGCCATCGGGCCGACGCAGGGACCGCCCCAGAGGGCGGGCACCACCGCGGTGTCGCCCTCCACCTTGCCCACCAGGCAGATGCCCCAGGGGCTCGGGTCCCGCCCGTCGACCAGGAGCTGCATCCCGACGGCTTCGAGCGTCTCGGCGGCGACCGCCTTTCGCGTACACTCGGTGAGCACCATCAGGTCGGCGCCGACCCGCCCCAGGGACTCCGCCACGGCCCGCGGATCGTCGCTCTCCCCCTTGAGGTGCGCGGTGGCGACCACCACCGGCTCACTGTCCGCAGCGAGCGCGGGACCGGCGACGAGGAGGAAGAACGTGCAGGAAGCGAAGCGAGCGGACATCGGGACCTCTCACGCGGGCGCGCGCAGCCGGCAACCCCAGAAGACGTCCGCCCCCTCCGCGTTGCCCGCGTTCGAGTACACCGCCTCGATGGGCCACCCGAGCGTCGCCGCCACCTGCGGGCCTTCTTCCGGCTCCGGAGAGCAGACCGCGTAGACCAGGGCGCCGCCCGGCTCCACACACTTCGCGGCGTTGGCGAGGATCGCCTTCTGCCGGATCGCGGCCGCCAGGACGTCGGCCTCGGTGCGGCGCCAGCGCAGCTCGGGGTGCCGACGGATGAGCCCGAGGGCGGTGCAGGGGGCGTCCACCAGCACGGCGGGCCAACGTTCGGCGAGCGGGCCGGCGACCCAGTCGTGGGCCTTCCGCCGCACCGTGAGCCCCACCCGCTGGGCGTTCTCCTCCACACGCTTGAGCCGCTCGGGCTTGAGGTCGGTGGCCGACACGGCCATCCCTCGGGCCGCGAGCCGCAGGCTCTTCCCGCCGGGCGCCGCGCACGTGTCCAGCACCCTGTCCACCTGGGGCACGAGGTCCGCCACCGCGACGGCGGCGGGGTCCATGACCCACCAACGCCCCTCGCGGAAGCCTGGGAGTTCCTCGATCCGACCGGCGCGGGGCGGGAGCCGGAAGACCCCCTCCCCCACCGGCACCAGCGGCAGCTCCGCTCGCTGGAACGCCGCAGCGACGCCCGCGGCGTCCTCCCGGACGACGATGTGCACCGGCGCGGGGTCGGCGCAGGCGCGTAGCCACGCGTCGGCCTTCTCCACCCCGAGCGCGGCGCGCCAGCGGGTGATCATCCACTGCGGAAAGCCCAGGGTGATGTCCCCTTCCCGAGGCACTTCACCGCGACGCAAGACCGCGTTGACGAAGCCGCCCGCGTGCCCGACGCCGAGCGCCCGGGTGGCCTCCACGCCCTGATCCACGGCGGCGTGCGGTGGCGTGCGGGTGAAGGTGCGTTCGTAGAGGCCCATCCGGAGGATGGTCGCGACCTGAGGATCCAAGGTCCAGATCGCGCGACGGGCGGCCTGCACGATCGCCTCATCCAGCGCCGCACGGTTGCGCAGCACGCCGAACGCGAGGTTCCAGGCAAGCGATCGATCGGCGGGATCGCGCGGGACCAGCTCCGCGAGCGCCTCCTCGACGTTCTTCCCTTCTTCCACCGCGAGCAGCGCACGGGCCGCCGCGAGCCGTCCGGGGTTCAACCTCGGCGGACCGCCCCGGGGCTCAGCCACGATCGGCCAGCTCAGCCTCGATGATGCGCTCGAACGCCTCGGGCGGCTGGGCGCCCTTGATCTTGTAGCCGTTCACGAAGAAGGTAGGGGTGGAGGTGATCTTCCACTTCTCGGCGCGGGCCTGGTCGGCGGCAACGGCCGCGTCCACGTCGGTAGACTTGCGGTCGCTCTCCCACTTCGGCACGTTCAAGCCGACTTCCTTGGCGATCGCGACCAGCCGCTCTTCGTCGAGCCCCTGGGAGGAGAAGAGCGCGTCGTGGTATTCCCAGAACTTGCCCTGCTTGTCGGCCGCCATCGCGGCGAGCGCGGCCGGCCGGGCCATCTTGTGCATCGCGAGCGGCTGGTTCATGAAGACGATGCGCACCTTGTCGCCGTACTTCGCTTCGACCGCCTTCACGTTCGGCTGCGCCTTCTTGCAGTATGGACACTGGAAGTCGCTGTACTCGATGATGGTGATCGGCGCGTCGGCCTTGCCGAGCGAGGGGGCCGTGGAGGGGTCGAGCGGGAGCCAGGGCTGCCCAAAGTCCACCGCGCTGCGGATCTCGTCGGGCGACTTCTCCTGCTTGGCGAGCCGCACCACCCGCCGCGACAGCGTGGGCAGGTTGGCGCAGAGCGACTTGTCGAGGAGCTTCGGCGCCCGCTCGATACACTTGCCGAGGCTGTACTGCTGGTCCACGCAGGGGGCACAGGCGCCGACCACGTTGTTGAACGCGTACACCGCCTTGGTCTGGGCCTCGCCGCGGAGCGTGCCGATGTCGGGAACCAGGGCCGCGAGCGTGTCCGCCGTGTAGTCGGTGGGCTCGAAGGCGGGCTTGTCCTTCTTGCCGCCGCCCTCGCCGTCGCCCTTGGGCGCGGCCGCGGCGGCCGTCTTCGCGTCCGCGATCTCCTTGTCCTTCGCGGCGAGCTCCACCTTCGCTTCGAGCGAAGCGCGGTCATACCCGACCTTGTAGCCGCCATAGGAGCCCACGCCGCCGAGGAGGAGCGCGAAGGCGAGCATACCGAAGACCGTGCTGTTCTGGCTCATGCGAGCGCGGCTAACCCTCCAAAAGCGAGCGCGCCGCCGCCGCATGCGCCCGGCGTGGCCCAGGTGACGCTCAACGGTGCCGTTCCGGTGACGCACGTGCGTCAAATTGACGCCCGCCTCCCGGTCAACAGGTGCGCCCTCGCGGCCTTTCAGGTACCCTTCGCGCCATGTCGCTGTCCGTCGTCCTCACGCTCGTCGCCTGCTCCTCGACCCAGAGCATCACCATCGCCGGGGGTACCCAGGAAGAGGACAGCGCCGTCGCCGAGGACACCGGCTCCGACAGCCTCCCGGGCGACACCTCCGAGGACACCGCGGACACCGGAAAGCCCGAAGAAGAGGACCCCGCGGTGAGCGCCGCCTGGCAGGCCGCGTTCTTCACGGAGGACCAGATCCACGAGATCGAGATCACCCTCTCCGACGACGCCTACCATGACATCCGTCGCGATGGGCACACCTACGTCCCGGCGGACGTGACGGTCGACGGCGAGACGACCGCCAACGTGGGCATGCGCCTGCGGGGCAAGATCGGTTCGTACCGGGAGATCTCGGGCAAGCCCAAGTTCAAGCTCGACCTCAGCCAGTACGTGAAGGGCCAACGATTCCATGGGCTTCACTCCATGGCCCTCAACAACGAGGTCGTGGACTGCTCCTACCTCCGTGAGCCGCTCGCCTACCGGGTTTTCCGGGATGCCGGCATTGTGGCGTCTCGCACCTCGTTCGCCCACGTCACCGTCAACGGCGACGACTACGGGCTCTACGTGATCATCGAGGTCCCGGACAAGTCGTTGCTCAAGGATCGCCTCCCCGAGGACGCCGACGGCAACCTCTACGACGGCAAATACATCTACAACTGGTCCAACGGCACGTACACCCTCCTGGACTTCGAGAGCAACGTCGACAACCTCTACGGCCTGGAGGAGGGCACCGACGTGGGCAACGCCGACATCGCGGCGATCTCCGCCGCGATGGACGCAGCGCCCTACGGTCCCGGGTACACCGAGGCGATGGACCCGCTCCTGGACTGGAACCAGTGGCACACCTCCTGGGCCGTGGAGCAGTGGGTCGGCCACCTCGACGGTTACCAGATGAACAAGAACAACTACCGGGTCTACTTCCGCCCGTCCGACGGGAAGATGATCTACCTCCCCACCGACTTCGACTACGGCTTCCTCGGCGACGGCGGCTGGGGCGTCGGCTGGACCGGCCCCATCGGCACCCTCTCCAGCCGCTGCTTCCTCGATCAGTCCTGCCTCGCCGCCCACAAGGCTTCGGTGGACACCCTCCTCGACGGCATCGACGCGACCGCCCTCGACCAGATGCTCACCGACATGGGCACGCTCACCCACGACCTCGCCGCCTCCGACCCCCGCCGCGAGTGTTCCACGCGGGACGTCTGGGCCACCCAGGACTACCTCCACAGCTGGGTTCAAGGCCGCGAAGCAACGGTCCGGGCGACCTGGGGGCTCTGAGCCCGGCTCGCACCGCGTCCGGGGATCGACGATCGAGGTTCGCGCACCACGCCAGGCCCCTCGATGCGCGAGTCCGGTTCGCTGGAGCTACACTTCGCGCGTGAGGTAGGTCGTGCTGGTCTTGCCGCTGGTCATCGCGTGCGTCGTCCCCGACAGCTGGACCCCCGCCCGCGAAGCATGCGGGCTGGACGCCCCCTTGGTCCTCGACGACCTGGAGCCCACCGCGGACGGTCGCCACGGCCTCGTGTTGCCGACCGGGTGCCCCGAGGTGCTCCTCGCGGACCTGGGCGGCGACGCCGACGTCGTCACGGCCGACCTGACCCTGACCGGCACGCTGGATGAACACGTCGAAGCCGTTCGGACCGGCGACGCGCCCCTGGACGGCCTGGTCGTCGCCCTCTGGGGCATGTACTGGCTCGCCGGCGTGGACCTCGGAACGGTTGGCGCGCTGGCTCCGGGCGCCTACACCGACCCCGTCTGGGTCGAGGACTTCACCGCCCGCGCCGAGGAGCAGGGCGGCGGCGCGGACAGCCCCCTCGCGGAGGTGCTCTACAACGACGTGGCGGAGCGGATCACCGAGCTCGGTTGGCTACCGAATTCGACCCCCGTCGACGCCGCAATGGGCGTACCGGGAGGCACCGGTCAGCTCCTCCTCCCGCGCCCAACGCAGATCGTCACCGACGCGGTGTGGCCAACGGACAGCTACGGGCCGAATGTCACGGCCTGGGGGCTCGTGCACGAGTCCGTGCACTCACGGGTCGACAGCCACCCGCATGTCGAGTGCGGGCCGCCTGCATCGAGCTCCGGGAGGGTCTGCGACGCCGACCTGACTGGAGCCTACGGCGCGGAGTTCGCCGCGGCCTGGGCGGAGATCACCGTCGCCGCCGACGGCGGAGCCTGCCTTGCGGACAGCATGGCTCGTGACGTGGCCGCCGTCGACCTGCAGACGCTGCAGTTGTGGTGGCAGCAGCAGGTGATGCTCCCGCTGCCGGACCAAACCATCCCCGCGTGCGAGTCGCCGTGATCGGGCGGCAAGGTGGGCGCGGAGGCGATCCAGCCGCCGCGTCCTCGCCGGGCGAGCGGAAATCAGGGGCAGACCGTATCAGTGCTGGATCACCCGCACCGGACAGCTCGACTGGATGCCGTTGTTGTAGACCACGAGGTGCGCGATGGTCGCGTCGCTGCGAGCGTTCCCGAGCTTCACCCACTTCTCCCCGGTGCGGGTGAGGTCGAAGCCGCCGTAGACGTAATCCTGACCGCCGGCCCGGAGCACGAGGCTCGCCGGCGTGGCGTCCGTCGGGTGTTTCACGGGCGCGTCCTTCACGAAGAGCACGCCGTTGGCCGGATCGAAGAAGCAGTAGGGGCAGTAGGGCGGCGGCGGCTGCGGGAGCACCCAGGGGTGGGCCGTCCCCGAGAGCGGGTCGAGCTCAGGGCAGTCGATCGCGCCGGCCGGGGTGGGCGCCCCGTTGCACCCGGAGGCCGGAAGGGCGCACCAGGAGCCCTGGAGAGGGGCGCTCACGCCGCTCGGGCACACGTTCACGGCGCTGGGGTAGGCGGTGCAGGTGAGCTCGGGAATCCCGCTCGGCGGCGTGGGAATGAAGGCCGCGGGCGGCGCTCCGCCGGGCTCCGCGCACACGTCGGTGCCGCGGGTGCTGCAATCGCCCACCACGTTCCCCGGCCGCACCACCACCGTGGCGCCCGGCGCCAGCACGTTTCCCAGCGGCGGCGACGACGAGCTGGGGCAGCCGGCCGCGAGATCGTTCATCACCTGATCCGCCGGGTAGGGCGAGGTCTTTGCCGCAGGGTCGGGGGCGCCGCACGAGCCGGGGCCCGCCTCCCACCGGGCCGCAGCGGCGGCGGCGACCACGAGCGTGGCCACGGAGGAGCCCGCCAGGGAGGTGCTGAGCTCTCCGGACCCGGGCGCGGGCGTGCTGACCGGCGCCAGGGCGCTCGCGGTGGCAGCGCCGTAGCCGCGGAGCCGGCTCCCGGTCGGCAGCGCGTTCCGGAGCGGGGCGCCGGTTCGGTCCACCCCCCCGACCGCGTAGATCAGGGGCGTCGTCGCGTTCCATTGGCCGGGCGCGCCCCCGAGGTACTCACTGCAGACCGGCGCCTTCGGCCACGTCGCGGGATCGCTCCACGCCGCCGGATACAGCACCGCCCCGGCCGGACCGCTCCGGTCGTTGTTCCCTTCGGCGGCCACCAAAAGCGCGCCGGAGCAGCGAGCGTAGACCAGCGCGTCGAACAGCGCGAGAGTCTCGGCGCCCCAGACGGTCGGCGCGGCGGGGTCGGGATGCGTCCACCGGGCGTCGAACCCGGCGGAGATCGACAAGACCAGCCCCCGGCCGGGCGCGCCGCTCCACGCCTGCGTCTCCGCCACGACGGCCTGGCTCAGGTCGCTGACCGCGCCGAACGTCCCGCCGGTGGTCCCCGGGATCGGGGTCGCCCCCCCGGGGGACAGGTTCACGTCGCTGTCGGGCAGGGCGAGGCGCGTGCGGATCGCCGCGGCGCACCCCGGGCCGCCGGTGGCGGTAGACGGTCCCCCCGCCCCGCAGAGCAGCGCGCCCGCGAGGTTCGCCAGGGTTGCGCCGTGCTGGGAGAACGTATCATGGTCGAAGCTGCCGAACGTGCGCCCCTGGAACGCGCTGCCGGTGGTCGGCGAGGTGTCGAGGATCGCCAACCGAACCGAGGCTCCGTACGCCGCGGGACCATGGAGCCGCCCCATCGCCGCCATCGCCTCGTCGCGATCATGCGCCGCGAAGTCCTGCTCGAGCCCCGCCGGCGCGAGGGCGAGGTGGCTCGCCTCGGTCGGGGCGACGCCCTCGGTGGCCCCCGATGTCCGGCACCAGCGACCCAAGGGGTTCTCCGCCCCGTCGACACCGGCGAACAACGGCTCCGCACAGCCGCTCGGATCGTCGGTGATCCGCACCCCGGCCTCCACCTCGGCGTGCCCGGAGCGGATGAGCACGATGGCGGGGTCCCGCGGGGTGGGAGCCACGCTTGCGGCGGTCGTGTCGCAGGCGGTGAAAAGCAGGGCGAACCACATGGAGCACCACGGAGATCAAGGGACGAAGAGCCGGAAGAGCGTCGCCTCGCGGTCGGACAGCTCACGCAGAGAACGAACGAGCGCCTCCGCCGTCTCACGCACATCCCCAGAAAACCCGCCTCCGTCGGGAGTGTAGAAAGAACGCGTGACCCGCAGGGCCGTGGCGGTGGGCACGTTCGCCGTCGTTGCGACGACCTGCTCGGCGCCCGAGATCACGAACGCCTGCGCGAGCCCCAGGGCCAGGCCCTCGCCGCGGGACGGCGTTCCCGAGCCGCAAGCAGACAGGTAGACCCACCGAGGCGGCGCACCGGGCAACAGCAGGGTGTCCGCAGCCGACCAGGAGAGGCGCCCGCCGGCCCCCAAAACCAGCCCGCTCGTCTCCGCGTGGCCAACGAAGTGAAACCCGTCGCCGGTGGCCAGGGCGGCGCGCGTCGCGCTGATCGGGTCGCTGCCCGGAACGACGGGCGACGCCGACAGACCCCGGGTCCCGGCCCAACGGCTCACGGCTTCCGCCTCGTCGGCGGCGGTCGGCACAGACCCGGTGGGGTCGACGAGCACCGTGAAGGAGCGAGCGCTGGGCAGGGCGCCGGGCGCCGCCCGGGGCAGGTCCAGGCTGTAGACGGTCGCCTTCTGGGCGACGAGCGGCCGCGCTCGCCAGGTTGGAGGCGTCTCCTCGCCGCCGGGGGGCAGCGCGCCGGTCAAGAGGGTCACCTGCTCGGCCGCAGCGATCTCGGCGTCGAAGGGCGCGGTCCACCCACCGTCCTCCGCGCTGGCGACCGGCACCATACGGGACGCGTGGTCCGTCACCGCGAAGGCAACCCATCCGGAGTCGAGCTCGAACCAACCCAGGATCAGCTCCCCGGGGGTCGGGGTACGCAGCGGATACCCCTCACCTCGCTGCCCTCCAAGGGCGGCATCCAAGAGCCGCAGCCCCTCCTGGAGGAGCTTCTGCGAGTCGTCCCGCGCCTTGGTGACCTCCACGACCGAGGCGTCAGCGCTCCCGGCGAGGAGCTCGGCCTGCGCCGCACGAAGCCCGTACCAGCGGCGCTGGAGCTGGTCCCAGCGTGCAGCCCGGCCCGTGTCGCCGAGGCGCCGGGCGGTCCAGGCGCTGATGGCGAGGGTCCGGCCGACGTCTCGCACCACGCGGATCGCTTCGTCCTCGTCGCCGCGGGCGATCAGCAGGGAGACCTCCGCACGCGCGGCGCTGCGCCACTCTGCGGCGACCGCGTCCCGCCCAAGCGACGCCGGCACCCACAAGGTGAGCTCCGCATACCGCTCCCGCGCCTCCGCGAAGCGCGCCGCTGCCGCGTCGTCGTCGCCGCGGGCAAGCGCCACCCGCGCGCGCCCGAGCAGCGCCCGCCACTCGAGGTCCAGGCGCGCCGTGTGGCGCGGGCTCTCCGCCAACAAGGTGACGAACGCGCGGTCGGCGGCGTCGAGGTGGCCCGCCGAGAGCTCCACCCGCCCCTGCGTCAACCAGTACCACGCCCGGTCTTCGGGGCGTGCACCTCCGTCCAGCGCCGCTGCCTTCACCGCCTCCAGGGTCGCCGCAGCGATCGGAGCGTCCCCCGCCTGGTGCAGCGCCCGGGCCAGGTTCAAGCAAGGGTTCAGGAGCGCGGCTTCCGAACATCGCCGCGCCCCGATTCGCCGCCGGAGCAGCGCGACGGGCTCAAAGTCCGGCCCGCGGAGGGCTCCATCCGTGGGCGCCCCCACCTCCCGGGCGTCGAGCACCACCCAGCTGTAGGCCTCGATCGCCTCCGCGAGCGCGTCGGGGTCGGGCGCCTCGCTGGCGAGCAGGTGGCGTAGACGCGCGCCGTGGTAGCGGATCGCCTCCCCTCGTTGACCCACCACGGCGAAGAGGTCGGCGCGGAGCTGGGCTCCATCGTCAGCACGCGCTGCATCCGGGAACGCATCGGCGACCCGATCGGCGTGTTCAAGCACAGCGAGCGCCTGATCAATCCGACCGGCGCGGCGATCCAGGACCGCTTCGGTGAACGCCCCGTAGTAGGGGGGCGCGAGGTCACCTGCGCTCAGCTCGGTCCGCGCCAGAGAAGGTTCGAGCTCGTCCAGCCGCGCCGCGAGCGGGTCTGGCAGGGCGACCAGCTCATCACTCGCGAGCACGTCCACAAACAGACCAAGGTTCGCCGCGAGCATCTCTTCTCGCACGTCGCCGCGGGCGCGGGCCGCGTCCCAGGCCTTCAACGTCGCGGCCACCGGGATGGAGTAGTCCGGGCTCCCTGGGGTCCCCCGGGCCTGGCGGAGTCGCAGCCGCGCGAGGAGCAGGTCGCGGAGCGCCAGCGCGGAGTCGTGGATCGACGCGCGCTCGAGCTCCGTCGCGGCCCGCGTGGGGTCCTCCGCTGCAGCCCATCGCCGCCACTGCCTGGCGGAGACGCCGCCGATCGAGCCCGCGAGCGGAAGCGCCCATTGCGCCCCGTTCGTTCCCCGGATCACCACGGCGGTTGCCCCGTCACAGGCGGGAAGGCGGACCTCGGCCCCCACTCCCCCGGGGGCCGTCGTTGACACCACCCGCGCGGGACACGTACCTGGATCGGTCCCTCGAACGTCCACCGTGAGCGCTCCCGCGTCCGCAGGCACGGACAGGAACAGCCCCCCCGGCTCCACGAGGCAGGCGCCTTCCTGGACGGCGAGGCACCCGAAAAAGTCGGGGCGAGGCGCCGGCGACTCCGACCACACGGTGAGCGCCGCCATCGTCGCCCACCATGTCGCCCGTGAGGCTCGCATCACTCCGACTGTAGCACCTCCACCGTACAGCGTTGCCACGCGCGCGACGCGCCGCCCGCCCGCAGCTCGCGCACGGTGGCCTCGTCCGGCGCCGCGTCTCCTCGACCCACATAGACCTCCGCCCGTCGAGTCGGCCCCAGCGCGGCCACCCCCGTCGTCCACCGGAGCGCACCCGACGCCCCGACCGGCCACAAGGTCACACTCCGCACGCCGTCAACGAAGACCCACCCTCGAACGTCACGACCGGCGGACTCCCCCGGGCGCAACGTGATGTCGACCCGATCGGCCGCTTCGGCCTTGAGCCGCAACGCACACTCGTCCGAGGACGCGCCGGTGCCAAGCTCCAAACGCTCGGTTGGGAGCACCTCCGCTTCGGCCGAGAACCGAGGGAGCGGCGCTGGGAGGAGCACCCAGCCGAGCACGGTGGCCGCCAACGCCAGGACCGCGGCGGCGGCGATCCACCGCCGCCGAGCCGGGCGCTTTCGCTTTCCCGCAAGCGCGATCGCCTGTCGGAGCACCCGCTCTTCGGCGGCCACCCGCGCGAGGCGCCCCTCGCAGATCGAGCACGCATCCGCGTGCTCTTCAACGGCAGCACACTCCTCGGCACTGAGGAGACCCGAGGCGTACTCGAGCAGTCGCGCATCTTCAAGATGAACGTTCATTTCTCCTCCAAAGCCGCGCGCAGCGAGCGACGCACCGACAAGACGATGTCCTGGACCCTCCCGGCGGGGATCCCGTGGGCCACGGCCACCGCCGTGGGGTCGCCCCCGTTCACGGCGACGGCCTGGTAGACCGCCACGTGCAAGGGGGGCAACGTGTCCAAAATCGCGCCGACTCGCGCGGTGGTGAGATCGAGGTCGTCTCTCATGGTTCATACCCCTCCCGGCGAAGCCGGGCTTTCAGGTCGCTACGAAATCGGAACACGACGTTTCGAACCACCGCGTCCGACACCCCGAACGCCGAGGCCAGCTCCGGCTGGCTGCCCGGGGTCTCGATGAGCCCCCGGATCAGGCGCTGGTTCCGGTCGGACTCTTGCGCGAGCGCCTCCTCGTAGAGGCGCGAAACCTCGGCGAGGTGGAGCCGGTCGCTCGGCGACGCCCGATGCGCGTCTGCGCCGACCAAGGTGTCTGGATCTTCGTCCCCGAGCGGCCGCTCGCTCGGACGACGGGCGGCGTCACACGCGACGTTCAGGGCGATGGTCCGGGCGTATTGGGGCATCTTGAGCACCTCCATGCCCCCGCGACACTGCGTCACGACCCTCGCGAACGCCTCCTGCACGGCCTCCTTGGCATTCGGGTACCGCCTCGCCAGCACCGCCACCAAAACCTCGTCATAATAAACCTCGGGCAAGGCAGCGATCGCCGCTTCTTCGCCGGCTGCGGCACGACGGCAGAGCTCCGCCCTCGCCAGCGGCTCGGCCGCGCGGGCACGGGCCACCAGCGCCGCGATCGAGCCAGGACGGATCATCGCCGCGCCCTCTCCACGGCCAGTTCCCGCCTTCCCGGAGGCTGGGGACCCGACGGAGCATCTCTCGATCCCGCGGGTCCACCGCCAAGACCGCCCCGGGGAGCGGGAACCGGTAGGTCAGACCTGAGGTCGGGCCAGCGACGGTGAGGGCGGTCGCCCCCACGTAGGTGAAGCGCACGCGCGGCGGCGTACCTCCCACTGCACCGGGGTGCTGGAGGCTCGCCGACGCCGAAGTTTGGCTTTTGTTTCCACAACAGGCCATCGGACGGACTCCGTCGAGGTTCAAAGAATCGGAGGTTCAAGGGCAATGGGGGCTCGCCGTCCTCCCCACCACGTATCCGCTACGGGTTCGAGCGTGAACAAGCGCTCCGCGTGGTGGACCGGGTCGGCCCCCGCGCAGCTCCCCATCGCGCGCGACGCGCCAGAGCCGGGGGGACGTCCCGGAAGGACGGGCGCCCGCGCACCGCCTTCCACCACAACGGGCACGGAACAGGTCGCCACGCTCTGCTCCACCGAACCCCTCCGAGGAGCGGACAGCGCCCCTACACGATGGAAACGAGCAGGCTGAGTGATCGTCTCAGGATTTTTCTCGACGTCGCCACTTCCGCCCCAGGAGGACGCTCCCGACGGACAGGATCCCGGCGACACCCGCCAACGGATAGACCCGGGCGTCGACTCCGACGAGCCCCTCGAGCCGATCGGGGAGCGGGCCCGGCGCGTGCGACTCCCAGAGCCGGGTCGGGCGGAAGCCGACGCGAACGCTCCGGCCCGCGTCCTCCCGGCGCCACGCCCCGTGTTTGTTGTCACGAAGCCGACCGTCCTTGACGCGAGCCAGGTCCGTCGCCTGGATCACCAGCGCCCCGTCCACATCGACGCTCGCCGCGTAGTAGCAAGGTTCGTCGGGGAAGTTGTCCATGCGCACCTCGAGCGTCCCCCGCTCGACGCCCAACGACGCCGCAGCGGCGATGTGGAACTCGACGAAGTTGCCCTCCTTCATCGCGGCGGAGTGCTCGACGGCGATCGGGGAGAGCGGTAGTTCGATGTCGTCGAGCCGCACGCGAAGCCCGGATCGGAGGGACTCGGCTCGACGCCCCGCCCACGTCGAACCCTCGGCCCCCTCGGCCTTTGCCTCTTTGTACAGCCGGATCGCGGCGAGCTCGACGAAGTAGTCCACCCGCACGGTGCCCGGAGCGAGGGCGACCTCCACCCGCTGGCCCGGCATGCCTCCGTTCGGATCCGCGGCGCTCCCGCCCATCCCCGGGTGGGCGAGCGCGGGACCCAGCGACGAGACGAGGAGGAGGGCGAGCACGCCTTGACCATCGCCCGGCGAGGCCGGCGCGGCAAGGTGAATGCCCGAGGCACGCGCCCCGCTCGCGCGGACCGTCAGCGCCGCGCGACGTGGCCCCCGGCGACGGACAGGACCCGCGGGCCGGCGCGTCCGGACGCGGGGCGCCGAAACGAAGCCGCCCGCCCGTCGAGCCAGAAACGGCGCGACAGACGGGCGACGGACAAGCGAGCCAAAGGCCGCTTCGGACGGGCCTTCTACAGGCTGTACATGATGTACTGCAACGTCTGCAGCATGTCCTCGTTGCCGTTGCGCACCACGCGGAAGGTGCTGTAGGCCACCTTGCCGTCGCCGGAGTTGAAGGTCACCAGGAGCGGCACGCTGGAGAGCGTGTAGTCGCTGAGGCCATCGGAGTAGGGCACGGTGCCGGTGAGATGCACGGACACGGTGCGGCTGGTGGTCTCGATGGGCGGCCACACCGGGAGGTCGTACTCCACGCTGATGTACTGCTTGCCGAGGTACTCGCTGAGCGACGCGTCGGTGACGGCGGCGTCGAGCAGGTCGTAGTCGCCCTTCTGCGCGTCGTCCGGGACCTCGTCGGCGCCCACGAAGTCGATCTTGTCGGGCCAGCCGATCTCGACGATGTCGTAGCTCCAGTCGGAGGCGTAGATGCTGCCGCCGTTGTCGACGTAGGCGCGGATGTTGTCCATGATCAGCGTCGGCACGGGGTTGCTGGCGTTGGTCGTGTCGTAGAACACGCCGTCTTCCACCAGACCGCCGTTGAAGAAGATCAGGTCATACTTCGCGAGCTCCTCGGGGCTGGAGAGGAAGTCGGTGAGCTCGGTCTGGTCCCCACCGTTGATGGTGTGGTAGCTGACGAAGCCCATGTCATCGAGGACGCGGCCGAAGTCGTCGTAGTCGCCCTTCACCACCGCCACGTCGAGCTGCAGCGGGTCGAAGCAGCTCGGCTCTTCGAGGGTGACCGACTCGCCATTGCCGACGTGCACCGGCTCCGCCATGAGCTGATCGGGGCCGTAGGTGACGTAGACCGTGTAGTCCTTGTTGCCGGGCAGGCCGTCGATGATGAAGTAGCCATCAAGGTCCGTGAACGCCTTGCGGGTCTCGTAGATGAGACCTGCATCGTCGGTCACGTTGACGTAGGCCAGCGCGTCCGCCAACCAGGTGCGTCCCGTGGGATCGCACACCCGCCCGGTGATCGAGCCGGGGCTCACCACCTCCGCGTGCGGGACGGTGGTCTGCAGGTTGTTCTCGTTGTTGCAGGCGACGAGGAGGAACAGGGCGGGGACCAGGACGCGCATCTACATCTCCGACGCCGCGCAGTATAGCCGAGACGGGCGTGCGTGGCGCCTGTTCTACGCTCGGTCGCGCTTTGGTGTGACAAGGACAACATCCGCGACGCGATCGCGGCGCCTCAGCGCCCCGCCTTTGGACAGTCCGCGCAGTCCGCTTCCGCCCCGTATCCGAGCGCGCAGAGCCGGCAGCGCTCTTCGGGGTCGACCTCCGGCTGACCGGGCGCCTTGCGCCGCCGATCTTCCACCAGCGACTCCAACGCCGCTTTGTAGGCTGCTTCATCGCCAGTCCCGCTACCGGCGAGGTTTCGTTCTTCCCGCGGGTCTGCCTTCAGATCGTACCAGCCGACGGCGGGCATGTTCCGAGGATTGCCCGCGGGGACGCGGAGCGCTTCCACCAGCTTGCGCCCCCCGCGGCGGATCGCCTGGAGGCGGTAGCCGTCGAGGTCCTCCTCCACCAGCGCGTCCCGGCTCGCGGGGTGCGTGCTCCAGTCCGGCGCACGCCAGCCCGGGAGCGGCTCGTCCCCCGGAGGCGGGCTCGAGAGGGCGAGGTCGGCGTCGAAGCTGTCGGGGAACAGCTCGACCCCCTGCCACGCCGACGGCGGGAGCGCTCCGGCGGCGTCAACGAGGGTCGGGGCGATGTCCACCGAGCGCACCTGCCAGGGAACGCGGGTGCCGCCGCGGGTGTTGCCGGGGAGCTTCACCAGGAGCGGCACGCGGATCGCCTCATCGCGCAGCGTTGTGCCATGCCAGAACACGCCCGAGTCGCCGAGCTCCTCGCCGTGATCGCCGGTGACGACGATGAGCGCGCCGTTGTAGCGGCCGTCTTCGCGTAGCGCTTGGAAGAACTTCCCCAGCTCCTCGTCCGCGTGCTGAACCTCCGCCGCGTAGCGCCGATGGAGCTCGGCCACCTCGGCGGCGCTGGGGAAGGCGTGGTCCGAGCGCGAGTAGGACCGTCCGTCATAGGGGTGGTCGAACCAGGGTTCGTGCGGCTCCATGAGGTGTACGAACAGGAACGTACGCTCGTCGTGGTGGGCCTGGAGCAGCGCCCGCGCCCGCCCCAGCTGGGTCTCGGCCGGCTCGTAGTATCGCTCCACCCGTTGGTGAGCGTCGAGCCGGGCGTGGAGCTCCAGCAACGCCCGATACAGCGACAGCGAATGGGTGGACTCCGCAGCGCCCGCCGGAAAGTCAGGGTCGTAGGGGTACGCGGAAAAACCCTGCCCGAAGCCCTGCGCCGCGCTCACGCTCGCGCTGTCCGGCAGGCCCAGGGTGACGTATCCCCGCTCGGAGAGCGCCTCGGCGAGCGTGGTCACGTCCGGAGAGAGCACGTCTTCCGGGCGAGCACAGCGGTGGGTGGAGGGCGCCACCGAGGTGAACAAGGAGGCCATGGCGGGGCGGGTCCACGCGGCGGCGGCGATCGTCTCCTCGAACACGAGGGAGTCGCGGGCGAACGCGTCAAGCGCGGGCGTCGCGGTAGCCGGGGCGCCATAGGCGCCGAGCGCGTCCGCCCGCAGGGAGTCGATGACCACGAAGACGATGTCGGGGCGGTCGACCAGGGCCGGTGCGCGGCCGGTGGGCGGCTCGCCCGGGGCGGCGGGCGCCGGCGAGAGCGCGAAGATCCAGGCGAGGACGAGGCCGCCGCCCCACGCGGCGACGGCGCCGCGGGCGGTCGTGAGCGCTCGAAGGGGGGTCTTCGTGAGGAGGTTGGCGCCGATCCACACCCCCAACGCCACCACGAGGAGCATGCACCCCGCCAGCGCCACGCTCACCCCGAGCGGCACCCCTCCCTCGTCGTACCCCACGCGGTCCAGCAGGTGATGCACCAGGGCGAACGACAGCGGGAAGAGCACCGCGGCGAAAACGAGGCACCAGGTCCAGGCCGCGTCCAGGCGGCGGCCCACCGGGATGAGCAGAACCCCAAGGATGAAGCCAGTGATCCCACCGACCAGCCCGTACAGCGTCCACCCGTACCCGAACGCCTGATACTCGGCAGGCGTCGTCGATTGCAGCACGTAGAGCGCCTCGAGGGCCCCCAGGAGGGAGCCCCCGCACAGTCCGGCGCTGACGGCCAATCCGAGTACCCGCACCGCTGCGCCCATAAAGGGCGGCCCCGCCGATCGCAACGGCCGCGCTACAAGGGGCGTGATGAATCTCGGGCCGCTGCTCGTCGCCGCCGTCGCCCACGCGTCGCCGTGTATCGAGTGGGAGACCTGCCCGGTCGCCGCCGCCCTGCACCCGGTCTCGTGGAGCTACGCGCAGGCGTACCAGTCGGGGCTCGAAGAGGTGATGTCGGGCAAGCACGCCAGCCCCTTGTTCTCGCCCACGCTCAACGAAGCGGAGGCGCACTGGCGGCTGTTGGCGGCGACGGGGCGCGGCCTCCGTCTTCCCAGCGACACCCCGTCGAAGTGGCGCGACCTCGCGCTCGCCGGGGCATTCCTCTCGTTCAACCGGGTGGTGGACGTGACCACCGCCCGGTCGGACGAGGCAGCCGCCCTGCGCACCGCGGCCGACACCATGATCTCCCCGTCGGCCGAGCTCGTGGTCCCGACCAACGGCCGTGCAGCGCACCTGGAGCACCACACCGGCGGCGAGACCCGCACCCAATTCGAGCGCGCCGAGGAGGAGGAAGCGCTCGACCCCGACGAGATCCCTTCTTTCAAGCAGCCACACCCGCCCGTGCGGGTGGGGGCCGCGGTCGGATGGAAGCTCCGGGAGCTCGACGCCCCGACCACCGCGCCCATCCTCACCTGGGACGCCGACCTCTCGGTGCACAACGCCGGCATCACCCTCTGGCGCGCCGACCTCGACCTCCTCCACCTCCACTGGGACGCCGCCGCCCGCGAGCGGATCTTCGACGGGGTGAGCCTTGGGGTCGGTGCGCACAGCGCCGACACGGGTCCCGAGCCCGAGCGGTGGTCCGCCGGCGTCTACTGGAACCCCCGGCCGAACTGGGTGGTCAGCGCGCAGCGCTCCGCGCCGTTTGACGAGCGCTCCTGGCGGTTCGACGTCGCGCTCCGGGTCGAGCTCGGCACGTTCCTCCCCGGTCGGCTGGACCCGTCCCTGGCCGGCGTCCCTTCCGTCGTGGACACCGGCCCCAACCTGCTCGTACTGCCCGGCGCCAGCCCCTCACCCGGACGACCCGCCTTCCTGCTCGCGCCTCGGTGAGGCCTACTTGAGCGTGCGGAGCGCCGCCGTCGCCTGCCACTTGACGTACTTGTCGGTGGTGGTGTCGCGAAGGGTGCCGAGGCAATCGAGCACCACCTGCTTGTCGGGGGCGGGGAGCCCTTCGGAGCCGATGTTGCCGAGCGCCCAGACCCCGGCGAGCTGGTCCCGGTCCTCGGGACCGAAGCTGTGCACGTACTCCACCAGCGGAGCCACGCTCTCCTTCACCTTGAGCCGGCCCAGCGCGTCCGCCGCGGCACGGCGAACCTTGGGCTGGTCGTCGTGCTGGAGCCGGTCGACGAGGGCGGGTCCCGCGGTGGTCGCTTCGATCTCCGCGAGGGACTCGATCGCGTTGAGTCGGACGGGCGCCGAACTGTCGGCGATGACCCCGATGAGCGCCTTCTCCACCACCGGGTCAGCATAGTTCTGGGCGATCTTGGCGCCGTCTTCGCGCATGACCGGGTTCTTGGAGTTGATCGCCGTGGCGATCTCCTCCGCCGACGGCGAGCAGCCGATCAGGAAAAGCAGGGTGATCATGCCGTCTTCCCCCGCTTCTTCTTGCTTTCATCGGTCTTGTAGTGATTGGCGTAGTACCCGTAGTACGCCTGGTTGCCCGCCCGCACATCCACCTTGTTGAGCACCACACCGGTGGGCTCGATGCCAGCGGTTTCGGCGCGGATCTTCAAGTCGGCGAGCATCCGCCGGGAGGTCTTCCCGGCTTCGATCACGATCACCAGCCCCTTCGCGGCGCGGGTGAGCGCGATGCCGTCGCCCACCACGAGGAGCGGCGGCGCGTCGACCAGCACCATGTCGAACTGACCGGCGAGCTGGGAGAGCACCTGCCGCAGTCGGAGGCTCTCGACGAGCCGACCCGGGTTGGCGGGGACGGGACCCGAGGTGAGCGTGAACAGGTTCTCGTGCGGCGTGGCCTGAAGCGCGTCGTCAATCGAGCAGCCGCCCGTGAGTACGGTGGAGAGCCCCTTCTCGTTGGAGAGGGTGGGGAACATCCGGTGCTGGGTGGGCCGCCGGAGGTCGCAGTCCACGATCACCACCCGCTGGCCGTCCTGCGCCATGCAGATCGCGAGGTTGGTCATCACCGTGCTCTTGCCTTCGCTGGGAACGCAGGAGGTGACGGTGAGGATGTTGATCGCCTGATCCACCCCGGCGAAGGCCACGCCGTTGCGGATGTTGCGGAAGGCTTCGTAGAGCGGATCGGTGGCGGGGAGCGCGTCGATCAGGGTGCGCTTGTCCTTCAACCGGTAGAACGGGACGATCCCGAGCACCGGCAGCGGCCAGACCTCCTTGAGGTCGCCGCTCTCCTTCACCGAGTCGTCGATGTACTCGGCGAGGAAGACGAGGCCCACGCCCATGGCGTTACCGACGAAGAACCCGAGGATCAGGTAGACGAGGAGCTTCGGTGCGGCGGCCTTGTCGGGCGCCTTCGCCGGCTCCACCGACTTCAGGTCGGTCACGGTCATCGCTTCGGCGACGGCGATCTGGTACTGCGTCTCCAACAACGACTTGTAGATGGACTCGGTGGCATCGGCCGCGAGCTGCAGCCCGGCGATGTCCCGCATCTTCTCGGGGTAGTGCGCGAATTCGTCGATCGTGGCCTTTACCGCGGCGTCGATCTGGGCGCGGCGCTGGACGAGCCCCGCGAGCTGCACGCGGAGGGACACGATCTCGGGATCGAGGTCGTGCTGCTCCTGGAGAGCGAGGGTGAGCTGGCCTTCGACGGTACGCACCTCGGTGTCGAGGAGCACCACGTCGGGGTGCTTGGGCGTCTTGTCGAGGAGCTCCTTCGCGCGTTCCTGCTGGAGATCGGAGAGGGCCTTCTTCAGCTCCCGAACGAGCGGGTTCGTGGACTGCGTGGACGGCGAGACGAGATCCACGGTCTCATCGGCGTTGTCCGCGCCGTGCTGGTGCATCTGCGCGCGGAGGTCCGCGATCTGGGCATCGGCCTCTTCACGTGCGCCATAGAGCTCGCTGACACGGCCGACCGCCGACTTCACCTCGGAGTCCAGGTCGATCACCTGCTCACGGGCCTTGGCGTCGGCCACGGTCTTGAGCGCGGTGTCGAAGTCGCCGCGGAGGCGCACCAGCTCCCCGGTGACGAACTTCAGCGCGTCCTTCGTGTCCTGCTTCGCCATGTCCTGGGACTGGGAGAGGTACACGTCGACCATCGTGTCCGCGAGCAGGGCGCTGAGCTCGGGGTTGTTGGTGGTCGCGGTGATCACCAAGATGTCGGTGCCCTGAAGGGTGTCGATCTCGATGAAGGGATAGGCGAGGATCTCCCCGTCGATCCCGGGGACGAGCAGCTTCTCGGCGGGGAGGAGCTCGCCGTCGCCATCGCGCAGCTGCAAGCGCCAGATCACCTCGTCGAGCACCGGACGCACTTCAGCGAGCGCGATCTTGGTCTCGGCGTCGGTACTCGCGCCGGTGAGCGACTGCGCCATCTCGCCGAGGTCCATGTCCGAGAGGATGGACATGGAGGCGTCGGAGCTGTCGATATTGACCTTGGCAGCCGCCTCGTAGCGCTTGGGGAGCACGAACGAGAGCACCGAGGCGCCTACAGTAAAATACACGACGGCCTGGATGAACAGCCACTTGCGGCGGAGCAGGGCGGCCCAGACCTTGAGGAGTTCCATGAGTACTCGGGGCGCGCGTATAGCCGTGCCCGCGGTGTGCCGCCACCGCCTTGACGTGGGGGGGCTCCAAAGGCTACCACGCCCCCCGATGCTCGCTCTGCTCCTCGCCCTGGCGTGCGTTCCCTCGCAAGCCCCCCCCAACGTGGCGGACGCGGGGGAGGACATCCGCCTGCCTCCGCAGACCGCGTTCACGTTCGGCGCCGGAGATGCGCTGAAAATCTGGGTCTGGCGTCACGACGACCTCACGGTCGAGGTCACGGTCGCCCCCGACGGCGCGATCACCTACCCCCTGGTCGGGCGGGTGGTCGTCTCCGGGCTCACCTACGAACAGCTGGTCGACACCCTCCAGAAGAAGGTGTCCGAGTACTACGTGGACGCGACGGTGCAGGTCAACGTGGTCACGGTGACCAACCAGAAGGTCCTGATCCTCGGGGAGGTGCAGCAGCCGCAGGTGATGCAGGTCAAAAATGATCTCAGCATCCTCGAGGCGCTGGTGATCTCCGGCGGCATCAACCCGGACGCGCGCACCAGCAACGTCCTGCTCATCCGCGGCGGGCTCGACAACCCGAAGCTCTACACCGTGAATGTGGACGCGCTCTACGGCCGCGGGGACATGAGCCAGATGGTCTACCTCCAGCGCGGGGACATCGTGGTGGTGCCCACCAAGACCATCACCAACGTCGACCGGTTCTTCCGCCACATCCAGGCGATCCTCGCGCCAGCCGTCGGCGGTTCCGCCGTGTACCGGAACTTCCTCGGCAGCGGCGCCCAGGGTACCTCCTCCTCCCTCTCCGACTGAGGGCCCATGCGGCGCCTCGTCGGCCCCGCGCTCGCGCTCCTGGACGCGCTCTGCGTGGCGATGGGCCTCCTCGGCGCGTGGGCCTTCTGGACCTGGCGTTCGCCGAACCTCGGCGTGCTGGTGCAGGTCAGCTATGGTGCCCTCTGGGTCCCCAACCGGTTCATCACGGCGGGCTCGGTGCTGGTCGTCGCGTGGATCGTGGCGCTGCGAAACCAGGGACTCCACGACCCGGCCCGCCAGGAGAACAGCGCGCGCATCGCCACCGCGGTCACGCGCAGCGCCGCATGGATCGCGGTGCTCATCGTGGTGGAGAACTTCCTCCTCGGGGAGCGGGTGTACCCGAAGGGGCTCGTGGTCCCCTTCGTGGCGCTGACCTGGGCCACGCTCCTCGCCGCCCGCCTCAGCGTCTTCCGCGTCCTCCTCCGCCTCGAACGCCCGCCGACGGCGCTCAACGCCGCCATCGTGGGGGTCAGCGAAGACGGCCTCGCCATGGCGGAGCGGATGGCCCGCGATGCCCGCCACGTCGTCCGGCTCACCGGCTACCTGCGCACCGACCTCTCGGGCGACCCGGCCGTTCCCGTCGATGAGATCCTCGGCCACGTCAATGAGCTCCCGGCCCTGGTGAACCGACACCATCTTGGGCTCCTGATCATCGCCACCCGGCGGCTCCCCCGGCAGGACGCGATGCAGCTCGCGGTGACGGCCGATCGGATGGGGCTCCGGGTGCTCCAAGCCCCGTTCTCCTGGGGCGTGGTCTCCCCTCGCCTCGGGTTCGCGCGCCTCGGTGGGCTCGATCTCATCGACCTCACCGGCATCCAGTACCCGACGCTCGCGGAGCAGCTCAAGCGCGCCACCGACCTCTTCGTGGTGGTGGTGGGCGGCGCGCTCATCAGCCCGTTCCTCCTCGCGATTGCCCTGGCGGTGAAGCTCCAGGACGGCGGCCCGGTCCTCTATGTGAGCCCCCGCACCGGTCGCGGCGGCCGGATTTTCGGGTTCTACAAGTTCCGCTCCATGGTGGTGGACGCCGAGAAGCTGCGCGACGGACTCCCCAACGAAGCCGACGGCCGGCTCTTCAAGCTGAGCAACGACCCCCGCGTCACCCGGTTCGGCCGGTTCCTCCGCAAGTACAGCCTCGACGAGTTCCCGCAGTTGCTCAACGTCCTCCGCGGCGAGATGAACCTCGTGGGCCCCCGGCCGCTGCCGGCCCAGGACCTCGAGGGCATCGAGGCGGACGCCGAGATGCGCTACTGGTTCGACCTGCGCAGCAAGGTGAACCCCGGGATGACCGGGCTGTGGCAGGTCTCCGGGCGGAGCGATCTTGGCTTCGCCGAGATGGTGCGCCACGACATCCACTACATCCAGGACTGGTCGCCGTGGCTCGACCTGCAGATCCTGGTGAAGACCCTCCCGGCGGTGCTCCGCGGGCGCGGCGCCCGGTGAACGGGCTCGATCGGCTCGCCGAGCTCGACGCGGCGCCGCTTTCGCCGACCCTGAGCCCCGCGAACACACGCGCCTGTTGGGCCGCGGCGGTGGACGGCGCCCGGCGGGTCGACCTCGGGCGACCGCTTCCCGGTCCCCTCCCCGCTTGCGTCACGATCGTGGCCAGCGCGAACGTCTTCACGGCGCCGATGGAGTGGGCATGGGCGCTCGGGAGCCGCGGGGTGCACGTGATCCTGAAGTCGGCACGGGGGCTCACGGCGGTCGGGGAGGCGCTCGCGTCGGCCCTGCCGAACGTGGAGCACCGGGGCTGGCGGGGCGGCGACGAAGCGGCTGAGGCCGAGGCGCTCGCCGAGTCGAACGCGGCGATCGTCTTCGGCAGCGCCGAGACGATCGCGGCCATCCGCGCCCGGTCCCCTGTCCCCGTGCTCGGCTTCGGCCCTCGTTTCGGCCTGGGCTTCCTCGACCGCGAGGACCACGGTCTCTTCCGCGGCGTCGCGCGCGACCACGCGCTCTACGATGGACGCGGCTGCATGTCCCCGGCGGCGGTCGTGGTCTCGCCGGAGGTGGACGTCGACGACGTCGCGCACGGGATCGCGGCGGCGATGGAGGCCGCGGAGGCGGCGCTGCCGCTCGGGGAGATCACGGCGACGGAGGCGGCGGAGCTGCGGGCGCTCGCGCTGCTGGGACGGGTCGAGGGGCGGGTGCACAGCGGCCGCGGCTGGCTGGTGGTGACGCTCCCGCTCGCCCGGCTCCGGCCGCGCGCGCTGCCGCGGGCGGTGGTGCTCCACTCCGCTACGCTCGCCGCGGTCGCGCCCGCGATCGCGCCCTGGCGGGCGGAGCTCGGCACGCTTGCGGTCGGCGACGCCGCGGAGGACGACCTCCGGAATCGCCCGGACCTGGCGGCCGCGCTCGGCCTCATGGGCCTCCCGCCCGCGCGCGTCTGCGCGCTCGGCGAGATGCAGCGCCCGCCCGGCGATCGGGCGCTTCACGACGGGATCGACGTGCTCGCGGCGCTCGCCCACCGCGGCTGAGTCGAGGGCCGCGCTCCCCGCTCACGCCCGACCCTCTCCTCGGGCGCCGCCGCGGCGCCGCGTGAGGGGGAACGGA
>CAIXRH010000287.1 GCA_903921785.1 uncultured Pseudomonadota bacterium
ACCACCGTCGGGCAGTCGATGAGCATGACGCTCACGCCGCGCACGAGCCTCCACCTGTCGAAGATCTTCGCCACGGGCGACTCGGCGGCGACGATCAACACGATCATCTCCGGCGACGACCCGGTGGTGCTCGACAACCTCGACGCCGCGCTGATCGCGCCGACCGCGTACCACGGGCCCAGCTTCGGCGGGCGTGTGCTCCGGGCGGGCGTGCCGGTGACCATCAACTACACGGCGGGCTCGACCACGGCTGCCCTGAAGCTCAGCTTCTACGGCAAGGCGCGCGTCAAGAACCCTCACTGCTGATCGGGGGTGAGCCGTGGGCGCATGCCGACTTTCCCGCCGCTCTGGCACCGCGAAGCTTCCCGCTTCGACGGTCGCCGGGGATCCCGGGGCGGAAGGCGAGGTGCTCACGGCCCATTCCGAGGGCTCGGGCGACGGCGACTGGCGCATCATCGACCTCTGGTCGGACGAGGCGACTCCCTGGGAGGCGCGCCTGGTCTGGTCCGGCGGCGGCGGTGCCCAGCGCACGGCCTACCTCGACGTTCCGAAGTGTACGCGGGTCTGCGTCCACGCGACGATGCTCCAGGTGTTCGGGTCGAACCTCTCGACCTCCGCGAACATCCAGGCTCGCGTCGCGATTGCCGACGGCCAGTGTGACACCGAGAACCAGTGGACCGTGCGCGGGTCGAGCGCCCAGGTCATCGGCGGGGCCGGCGGCAACGTCGATGTGATCCCCCCACCGTGGGCGAAGTTTGTCCGCCTCGAACTCTCCGATTCCACCCTCAACGCCTCCACCTTCGTCGAGCTGCTCGACGTGAACGCCACCTCCCGCGCCCGGTACGCCGTGGACAAGCAACCCGCCCCCGGGGTGCCCCTCGGGGACGCCGCGACCGTCCGGTGCGTGCTGCCCGGCGGCACCTTCGCCTACCGAGTGGTCTTCCTTCTCCACCTTTGATTCCCGAGGACTCCCGCCATGAAGTGCTACTGCAACCGCGTCGGCAACAAGCTGATGCAGATCCCACAGGCGGCTCCTGCCAACGTCACGGTTGACGGCAAGGCCGTCCGCATCCTGCCCGATCAGAACGACAACCAGACGGACGCCGCGCAGGACTACCGCTTCGTGACGGTGATGAACGTGGTCGGCGGAACCCAGCCCACCGCGCAGCTCGTCATCCAGGGATCCGTGGACGGTGCCCTCTGGGTCGATGTGGCGTCAGGCACCCAGCGGACGGCCGCGGGCCTGTTCACCGAGATCATCGACTCCAACAACAGCCTGCTTCTCCCGTGGGTTCGCGCTCGGCTGGTCCTCGGTGGCACCGCGAATCCAAACGTCGATCTTGCCGTGGACATCGTGTCCACCGGCCCCTTCCAGCTTTCCAACTCCTGATTCGGAGCCTTCGCCGTGATCATCAAGGTCGCCCTCACCTTCAACGAACGCGATGCCGTCAGCTTGCTGAACTGGCTCGCGCGCTGCAACGCAAGGCTCTTGCGCGAGCGGCCGTCGTTGCCTCTCCTCTACGCGACCAGCGTGAAGTACGGTCGCGAGGAAGAGGAGCTTTGGAGCGACTACATCCAGCTTCTCGCCCAGGGCTGGGAGGACTGCGATGCGCTCGCGTCCGCCCGTGCCGGCGAGCTGATCGCCCGTGGCTGGAAGGCCCTCTCTCCGCGCGACCCCGGCTACGCCTCCGCGAAAGCGGCGGGTCTGACCACCATTCCCGCCGAGGTCGCGCTCACCACGTCCGTCCGCGAGGGCGAGCACGGGCTCTACCACTGCGTCGTCCGCTACGTCGTGAACGGCACCGCCTGGTACGACGACCCCTCCGCGCGCCTCGGGATGCTCCCCGAACGGCTCAACGGCGAGCAGTGCCACGAGCGGATCGTCAACCGGGTCCGCCTGGCGGGCATCCGTCGCGATCCCGAGCACGTTCGCCGCGTCCAACGCCACTCCACCAACTCGCGCCTTCGTCGGCGTCGGGAGAATTCATGACCCCCTCCTCTCGCTTCATCCGCGCCCGCGTCGTGGACTTCTCCGGCCCCGACTTCGCGGGCGAGGTCGCCGGCCCCAAGAAGGTGTCCGCGAAGGAGCGCCAGATTCGGCGCAAGCTCCGTCGCGCCCGCGCGCTCAAGCGGCGCATCGCGCACCTCCGCATCCGGCACCCGCTCGGGTGGAAGGGAGCCGTCCGAAAGTCGAAGGAGAACCTCCGCATCGTCATGAGCGATCTGCGGGCGCTGGGCTGGAAGCCCAAGAAGCCCAGCCGCCCGCGCAAGCCCGGCGAAGACGAGACGGACGCCGCACTCGACGACATCCCCGACGCTGAGCCCGGCGAGACCGAGGAGCCCGACGAGGGCATCGAGGACGCGCCCGAACCCGCTGAAGACGAGACCGAAGGCAATTGGCTCGACGGTTACGTTGGGGCCGAGCCTGCCAAGAAGCGCCCTCTGCGCGACCTCATGCAACGGGCCGAGCGGTTCGTCGCGGCGCGCTGGTCGAAGCCCGTCCCCCTCGGCACTTCCGCACAGATCCAGACGAAGCCGGGCCAGCGCGCGATGGTCGCGACCGTCAGCCCCGGCCTCTACATCGTACAGATCGTCTCGGACGACGCGGCGCGGAAGATCGCCGGGGACAACGTGGGCATCCTCCCGCTGCTCCTGTACCCGCTGGTCAAGAACCAGATCCAGAAGGCCCTCGCGCCGAAGCCTGCCGCGCCGGTGCAGCCTGCCCCGGTCGCCCAGCCTGCCCCAGCCCAACCCGCGCCCGCCCCGGTCGCCTCTGCCGGCTGCGACTGCCGGCCCCGGAGCTGAACGTGTCCACCCTCCCGATCAGCGCCGCTTCCGTCCTCGAGCGGATGAACGCCATGCGGATCACCGCGGAGCAGTCGCTCTCGCAGGTGCAGGCGTACCTCGCCTCGAATCCACAGCCGCTCGCCCGCGTGGTCGCGGGGTACCGCGCGCTGCTCGCCGACGCGGGCCGTCGCGTCATCCAGGCCCAGGTGAAGGTCATCCAGGCGCGGGCGAAGAACCCGACGGACCCGACGCTGATCGCCCTCGAACGCCGTACCGTCGAGCTGCTCACGATGTGGACCGCCCACGCCCAGGGCTACTCGGCCTATGAGCGCCCGGCGACCGAGGCTGAGAAGACGGGGGCCGTTCAGGTCGGCGTGGCCCCGGTCGTCATCATCGCCATCGTGATCGGGGCGGCGGTGATCGCCGTGTCGCTCACCGGAATTGCCTGGGCGGTCGTCCACTACAAGGAGGCGCAGACCCTCTCCGACGAGATCGCGCTCGTCGAGCGCGACCCGTCTCTCGCCGACGCCATCGCGAAGATCAACGCCTCCGCGCCGTCGTCGGCCCCGCCCGACCCCACCAATCCCGCATCCGGGGGCGGCTGGGGCTGGTTCCTCGCCGCGCTCGGCATCGCCGGAGCCGCCATCTACATCGTCCCGAAGCTCGGGAAAGGGTGATTCCTCATGGAAAAGTTCCGCCTCAACATTGTCGGTGCCGACGAGGACGTGCCGCGCGTCATGCTGGCCTACGGCCACGGCTGCGGCGGCGAAGTCGCCTTCGTGATGCGCCCGCGCGACAACACCGCGCTGCTCATCCACCAGGTCAAGAAGCAGCCGGCGAAGGTGTGGCGGACGGACCTGGGGCTGGCCCCGTCGCACGCGCCCGAGCTGGACGCGGCCCCGGCCGATGCCGTCGCGGAGATCCGCCGGATGAAGTCGAACCCGCCTCCGGCCGGGCCGGCGACGCTGCGCGGGACGTGGAAGGGGACGCTGTTCTGCACCGATGGGAAGCCCTCTGTGCGCCTCGAACGCCGCGTGGCGTCCTACGGCACCCTTCACCTCGCATCCACCCCGGACGGCCGCTGGACGGCCACCTTCGAGCGGGCGCAGAAGTGGTTCTCGCAGGCGAAGCAGGAGGCGGTCACCCGCTCCTCGCTCACCGAGGCGATCACCACCGGGATGGGCCTTGTCGTCGGGCTCGTGAGCGAGGCGTGCTCCTTCCGCGACACCCATCGCCGCAACACGGTCGATCCGGAATTCGCGGCGCAGTACCCCCCGCGCGCTCGGCCCGATCCCCGCGATCCCACCGACCGCTACAAGGGCAAGTCGAGCTTCCGCGCCATCGAAGGGGCGGACGGCTGGGTCGTCGTCAACGACGTGGGCGCGGTCGTGGCCAAGTTCGGGCTGCGCGAGAAGGGCAAGGCCGAGAAGCACGCCAGCGCGCTCACGCGCGGGCAGGCTCCCGCCGCGACGGTTTCGCCGGACATCGCCAGCGGCTTCGGGCTCACCGGGATGCCCGGCGTCCAGGTCGCCCCGACGCTCGCCGAGATCCCG
>CAIXRH010000288.1 GCA_903921785.1 uncultured Pseudomonadota bacterium
CGTCGTCGAGCCGCTCGTGGGGGAGGACGGGCGCAGGCGGCGCGGAGGTGGCCAGCGCGGCGAGCGCCTCGGCGATGCGGCATTGTTCGTCGGCGAACCGCCGCGAAAGGAGCCAGGGCGCGCCGTCGGAGGGGAGGGCGACGAACGGCGTCGCAGCGTCTTCCCACGCGCCCACGAGCGGGGAGGTCTGTACCGGCGCGAGGATCACCGTCTCCCAAGGGAGGTCGGCGGGGCGGGGCGGAGGCGTCTCCGCGGGGGCCTGCTCCACGTCGGCTTCCGACGGTTCATCGTCCGTGCCGCCGCCCGTGCGGTCGGGTGTGGGCTCGCCGGCCGGGGACACCGGCGGCGCGGCCTCGCGGGTGATCAGCAGCTCCGCAGCCCGACGGAGGTCGAGGGCGCCGTGGCCGCGCTCCTCGGCCTCCAGCACCAGCGCGAGCGCGAGGAGCACGTCGGGGCGAGCCTCCCCGTAGCGGGGGGCCACACGATCGAGGAGCCTCGCGGCGTCCTCGCGGAGCACGCCCGCGTCCACGAACGGGCGACAGGCTTGGGCGAAGGCAGGGTTGTCAAGGAGCAGGGGATCCAGCTCCGGCGGCGGCGGGGGGTTTGTCATCGGGGGCTCCCGGCCGCGGGCGTGTGGAGGAGGGCGTCGACGGCGGGGAGGCTCTGGCCGAGGAGGGCGGCGTCCAACGCGAGGATGAACCGTTCCGGCCATCGTTCTCGCCACACGCCGAGCGGGTGTCCGTCCACCCGTGGGGTCGACGGGCCGGCCATTCCCCGCAGGAACAGCCACAGGCTCCCGCCGACGTGCTGGGCGTAGCTGTAGTCCGGGCCCATGCGTTGACCGAGGAAGCGGTGCAGCGCGACGGTGTAGAGCAACGACTGGAGCGGGTAGGCGTGATGCGCCATCTCCCAGTCCACCAGCGGCGGCGTGTAGTGGAGGTTTCGAAGGCGGGGATCGCCCCTCACGGCCTTCGGATCGGTGGGCGGATCCAGCGCGGCCTGGGTCTCGGCCCACTGCTGCACGGCTTCGGAGCCGACCACCGCGTTGGTCTTGTAGTCGGCGACCCAGTACCGCGTCCGGTTCTGCACGTCGGGCGCGGTGAAGACCAGGTCGATCGAGCCATTGAGGATGCCGAGGAGCGCGCCCACGATGGGGGTCGCCCCGCCGTACTCGTCGACGTCGCCGACCATCCCTGCGGCCCAGCCGCGGCTGGCCCGGGAGACGTCCTCCGCGGAGGCGAGCCCCACGAAGACGCGCGTGACCGCAGTCGGGTCGATGCGCCGTTCGTTGCCCAGGGCCAGGTCGAACCCGAGCTCGTCGAGCCGATCGGCATCGCGGATGTCCCGGAGGCGGAAGCCAGGGGGCAGCTCCCAGGTCGCGGTGGCGCCCGCTCGGTCGAGCGGCGTGTCGAGCCAGGCGGGGAGGAGCGACTGGACGATCTGGTGTTGGGCGCGGTCGAGGAGGCCGTGGGTGCGCCCAAGCCGGAGGAGCAGAGCGTCGAGGCTGCGATCGTTTGGGGAGCGGGGAGATCCGTCGGGGAAGCTCGTCTCTTCGAGGAGCCCGTGCACGAAGGTGCCGGTCACCGTGCCGCCGCGGGGCAGGATCGAGCCAGCGGCCGGCGCCGCGAGCGTCGGCAGCACGTCCGTGAGCAGGGTTGGAGCCTCAGCCACGAGGTCGAGCCCGACCTCCTTGCCCCGGCTCAGGCCGCTGTAGCTGGTCTTGATCCACCCATTTCGGAGGTTGCGGACGGGCGCGAGCGGGAGGTCCTCCAGGTCCGGTGACGGCGCCGACGTGCCTGCCCCTGTGAGCCGTTGTGCGCTGTAGGTCGCCTCAAACCACCCGATGTTCGGGTCCTTGCTGAGGGCGTCCAGGTGGGCTCGCGTCGCGGTCGGCTCGGGCTTGCCGTCGCCCAGCCCCAGGCGCGCCCAGAGCGAGCCCGGGGCCCCCTTGGCGGTCACGCCGATCCACGCGACGAGGTGATGCTCCGGCCGGGTCATCGCCACGTACAGCAGCCGCATGGACTCTTCGTCCGCGAGCGCTTGGGCCTCGGGGAGCGCGGACGCCCGGGTTGAATGACCCTTCGGCGCGAGGTTCACCCTCGGCTGGGGGAGCCCGTCCTTGTCGACCATCCCGCGGAGGCGGAGCAGTTGGCCGCTCTCGCTCACCCGTCGGTGCGTCCACCCATAGGGGAGCAGCACCACGGGGAACTGGAGGCCCTTGCTCACGTGCTGCGTGTAGACCCGGATGGCGTCCGCGTCGCTCTCCAACTGCTGCGCCGACGCCTCCTGGGCGGCCTCGTCCTGCTCCGCGCCGGCGGTGACGGACGCCCGAAGGCGCTCGGCGAGGGCCGCCGGTCCGTCGCGTTCGGTGCGCTCGTCGACGTGCAGCAGCTCCAGGAGCTGTCGGAGGTCGGTGGCGTCGCGCTCGCCGGTGGGGAGCGCGAGGATTCGCGGCCACGCCTGCTCCTCGCTGAGGAATCGTTCGAAGAGGTTCATGAAGCCGCGCTGGTTCCACGCCTCGGCGTCGCGGCGGAGGCGGCTCCGCAACGCGGCGAACCGCGCGGCCTCCGAGCCGGGAGCCGGCGCCTCGGCGCTCGCCAATTGTTGGGCGACGGCGTGACCCAGCGCAAGCGGCTCCATGCCCACCAGCGGCGTGAGGGCCAGGACGCGGGCCCCCGTCTCGCGACCGGCGTCGGCCACGGCGTCGATCCAAGCGAGCACCCATCGGGCCGCCTGTCCCGCGACGACGCTGCGGGTCACAGAGAGCACGCCGCGCAACCCCACGTTGCGCAGCGCCTTCGCGATGGTCTCGCCCTGCACGCCGGTCCGCACCAGGATCGCAAGGTCACGAGGGCGCAGCGGCCGCGGCTGGCCGCCGTCGCCGCGGAGGGTCATGGTCCGCAGGAGCTCCTCGCACTGGCGCGCACAGTCGTCGGCCAACGCGTCAAGGGCGGGCCCGGACTTCAGCCAGCCGGCGCCGTCCTCCCCGACCAGCCGGTCGGTGAACAGGCGCAGCTCGAGGGGGCGACGCTCCCGGCCATCGGGGAGGTTGCCCCAGGTGTGGACCCGGTCGGGCTTCCTCGCCCCTACGGGTTGAAACGCGATCCCCGGCCCGAGGCCCGGAGCGCCACGGCTCCAGAGGGACTCGAGCGCGGAGAGCAGCCCCGGGTCGGTGCGGTGGTTGAAGGCGAGGGGCCAGCAGGACACGGCGCCACCGTCGGCGCTCGGGCGGGTGGCGGTGGTGTAGACCTCCACGTCAGCGCCGCGGAAGCTGTAGATCGCCTGCTTCGGATCACCGACCACCACGAGGCGACGGTCGGGGCGGCGGAAGACCTCGCGGAGGGTGAGCCACTGCGCGGCGTCGGTGTCCTGGAACTCATCGACGAGCGCGACGTCGAACTGGTCGGCGAGGACACGGCGCAGCTCGGGGGCGCGGGGGCTGCCGGGTCGGAGCGCCTCCGCGAGGTTGGCGAGCATCGAGTCGTAGGTGATCACGCCGCGGGCGCGGAGGAGCGGGCCCCAGGCGTCGGCGACGCGAGCGGCGAAGGCCGCCACCGGGAGGCAGCTCTCGATGAGCGCCGCCGCCGCGTCGCGGGCATCGGTGTAGGCCTGCATGAGCGGGAGCCCGCCGAATCCGGTGATCGGGCGCTTGAACTCGCAGCCGTCGGTGGCGAACCACTTGAGCTGGCTGGACAGGAGCTCCTTCGGAGACGCGGCCTCGACGGCCGCCGTCAGCTTCTCGTAGGCGTTGGCCTGGGCCTTCCCGAACCGCGGGAGGTAATCGGCGCCGTTCGCCATGTAGGCGGCCCAGCAGGCTGCGCCTTGGGTGTCCATCACGCCTTGGAGGTGGCGGTAGTGGACCAGGAAGTCGGCGATCGCCTCGCGCGGGGGCGAGGGCGGTAGCGGGGGCTCGATGATCGGGCGGACGGCGCCGCACACCGCCTTCGCGGCGGTGCGCAGGGCGCCGGCCGTGTACCCCAGGGAGCCGAGGATCCGGGTCGTGGCCAGGTCGCTCTCGGCCCAGGTGATCGCGAGGGCGTCCGCGACCTCGCGTTCGCGGATCCGCTCGGGGTCGGGGAGGAGGGTCGGCGCCGGGTCTTCGCCGGCCTCGAGGGCGAGGCGGGCCAGGGTTCGCTGGCTGAAGCCGTGGATCGTGGAGATCGCCGCGAGGTCGAAGTCGCGGAGGGCCTGGCGGAGCCGGGCCGGGAACGCCGCCCGATCGGGGTGGGCAAGGAGGAGGTCGACGGCGGCGTCGCTGTCGCCAGTCTCCCGCCCTTCAAGGCGGTCGAGGGCGCTCTTGAGCCGCAGGCGGGTGCGGTCGGCCAGCTCGGCGGTGGCGGCCCGGGTGAAGGTGATGAGCAGGATGCGCTCGATCGGGATGGCTTGTTCCGCGACCAGACGGAGCACCAGCGCGGTGGTGAGCCACGTCTTTCCGGTCCCTGCGCTCGCCTCCACCACATGGAATACCCCTGGGGCAAGCGACATCCGCAGCGGGTCGTCGTTGCGGGCCACAGCGTGGACGGGGCTCATGCTGCACCCCCCTCGGCCGCGGCCTTCTCGGCCGCTCGGCGTTGGAGGAGCGGTGTCCACACCTTCTCCGCGAGCGTGATCATCGGGCTCTCGGGTTCGAGGAGGGCGGCCTCGGCGTCGAAGCTGGGGAACGCGACGCGAACCCATCGATTCTGGTGGTCGGGAGAGCTGAAGTCGTCCTCGCGGGCGGCGAAGCCCTGGGCGACCTCACGGAGGAGGCGGGCCCGGACGTGGGCCGGTGCATCCTCCTTGGCGAGCACCTCCGCAATCTCGGCGCTGCTCTCCGGGAAGAGGGGGATCGGGCTCCGGCGGGCCTGACGCCAGACGTCGACGAGCCCCGACAGGATCGGCGCCGCGTCCTCTCCGTTGATCTCCGGTGTTTCAGCTGCCTTTACGCTGCTCCCAGAGAGCCCGAGCTGGACGCAACGAACGCGGCGGCCCAAGGGGTCGGCGACCGCGCCGACCAGGGCCGTCACCCAGCCGCGAAGCTCCGCGTGGCGGCCGACGGGCTTGGAGACGCGAAGCGTCGACAGGATGAGGGTGTCGGGGCTCGACACGGCCCGGTCGACGCGCGCCGAGAGCTGCACGCCGTTGATGGCGGCGGACCATTCCTTCGGCGCCGCCTCGCCTTCCGGAGCGCTGTCTTGCCACTCGGCGAGCAGCGCATCGACGGTGGCGGACTCGTCCGCCACGATCACCTCCGCGCCGGACTGGAGGGGGAGGGCGCCCTCTCCGCGAAGGCGCTGCAGGACGACATGCTGGACCGCTGAAGCCGAGGTGCCGGCCTCGATGCACGCGTCGAGGATGCGTTTGCGGACGTCGTAGACCTCAAGGCCGGAGAGGTCCAGGGGTTCGCGCGCGGGGGGCTCGGGGTCGTCTTCGTGGAGGTAGATGCCCAGCCGCTCGCGAAGGAAGACCTCCGAGGGGTTCACGAGCGCACGGACCAGGTCGTCAACCGTGAGGCTGACCGGGCAGTCGGGATCGTCCAGCTCGGGGAGCGGCGGGGTGCGGGCCCCCGGGGTTTCGCGCCGGTAGGCGGGATCATGGATCTGCGCGGGGTGAGCGGCCCAAGGGTGACGATGTACGCGGGAGACCCGCGCGTCGCGATCGAGCCGGGCGGCGGGAGCGGGCGCGGCGACCAGGGCGGAGTGGAGCGTCGCGGCGAGGCCAGCGGCCTCGATCAGCTCCGCGACCGGCACGCAGGGCGGCAGCTCGCGTCCACGTTGCATCTCGAACGCCGGCCAGGAGAGCCACAGGCGCTCGCCGGCCGCCCCTTGTACGGCATGGAAGAGGCTGCGGTCGAGCTCGCGGGGCGAACGCTCGCCGGGAAGGGGCGTGGAGAGGGGGTGCCACGCGGGGAGGACGCCGCTTCGGGGGAAGGCACCCAGGCCCATGCCCAGGAGGGCCACGACCCGGTGCGGCCCGACCCCGTGGGGGCGGAGCGCGGCCACGGTGACAGCGCCCTCGTGGGGCCCCGGCGCGGACTGGGGGATCGCGAACCCCTCCTGGAGCATCCGGCGGACGGCGGAGGCCGAGTAGAGCCCCGCGTCGTCGTCCCGCGGAAGGACAAGGTCGAGGGCCTCCGCGAGGTGTTCATGCTGCCAAGCTGCGCTTTCGCTGGTCTCGGCGAAGGTCTCGAGGAGCGCGTCCAGGCTCGCCCGCCAGTCCGCAGCGGTTCGACCTTGCGCGGCGTCGCCGCGGAGGGTGCGGATGGCGGAGTGCAACGTGCGTACCAGACGATCCACCTGGCCGAAGCTCGACATCCGCTCGCGGGTGCCCAGGTCCATGGCGACGCGAGGGTCATCCGAGGCGGACGTGTCGAGCGTGTTCGTCGGGAGCAGGCGCCCCAGCGCCATGCGCTCCAGGCCGAACTTCAGGGTGTTCTGGGCGAGAGGGGGCTGGAAGTGCCCGGCGCGGTCGGCGCTGTCGAACGCCCACCGGGCTCCGGAGTCGCGCAGGAGCTCCAAGGCCTCGGCGACCTCGTCTGGAGCGAGCGAGAAGCGACGCTGAACGGGGGCGAGCCCGAGGAGGGTGCCGAGGCTGGGAAGCTCCACCCGGTCTTCCGCGAGCTCCAGGAGCTGGAGGAGCGTCTCGGCGAGGGGATTCGCCCGCGCGAGGCCGAGTTCGGTGAGGTGGACGGGGATCGTTGGGGGGGCGTCGTCCTCCCGCTCGGCCGGGTCCGCGCCGCTTCGTCCGAAGACGGCCTGGATGAGGGGGCCATAGACCTGGGGGGACGGGGTGAGCACCAGGACATCTCGCGGCGTCAACCCGGGGAGGCCGTGGGCGCCCGGGCCCTCGGCGAGCAGCTCCAGGAGCCAATCTCGCAGCGCTTCCACCTCGCGGAGCGGGCCGTAGCAAGGGCGGATCCGGAGGTTGGGGGCGAGGTCCATGGTCGACGGAGGCTCGGCCACCAGCGGGAGGAACTCGGCCCCGAGTTGACGGAGGAGGCGCTCGGGGGTGCTGGCGAGCCCCGTGGTGCCCACCACCAGGAGGCCGCCCGCGGGGGCCGGACGGGGCGACGGCTCGCGGAGGAGCGCCGCTCGACGGGCGCGGGGTGAGTCGGGCGCGTCGACCCCGAGGCGGGAGACGAGCAGGGGGAGCCACGGGGCGCCGCCGATGCCCGAAGCGGACGGCTGTCCGAGCGCGGTGACGGGCGCCTCGGGGCGAGTGTGCATCCAGTCCAGGACGGCCTGGGCCACCTGCTCCGCGAACGCCACAGCGTTCCACGAGAGCGGCCCGGCGGGGGTGATGCCGAGGCTGGCCGCGAGGGTGCGGAGGGCGTCGTCGCCTGTGTGGGCGCGGAGCACCGTGAGGACGCGGGAGCGGAGCGCCGAA
>CAIXRH010000289.1 GCA_903921785.1 uncultured Pseudomonadota bacterium
GGGCCGCCGCGGGGGCCACGCCCGGCCCCGGCGACAAGAGCGCCGCCGCCAACGCCGCGACCTCCTCCCGCGCGGCGCGGGTTCGCGGGGCCGCCACGCTCGCGACGCGGTCGCCCGTCGACGTGTGCACCCGCAGCCGCCAACTGCCGGCGACCACCTCGACGCGCACCCCGTCCGCCCCCGCGTGCAAGCCCACCCGGGCCAGCGGTTCTGCCCAGTCCGCCGCCGACTCTTCCGGGGGCAGGCGCAGCGACGGATCAGCGGCGAGCGCCACGGGGAGCAGGCAGGCGAGCACCCAGGTCACCCGACCCGGTAACCTACCGGGCTCGCGCTCCAATCCGACGGGGCGGAGCGGCACGGGCCCCGGCGTGGCGCCGCACCGAGCCGCCGAGCGCCTGCGCGCAGCTCAGGCCTCCCCGCCGCGCCGCCGCCCGCCCCGCCATTCTCGCCGCCGGCGGCTCCTCGACCGCCGACGCCTCCCCACGGGCAAGGCGGTCTCGCACCACCCGCCCGTCGACACCCTCTTCGGACCCCCCGCCGCCGGACCTACTCCTCCGGGCAGAAGACCCCTTCGATCCGGTGCTCGTTGTTGTCTTCGTGGCACTCCACCACCTGCTGGCCGCCGTGGCCGTCGTCGTCGACCCGGACGATCAGCACGCCGTTCGGCACCTGAGACGCGTGAAGCGTGAGCTCCCACTGGGAGCTGGCCTCGCCGGGGGCGATGATCGCCTCGCTGCGGACGGTCATCAGCGCACGCTCACCGCGGGCATCCTCGGCGTAGAGCGTAAGCGGAACGCCGGCGCGCATCGGCGCCATCCCGCCGTTGGCGATCCGTACTTCCACGCCCATGGTGCCGTTGAGGCAGGGGTCGTGGCAGGCCTGGATGTCGCCGATGGCGTCGGGCAAGTCGCCGGCGGCGGCGGAGGTGAGGTCCCCGCTGCGGAAGGTGTTGGAGAACGGCCAGTTCGGCACGGAGGGGTAGGGCAGCGTGAGGTCGTCCTGCACGTTGGTGAGCGTCCAGGCATGCTGGTTCCACACCTGGCGGTCGCCGAGCCAGGGCGCGCCCGCGGAGCCGAGCACGTAGAGCCCGCCGCGCTCGTCGCCGTAGTGGCCGCCGCCCTGGGGGACCACGATCTCCATCTCGCCGTCGCCGTCCACGTCGGCCACCGTGGGCAGCTCGTGGAGGGTGCGGGAGGTGTGGCTGTGGTCCTCCAGGCGCACGGCTCCCGTGGCGCCGTCGAACACCCAGAGGGTCACCTCGTCGCCGTAGATCACCTCGGACTGCCCGTCGCCGTCGAAGTCGAAGACGCTGCTGCCGGTCGCGTGCGACGACGCGTCGGTGCAGGGGTGGCTCCAGAGCAGGGTGCCGTCCACCTCGTAGACGGCGTAGACCTCGGCGTCGGCCAGGCCGATCTCGGGGGCGCCGTCGCCGTCGAAGTCGGCGATGGTGGGCGGGCCGCCGTTGCCGGAGCCGAGGATGGTCCAGGACGCCATCGGCGTGCAGTCGTCCTGGTAGAGGTGCACTTCGCTGTCGCCGACGAGGACGATCTCGCCACGCCCGTCGCCATCCAGGTCGGCCGCCGCCGGGAAGCCGTCGGGGTCGCCGTCGGGGATGCGGCAGCGTTCGGTGCCGTCGCCTTCGTAGACCCGGCTGCCGTCGAGCACCTCGGGGGCGCCGTCCACGTCGAGGTCGATGGCCACGGGGTCGGTGCCCACGTCGCGGTAGGCCTGGAAGCGGGCCTGGGCTTCGAGCACCCACTCGAGGTTGCCCTGGGCGTCGATCACCGCGTCGTCTACCAGCACTTCCCCGTACCCGTCGCCGTCGAGGTCGGCGAGCGCGACGAGGTGGCCGGCACACTCCACCGGGTGCTCGGAGACCCAGAGCACGCTGCCGTCGGGGTGGTAGGCGGCCACGGCGCAGGCGTTGTTGGGATCGCCCGGGGGCGGGTCGGCGGGGGCGGGCGGGCCGATGACGCCGTCCTCCGGCTCGCCGGAGTCGCCGCCGGGGGGGCCGCCGCCGGGGCCGGTGTCGGGGATGTCGCCGCCGCCGCCGGGGTCCCCCGGTCCGCCACCGATGCCGACCACGCGCACCACCGTGACGATCTCGGGGGTCCCGTCCGCGTCGAGGTCCCCGAGGGCGGGGGTGGCGTAGCGGTACGGGTGCACCTGGATGTCGCCGACGTCGGTGGTGCTCACCGCCATCTCGGTGTGGCCGTCCACCCCCGAGAGCATCACCAACAATCCGAAATGATCGTCGTTGTCGGCGCCGTCGTCGTCGGCCACCACCACGATGTCGGGGACGTCGTTGCGGTCGATCACCCCGTCGCCGTCGTCGTCGGTGAGCTGCCCGACCATCGGCGCGGTGACGACCTGGGTGTACTCGGTGGGCGGCCCGAAGTCGTTGCGGTTCCACTCGACGGTCGTGAGCAGCGGGCCGGTCTTGAGCTCAGCGTCGCACGACTCGTCGATGGCGGCGGTGCCGATGAGCGGCTCCATCGCTGGGCAGCCGAGCATCACCGCGGTGTCGGACTCGTTCTGGCTCTCGCCGAGGTTCGACACGATGGCGCCGGGGTCGTTGCGCCCGAACAGGCCGTAGTCGTTGCAGCCGACGAGCCCCGCTGCCAGCGCCAGCGCGACCGCGACCGGCGAAGAGGAGGCGGGGCGCGGCGAGCGGGGCGTCACCCCTGGAGTGTACGGCGAGGGGCGGACGGGGTCAACGGGCACCCCGTCTGAATCGAACGCAACCCCAGACTACTTGAGCACCCTCCGCATCCACGTCGCCAGCTCGGGCTGGGTGCGGCGGAGGACGTCGGCCACCCGCGTCGCATCGGCCGCGGAGCGGTTCTGACTGAGCTTGAGCTTGGCCTCGACCTTGTCCATCGAGATGCGCAGGCCCACGATGCCGGGGAGGAGCTGCGCGCGCATCTGCGGATCCACCGCCCACTGCGCTTCGAAGCGCTGCACGAGCGCGTCGAGCGCGGCGACGCTCTCGTCGTCCGTGAGCCGACTCACGGCGCCCGTGACGTGCACGGTGACGTAGTTCCACGTCGGCACGTTCCTCTGCGGTTCCCCATAGTGCGTAGGGGAGACGTAGGCGTGGGGCCCGTGGAAGATCACCAGGGCCCGGCCGCCGCCCAGCTCGGCGTGCGGGTTGTCCCGGGACACATGCCCGAAGAGCACCCCCTCCTCCCGGATGAGCGGGAGCGGGGTGGCGATCGGGGCGCCGTCGGCCCCCACGCTCACCAGGGTGGCGAAGGGGTGGGCGTCGATGATCTCCAGCGCCACCGAGGGGTCGTCGGCGTGCGTGTACGCGGGTCGGTACATTTGTGGCTCGGGTAGCCGGCTGCGCGTGCCCGCGCACGTCCGCGGCCCGCAGGACGGCGCCCGTTCCCGCGGCCTTCCGTGCGTCCGCCGCGCTCGCCCGTCGTGTCGGTTAGCAGGGTGCACCGCCCGGAGGCACCGTGCTCGTCCGCTCGCTCCCGCTCTTCGCCCTCGTCGCCTGCGGCACCGCCGCCTCCACCGACTCTTCCGGCAGCGGCGACACTGGCACCTCCCTGGCGCCCGACGAGTACGCCGACATCTGGGACACGGAGTCCGCCGGCTGCCCCGACGGGGCCACGGTCTATTGGGCCTTCGAAGGGAACATCGACGACAACTCGAAGCTCGTCGGCGAAGAGACCTGGTACTGGTTCTTCGCCGGCGGCGGCGTGGGCAACTGCTCAGACACGTTCGACATCTCCGGGAAGAAGGCCACCAACCCCGTGGCCGACGACCCCTGCAACAGCTGCGACCGCGACTTCACCGCCGACATGGTGCTCAACGAAGACAAGCACGGCTGCACCCAGATCGACGGCTACGAGAGCCTCCTCGACAACGACGAGACGGACCGGATCGAGGAAGAAGCCTACGAGCTGGCGCTGATGCTCGACACCAACCCCCTCGGCGGCGATCCTGGCGAAGCCCAGATCTGGACCTACGTGATGGACGACCAGGGCAAAGGGTGGATCGACCGGAGCATCGGCCGCGGCATGTTCACGCCCGACACCGAAGGCGACGTGGCCGGGCCGGGCGCCCTCACGTGGGCGCGCACCGACGGGATGTGCATCACGATCACGGAAGGCTGAGCGGCCGTGGCCGGCGAGCCCACGCGCGCCGTCCCGGTCCAGCGCGGCGGCGCGGCGGCGCAGGACCTCGTGGCGGTTGAAGAGCCGCTGGAGCTGCGCGTCGAGGGCCAGGCGGCCGCGGTGACCATGCGCACCCCCGGCGACGACCTCGACCTCGCCGTGGGCTTCCTCCTCGGCGAGGGGGTCATCGACGGGATCGACGACGTGCGGGCGGTCGCCCAGGTCGCCGAGAACGTGGTGGACGTCCGCCTCGCGGAGGGCGTGCCGGCGGCGCGGGCGCGCTCGGCGGACCGGGCGATGTACCGGAGCTCGAGCTGCGGCATCTGCGGGGTGGCGGCGCTGGATCGGCTGCCCCGGCCGCGCGGTCCGGTGGCGCCGCTGCGGCTCGGTCCGGAGGCGATCGCCGCCGCCGTCGCCGCGCTCACCGCCGCGATGGGCACGTTCCGCAGCACGGGCGGCGTCCACGGCGCGGCGCTGGTGGACACGACCGGGGCGCTCCTCCTCGTGCGCGAGGACATCGGCCGCCACAACGCGGTGGACAAGGTGCTCGGCGCGCGGTTGCGGGCCGAGGCGGACGCCGTGGGCCTCGCCCTGGTGGTCTCCAGCCGCGCCGGCTTCGAGATCGTCCAGAAGGCGATCGCGGCCGGCTGCGGGTCCGTGGTGGTCTTCGGCGCGGCGACTTCCCTGGCGATCGACGCCGCGAAGCACGCGAACCTCCAGCTCGTCGGGTGGGCGGGGCGGGAGCCGATCGTCTACGGGTGAGGGGGCACAGGGGCGCCAGACCGGCGTCGGCGCTGCGGAGGGCCGTTCGGCGGCGCCGGCGGGCGGAGCCCGCCGTGAACGGTCGGCGCGTCGGGGGGAGGCGGGCCGCCGCGGCGGAATGCGAAACACGATCGGCCTGACCCCGGTGGCGCCGCGCGAGCCGGAACGGAGCGCGTCGGCGGCTCGGCGGGCGCGGCGGCGGCCACGGTGATCCGCCGCGACCGGTCCCGGCGGGCGTGCCGCCGGGACCGGGTAGGAACGGGGCGCCCGGGCCTCTGGCCCGAGCGCGGAGGGAGGGCGACGCTGCCGCCGTGAGCCGGCGCGCTCGGTCGGCTTCTCAGCCCCGCACCACCAGCGTCGCGCCGACGCCGAGGAGGAGGATGCCGAGGGCGCGCGTCAACGTGAGCGGGTGCACCTCCGCGCCGACCCAGCCGAACTGGTCGATCGCGGCGCTGACCACGAGCTGCACCGCCACCGTGACCGCGGTGAACGACGCTACCCCGAGCGCCGTGACCGCCCGGGTGGCGAGCACCACCATCGCGCAGCCGACCACGCCGCCCATCCACGCCCACCAGGACACGGCGGGCACGGCCGCGGTCCACTGGAAGCCGGAGAACGGGAGCAGGAAGATCAACCCGAAGATCGCGCCGACCGCGTGGACCGCCCACGCGCCAGGGAGGTAGCCGATTGTCCGGGAGAGGGCCTCGTTCATGCGGACGACGAAGGGCAGACACAGCCCGAAGACCAGCGCGTAGAGCATGGCGCCTCCTATCGCGGGGGCGGGGGTGGCCAGACGGCGGAGGGCGGCGGCGCCGCGGCCGGAAACGCCTCCAGGCCGCGCCCCGCCGAGCACAACTCGCCGAGGTCTCCCGACCTCGGCCCGTTGTGCACGGCCGGCGGGCGGAGATGCCGCCGGAGCGAGCCTCCGCCGAGCACAACTCGCCGAGGTCTCCCGACCTCGGCCCGTTGTGCACGGCCGGCGCGCGCGAAAGCCGCCGCAGCCCGCCTTCGCCGAGCACAACTCGCCGAGGTCTCCCGACCTCGGCCCGTTGTGCACGGCCGGCGGCCGGAAACGCCTCCAGGCCGCGCCCCGCCGAGCAC
>CAIXRH010000290.1 GCA_903921785.1 uncultured Pseudomonadota bacterium
CGCGGGCGCCGCCGCCATCGCCACGGGGACCGGAGCCGCCGCGATCGCCGCCGCTGCCGCGCCGGCCCTCCCCCCTGCATCCTTGATCCGCAGCGTCCGGTGTACGACCTCCAGCTCGACCGCGCCACCCGCGAGCCGTCCGAGCCACTCGTTCCAGCTCCGGCGATCCACGACGCGGTAGGCGAAGCCGAGCTCGTCCACGGCGCGCCGACGGCCGTCGGCCGGCGGGACCCAGCGGGACACGGAGAGCGCGATCTGCGAGCCGAAGCCCGCGGCGAGCCGCAGCGCCCAGCGCACCGGGTACACCCCGCCCTTCGAGAGGTTGAGCGGGCCGAGCTCGGGGTCCGGCTCCTTGAAGTTCGGCACCGCCGGGACGAGGCCGGTCTCCAGCGCCTTGACCGCCAGGACATCCTCGATGCCGGCGCCCATGGGGTGGCCGGTGTAGCCCTTGGTGTTGGCGATGACGATGTCGTCCACCCCGGCGCCGAAGACGCGGCGCAAGGCGGCGATCTCGGCCGAGGCGCTGCCGCCGCGCGCCGGCGTGTATGTCTCGTGGGAGATGAACAGGAGCGACTTCGCCATCTCCTGCCGGGACACGCCCGTGCGCTCCTCGGCGCGCGACACCACCTGCTCCATCATCCGGCCGATGTGCTCGACGTCGAGGCGGGTGCCGTGGAACGCGCTGTTCGTCGTCTGGGCCGTCACCATCTCGGTGATCGGCGCGAGGCCGCGCTCGCGGGCGGCGGACGCCGTCTCCAGGACGAGGGCCGCCGCGCCCATGCCGATGATCATGCCGTGGCGACGGCGGTCGAAGGGCGTGGCGGCATCGGCGACCACTTCGTCGGTGGCCGCGGCGCCCGAGGCCAGGAACCCGGCGCCGATCCACTCCATCAGGTGATCGGAGGTGGCGTTGTCTGCCGCGACGATGAGCACGCGACGGCAACGACCGGCGCGGAGCCAGTCCTCGGCGATGGTCACGGCCTGGGTCGTGCTGGCGCACGCGGCGTTGACCTGCGTGTTCGGCCCGCGCGCGCCGATGAGCTCCGCGAACTGGGAGTGGCCCATCGCGAGGACCTGGAACAAGAACCGGCGGTCGAAGGCGTAGGGGTGCTGCTCCAGGTCCTTGCGGGCCTGGGCGAGCCGGTGGTCGAGCTCGGCCAGGGCCTCCTTGCCCGCGTGGGGGGCGAGTCGGGTGCGGAGGTGTTCGAGCTCGGCGATCCGCTCGCGCCGCGCGGTGTCCCGGTGGGCGTCTTCCAAGTGGCGGGCGAAGTTGTCGTAGCCGGGGAAGGCGGAGGCGAAGATGATCCCCGTCTCGTCGCGGAGGGCCTCGGGGAGCATCCACCGGTCGGGGAGCTGGGTGCCCCGGGTGGTGGTCTTGTAGCGGAGGACCAGGGGGATCCCCGCGTCCCGGAGGGCGTCGAGGCCGGCGGCCATCGCGAGCCGGGTGGTCTCGTCCAAGGCCTCGATGCGCTCGGGGTCCACGCCGTACTCGGCGGCGAGATCGAAGCGGCCGCGGCGGCCG
>CAIXRH010000291.1 GCA_903921785.1 uncultured Pseudomonadota bacterium
GTCGGGACGGCTCGACTCGGGCGCCGGGAGCGGCGGGTGGTGGGGGCAGGGCGATAGGGCGATGGGTCCCGGCGCCACGGGCACCGAGGATCGACGGAGCGATTCTGCGACAAGGGTTGAGCGGCGGTAGCGAATCACCGGAGGTGTTCGCTTCCGTCCGCCCACGGGTGCGGCGCTGGCCCCGGCGATGAGGGTGGGCGCGATGCGCGGGACGAGCAAGTAACGGGCGTCGTCGCCAATTTCGGGCTCGGACCTTGCAGAGAGAGAGAGTTTCGCATACGCTCACTGACGTACGCCCCTACGGGCATTACCGGGAGATTCCATGGCCTCCAAGACCGCTCAGCTTGCTGCCGCCGCAATGTCCGCGAACTACACCACCCCCGACGACGACGCCATCGACTTCGGCGCGTTCCGCACGGTGGGCGTGCAGCGCCGGGCGCTCAAGACGCAGGCGGGGAACGCGAACCTCGTGGTTTTGCGCCACCGGGCCACCAAGGAGTCCGCCTGGGTCGACACCACGGTCGGCTTCAAGCTCGACGGGAGTGACTCCGACTTCCAGGAGCTTCCGAGCTTCCTCCGATACATCGGGGTGAAGGCCCCCGGGTCCGCTGATGGTTCCGCGGTGTTCGCCTTCGACCTGATCGCGAAGGAGTGACGAGATGAGCGACGCGGGTTGCGGCTGTGGTTCCACCGGGGCCGACCCGGCGCTCGCCCGCGGCCAGACACCCGCTGCGGCCCGCTCGTCCCAGCTGGAGGCAGCGTCCCCACGGCGGTGCGGAAACGGGACCATGGCGTTCCCTACCTCTATCCCGGGGGACTCGCCCCGCGAGCGTATCCTCACCCCGGCGCCGGAGGGCGCAGACTGCCCTTGCGGCTGCCGCGGCTCGTGCGGCTGCGCGAGCGCCTCCCCCGGTCCGGCCGGCACCGGTTGGCTGGTCGCCGACGATGGCGGTCGCTGGCCGGCGCCGGGCGTGCTGTCGGCACGGCGAACCCCGGGCGTCCTCGAGTCCCACCAGGACCGGAGCGAAGGGAGCCACCTGATGGACGAGATCGTCGCGGCCCGGCGGCGCGAACGCGGCGAACCGCGGGTGGAGCTGCCGGACCGGTCGGGTCGGGCTCGGAATGCGGCGTCACGCCCGGTCGGGCCCGCGCGAACCCTCTCTCGCTCCACCATCCTCTGGCCAGGGCCCCTTGGAGAGGTACGCCAGGACATCCGGTCCACTCCGGCGCTGCTCGATGCGATCCAGGCTGCGGTCCGACGGCGGAAGGCGGGAGTGCTCGAGGATTGGGTCTTCGAGCCGATGACCCCCGAGAACGGGTGGCTCACCCCCGATCCTGCCGACCCTCACCACATCCCAGGGCCCAGATCGCACGAGGACTCGTTGCTCCCGGGGGCCGGGTCGCCGGCCTTCGACATCACCTATCGATCGGAGTCGTACCATTTCGACTCCGGCTACTGGCTCGACCTCTGGGTGGCGGAGTACCTCGGATACACCACCGGGTGGAACCTCGTCTCTTCGCCGGTCACGGTCATGGCGAAGTTGTGGAGCTCGTTCATCGATCAGTTCGACACGGTGGACGGCACCACGAAGGCGTTCACCAACGTGACGAACAGCCTCGGCTGCTACGCGCTGCCCACCACGACGATGGCAACAGAGATGGGTTGTCTCTTCTTCACCACCGGCTACGGCGCTCCGTATGTGGCGTGGGTGGTCTCCGCGGCGCTGGTGTACGCCTACGCCGACGAGGCGACTGACAAGACGACGAGCGCCGACTGCGACGGACTTTCGTGTTGCGACGGCTACACCACCTTCCTCCGCACCGTGGTGGCCGGGGGGACGGCCACGGTGAGCAAGCACTCGACGAGTTGGCCCACCACGAGCTGCATGAACTTCCACTTCATCGGGGCGGATGAGGGTCCGCCTTCGGCGTCGGATTGCTCGGGCAGCCTGTCGAAGACGAATTGCAACAGCTACTCCGGAACCAACGGCGGCCAAGACTGCACCCCGGTCGCCTGGAACGATTGGTTCGTCGACGCCGCGCCGGGCTCGTTCGCCGACCTGATGGCCGGGGGGGTCTACATCTATGATCCAAAATCCTACACTCCGGACCCGAAAAAGACGTGCGGATCCGACGCCGGGGGGCCCAATGGAGAAGGCGGCGCCACTGGCCCCGTCACCGGCTGCGGGTCGAGCTGGTTCGGGCTGAACTGGCATTGTTGGCTGGGCGCCGCGCCCCTGGCGTTCGACGGGTACGTGATGGACGCGGTGATGTTCCTCGCGAACCTGGTGTACGACCACGTCCGCGCCACGATTCGCCCGTTCTCCCACGTCACGAGCAGCCTGCCCGCAGGGGTCATGTTCGTGTTCAACCCCGACTACGTCGAGGCCATGGGGGTCGCGCGGCGGCTGGCGGCTTACGCGCTTCGGATCCCGGCCCGGTGGGGGTACCACACCGTGCACGAGGTCGCGCACACCTACACCGGCGACAACCACTGCACCGGGTGGGCGTGCTGCGGTGAGCTCGCGGCCCAACACTGGCTGTGTCGTGTGGAGGGGCTGTTGGGTCTGCCGTTCTGCGAGTACTACACCGACCCCATCGACGGTAGCGGCGACTGGGACGCCACCGAAAACCTGGGCACAGCGGTCAATTGTAAGGACCTCTGTGTTGGTTGCGAAACCGGTCAGCCCACCTTCTCGTGCACCTTCGCGGCGCCCGGCGAGCGGAACGACGCTGCGGACGTGCATTTCGAGGTTGGCTCCTGCGCCGACCCGACCACGGAGACCTCGTGGTCCTGACCCTGCTCGTTCTCGCGGCCTGTCACGGCGTTCCGACGAATCCGATCACGGGTGACACGGCTGACACTGGCGAGGCGGACGGCGCTGCGCCCGGGGACAGCGACTCCGCCGGCGGCTCCGCGGGCGACTCCGACCCGCAACCGGACACGGGCGACTCCGCCCAGGACACCGGCCTCGACACGGGGACCGAACCCGGCGTGGACCTCGACGGGGACGGTCACGATGGCGTCGAGTCCGGCGGCGACGATTGTGACGACACCGACCCGGACATCCACCCCGACGCCGCGGACGGGTGCGGCGGGGTGGATTGGGACTGCGACGGCGAGGAGCCCGACTGTGAGGCTGGCCAGCTCGGGGTGGGCGAGGCCGCCGCGATTGTCGCGTTTTCCCGGATGACGAACCTTGGCAACAGCATGCAGCTCGTGGATGCCGACGGGGACGGGGACGCGGACCTGATCGACGGTGACTATACCCTCCTCGCCGGTTCACGCTACGAGTACCTGGTGGCGAGTGTCGACCTCCCGCTCTACGGAGCTATCGATGATTCGGACGCATCGATGGTCCAGAGCGCCGAGGAACTCTACCACACGCCGGCGGTGACGGCGGGAGCCCTCGGCGTCACCGGTGCTACGGACCTGGTGTTCGGGAGTGCGTTCTCGGACGCCCTCGCCTTCTTCGACGGCGCGGCCTTCCTCTCCGGCGCCTCCTCCGAACCCGCGGCCACGATCGTGGGCGGCGCAAGCGGCCATGACGGCCTGGGGTGGGATGTCACGACGGGCGACGCAAACGGGGACGGACAACCGGACCTCTACGTTACGGGGGGGAATTACGCCGCGATCCTGGCGGGCCCCTTCGATTCGAGCAGCACCTACGCGGACACGATGCAAATGCAGTTCATCGGCCCCGAGTACGAGGCCACGGTGGGCGCGACGGTGGTGGCCGGCGACCAGGACGGCGACGGCGTGGATGACCTATTTGTGACCGGGTACGACCTCACCCATTCGGACTCCGAGGTGTACCTGATCGACGGTTCCCGCCGTGGCGAGCTCGTCTCCGGCGACGAGGACCTCCGCATCCACGCCGACGCCACCGACGGCTTCGTGGCATCGGCCGGCTCGGCCCTCGCCGTGGGCGACACCAACGCCGACGGGTACACCGACCTCGCCGTGGCGGCCTACGGTGGGGGCGACGAGGCCCACTCGGCACCCGGGATCGTATTCGTCCTTCTCGGCCCGCTCACCGACACCGAGAGCTTCCGGGGGAGTGACGCCTTCCTCGTGGGTGATCCCGGCGGGCGCGACTACGGCTACGCGCTCGCGCTCGGCGACGTCGATGGGGACGGGGACGACGACGCACTGGTCTGCGCAGGGCCGGCGGGCGACGTCCGCGGGAGCGCCGATCTGCTCCACGCTCCGTTCTCCGGGACGGTGTCGTTCGACGCGACCCGCGGCGACGTCGATTTCTTGGGTGAGGCGGCGGACGACCACGCGGGGGTGGCCGTCGCCCTCGGCGACGCCGACGGCGACGGCCTCGCTGATATCGCCATCGGCGCGCTGTTCAGCGACCGCGCCGGCACCGACTCGGGTGCGGTGTACCTGTTCTACAGCGGCGTGGGGTACTGATCACCGTTCGCGTCCGGACCGAAGACGGCCGGCGGGGCGTGAACCGCGCGGCGTCATCGGCACCCACGGAATGGACCAGCACACGGACCCCACCGAGCCCGACTGAAACAATTCGGGCCAGGGCACCACCCCCGAGAACTGGGTGGAGGGCGAGGACGAGGCGGTCACCGTGGAGCCGCAGTCGGTCTACGAAGATGAGTTGGTTCGGCGGAGGCGTGGGGGGTCGAGGAGCCACGGGGGCGAGAATGGGGGAGCGGAAGGTCCCGCGCTCGAGGAGTGGCGGGTGGTTGCGATTGCGATGGGCCCGCTGGGTGGGGGACCGCGCTCGTCGACCACCTCTTCAGCGACCTTTCCCCGCCGAACGCCGGAATTCTGCCGCGAGCCGGGCTCTGCCCGGCTCATCGGCAGCAATTCCTTGTTCGGCTCGCCGACGGTGGGACAGTGCGCTGGAGCAACCTGGTCTTGGGCAGGACGGTGCCCGGCCACAGAGGCCTGGACGGATCGACTCGGGCGCCGGGTGCGGCGGGTGGAGAGGGCAGGGAGATGGCTCCCGGCGCCATGGGCACCGAGGACCGCCGGAGCGATTCTGCGACAACGGTGGAGCGGCGGCATCCGAGAAGCGGAGCTGTCGGATTCCGTCCGCCCACGGGTGCGGCGCCGGCAGCGGCGATGAGGGTGGGAGCGATGCACGGGATAGCAGCGCCGAGAAACCCGCGCGTGGCGGGCACTTCGGCGAGGTGGTCGTGCCGGTCAGTGGCGACTACGGGAGCCGATCACAGTGAAGGTAGCCGAGCAGGCGCCCGGATCATGTACCCAGCCAACGATTCCCTTCGCAGCGAGGCGGCCCTCGACGTTGCCGGCGGTGAGGTTGACTGTGTCCATGGACGTTGAAGCCGGTGTGGCAGCCGACGAGGGGCGGAGTGCCATGAACAGCACGAGAGGATGCGAGTCAGGGATCACGACCCCCGCAAGCCGCTGGAGAAAGCGGTCACCGACGACTTCGACGCCATAGGTTCCGGCCGGGTCAACACGGATTGTCCATCGTGATGACGGCGATAGCGGGAGCTCTGGACATGTCCAGAGGTCGCCCCGCGCGACGGCAACGTCCCAGTCGCCGACGAGCGTTGCCGGATCGGCTGGGGAGGCGGCGAGCAGTTTGCTGAAAAGAAGGGTGAGCATCAGGAGGTTCCGGTGGCTTCCGGGGTGCAACGTTCTTGGTCGCGAAGAGGTGGGCGTTCTCGGAGGTGCTGGTGGTTCAAAGCACGCTGGAGCTCGCATTTCCGCTGCTCAGCGAGTGGTGCACGATGAACGGGGTGGCGATGGCGAACGTGGCTAGGATCATTAGAAACCAGTTTGGAGCCGCCCAGATCCCAAACTCAAGGCCCTGTTGCTTTACGATCGGGTCGCAGCTGACCATCAGCAGACGAATCTGATAAGGCACGTTCAGCACCGCCCACAGGAGAGCTCCTGCAGCCCTGTTCGGAGCTACTCGAGCTGCAGCGTGGGTCGCGAGGCCTTGAACGAACGTCGCCGAAAAGAGGAGGCCAAACCACTGTGGGGAGTGGACCTCCGATGCGACCACGAGCTGCATGGCCACCCCGACTGCGACCGACACCACGGCGCTGAGATGGGACTCAGCACCCAGCGCAGGAGGCGAAATCGAACGTGGGGTGTAGTAGCGTTTGAGGTCACCGCGGACTGCTATCACCAGGGAGTACGCCCGACAACCCGTGGCGCGTGCCCCGGCGCCTCCGGGTGAACATGCGGAGCGCAGGTGCAATGTGGTTGGCCACGAAAGCAAAGAAGTGCAAGGCGATTCCACGTGCGGCTCGGGTTCTGCGGTTCTGCGGCGGGCCTCCGAGCGGCACGCCCTCCCCGACCACCTCTTCATCGACCTTTCCTCGCCGAACGCCGGAATTCAGCCGTGAGCGGGGCTCTGCCCCGCTCATCGGCTGCAATTCCTTGTTCGGCTCGCCGAGGGTGGACAATGCGCTGGAGCAA
>CAIXRH010000292.1 GCA_903921785.1 uncultured Pseudomonadota bacterium
CCCGTTCCCATCCCGAACACGGAAGTTAAGCTCTCTTGCGCCGATGGTACTGCAGCCGCAACGCTGTGGGAGAGTAGGTAGTTGCCGGCCTCCCTTACCGCCCCCGTCGAGTCCTCCGACTCCGGGGGCGGTTTCCTTTTTGGCGTTTCGGGCCTTGCCGGGCACGCGCGGCCGGCGGGCTGCGGGCTGCGGGCTGCGCAGCAGCGGCGGTCGTCCCATCGCCCCATTCTCGCCCCGGTGGTTCCTCGACCTCGGCGCGGGCGGGTGGGATGGGCCGTGGGGCGCCGCCAGCCCTTCTACAGGCCCGACTTGTTCGCTGTCCAGCTCGCGCGGGCGAAGCAGTCGGCCACCTGGTCGTCGTTGGTGTCGATGCCGAGGTAGCCGCTGCCGTCGATCTTGGTGCGACCGCTGCTGTCGGCGTGTACGAGGCCGGAGAAGTTGGCGTAGATGAGCCCGGCGTCGTGTTCGTGCTCGCCGCTCATGGTGAAGCCGCCGCGGCGGTCCATGGCGGCGGCGAAGGTGTCGTCGGGGCTTTGGTGGAACGACGCGCTGAAGCTGTTGAAGGCGCCCTCCACCGTGAACGCGCCGATCCAGTCCTCGGAGGTCTGATCGAAGTCGGTGACGGAGCAGTTGTCGTCCCAGAATGCGGCGGCCCAGCTCGACGTCCAGTCGCCGGCGATGGCCGGGATGTCCCCGGTGTCGCCGCCGCTGCCGTCGGGGTCGCTGCAGTCGACGCCGTCCGTGCCGCCCGACTCGCCGTCGGTGCCGCAGGCGAGGAGGGAGAGCAGGGCGAGGGGGAAGATGCGGCTCATGGGGAAACTCCGGGCTCGAAAGAGACGACGAGGCGGCGGTTGAGGTTGCGGCCTTCAGGGGTGTCGGCGGTGGCCACCGGGGCCTGATCGCCCCGACCCGCCGCAGTGAGCTGGGCGGGCGCCACCCCGAACTGCTCTACCAGCGTACGGGCTACGAGGGCCGCGCGCCAGCTGGTGAGCTCCCATGCGCCCACCCCGGCCTTCTTGAACAGGGTCGGGAGCGGTTCGCCGTCGCCGTACACGGCGAGGGTGATGGGGGACTCGGGGTGCCCCTTCATCGCGGTGGCGATCAGGTCCAAGAGCGGCAGCGCCTCCTCACGCACTCGGGCCCCGTCGGAGGCGAACAGCTCGTCGAGCTGCACGGTGACCAGCGTGCGCGCACCGGCGCGGCTCACCACCGCGTGCTGGCCTTGCAGTACCGTCATCAGCTCGCCGTAGACGGGCGCGACGGCTTCTCCGCTGGCGCACGTGGCCAGGCGCTCGTTGAGCACCTCGATCTTCTGCTTGAGCGCGATCACCTCGCGGTCGAGCTGCCCGATGAGCTGCCGATCCTCCGCGGGCGTGGCGAACGCGGCGCAGAGGGTCAGGAGGATCACGGGGCGCTCCCCAACGGCAGGTCGATGCCCCAGTCGAGCGGGCCGAACCCCTTCATGTGCTGGGCGAATCGCCCGGAAGCGCGGACCCGTAGCCAGCGCGCGGCCCAGCGCCGGAGCGTCTCGGGGTAACGGTGGTCCCAGGCGCCGTCCTTCCGCTCCCGCGCCATGGCCATCCACGCGAGGAGCTCGGGGTGGGCCTCCACTGGCTCGCCGGACTTCGGGCCCTCCTGGAACGTGAGGACGCCCTCGGCGTCCCGCTTGAGGTGGCCGGTGTCCGGGGGATCGAGGATGGCATCTCCCCAGTCGCCGAGGCTGTCGAGCTCGGAGGGCGCGCTGAACCGGTCGGCCATGGCGAGGAACGCCCGGCCGCAGGCCTCGGCGTCGTTGCCGGCGCGGTGCGCCTCCACCAGCGGGATGTCCAGCCGGTTGCACAGCTCGCCCAGCCGGTGGGACCGCGCTTCTTTGAAGTACAGGCGCGAGAGGTCGGACGTGTCGACCTCGGCGCCCGCGGCCGGCCAGCGCAGCCCGCACCTGCCGAACTCGGCAGTGAGAAATCGCTGGTCGAACGGGAGGTTGTGGGCGACGAGCAACGAGCCCTGCAAAAGCGCGTGCACCGCGCGGGCGTGCACCGCGAACTCGGGCTTGTCCGCCACGTCTTCGTCGCGGATGTGATTGACCTCGGTGACGTCCCGAGGGATCGGCGCCCCTGGGTTGAACATCCACTCGTGGCGCACCACCTCCGCCACGCGGCCGTCGGGGCCAAGCTTCAGCTCCACCCCGCCGAACTCGATGACGCGGTGGCCCTCCTCGGGGTTGAGGCCGGTGGTCTCGGTGTCGAACGCGACGATTCGTAGCTCGCGCCAGCGCATGGCGCGGGCCTAACTCCGACGGCGACGCCCCGCGGCCAGCGCCGCGAGGGCGAGCAGCCCCGCGCCGGCGGAAGCCGGGTCGGTGACGCCGCACGCGCAGGCGCCCGGCGCGGTGACGATCGGGCCGCCCGTGCCATCCAGGTTCCCGCCGCCACCACCGCCACCGCCACCACCACCGCCACCACCGGAGTCGTTGTTGCCGGTGTCGTTGCCCCCGCCGCCCTCGTCGTCGTCGCAGGCCGTGCCGAGGCCGTCACCGTCCGCGTCGGCCTGGTCGGGGTTCTTCACCTGCTCGCAGTTGTCGTCGTCGTCGACCACGCCGTCGGTGTCGTCGTCGTACCAGTACAGGACCGGGTTGTAGAAGTAGGCGGAGTCGCCATCGGCCTGACCGTTGTAGGTGTACCCGCCGATGTTGTAGCCGTAGAAACCAACGCCGTTGAGGGCGAATTTCTCGTCGGCGGGGACGGTGTACTCCACGCCGCGACCGTAGGAGACGGTGACCGTGCCATCCTGGCTGGCGATGGTCACGTCCTGGGCGTCGGCTTCGTCGTAGGAGTCTCCCGAGCTGTCGACCACGGTGACCTTGCTGCCGCGGACCTCCAGGAGCGCGGAGCCGGGGACATCCATGTTGCCGAAGGGGCAGTCGGTGTTGTTGCCGCCGGAGTTCGGACCGCAGAACAAGAGGAGGTAGTACCGATCCTTGCTGCTGCCGAAGACCACACCCCAGGCGTCGTCGTCGTCCACGTACGTGCTGACGGTGAACTCACCCTGCACCACCGACTCAGCGTCGTTGACCAGCCAGTTGTCGTGGGCGCCGCCGTCGCCGAACGCACCGCCGTCGTTCTCGTCGTAGATCGGGCTGGCGTAGGCCTGACCCTGGTAGTTCAGGCCGTACCACTCGTCGTCCGACCAGCCGTTCTCCCAGCCATCGGTGCCCGCGAGGTGATCGCCATCGGGGAACTCATCGGGTACCCAGGCTTCCACGACACCGGCAAACGAGGACGAGACGACCAGGGCGAACAGCATGTGGGAGACTCCGCGCCCCCTACTATGGCTGATGGATGGCGCTCTGGCGCGCGAGGCCGTCAAGAATCTGTCGATCGGGACGGGTGGTTTCGCGATCGGAGCCCTTGCCGCCGGACCCGCGCCGTGCTCTATCGTCGTCAGGCTCACCGCCGCATGGCGCTTCCCTCCCGCTCCGCCCCCGCCCCCCGTGCCCGCGAGCACGTGCTGGTCATCGACCCGACCGATCCGGCCGGGCGTACCTACCAGGTGGCCCTCGGCGCGCCGGACCGCGCCATCCACGTGTGCACGTCGGCGCAGGAAGGGCTCGCGTTGCTCGGCGAGGTGCGCCCCGACGTTGTCGTCGCTGCGCTGGACACCGCGGACCTCCCCGGGCTTCGGCTGCTCGAGGCGCTGCGTCACCGGGCTCCCGGCACGGCAGTGATCGTCGTCGCGGCGCATCCCAACGTCGAGGGTGCGGTGCAGGCGCTCCGGGCCGGCGCTGTGGACTACCTCGGTCGTCCGATCTCCCCGGGGCTGCTGTCGGAGAAGGTCGTCCGCGCGCTCACCAGCGCCCGCACGGGGCGACAGCTCGCCCAGGCGCAGAAGGAGGCGGGCGACAAGTGGGGGTTCACCCAGCTCCTCTCGCTGAGCCCCAAGATGATTCGGGTGTTCGACGCGATCCGCTCCGTGGCGGGCACGGACGCCACGGTGCTCATCCGCGGAGAGACCGGCACCGGCAAGGAGCTCGTCGCCCGGGCGATCCACGACCGGTCGCGGCGGCGCGACAAGAACCTCATCTCGATCAACTGCGGGGCCTTCACCGAGACCCTCTTGGAGAGCGAGCTCTTCGGCCACGAGAAGGGCAGCTTCACCGGCGCGGTCGGTCGGCGAGCCGGCGTCTTCGAGATGGCGGATGGCGGGAGCCTCTTCCTCGACGAGCTCGGTGAGACCTCGCTGAGCGTGCAGGTGAATCTCCTCCGGGTGCTGGAGGAGATGCGGTTCCGGCGGGTGGGCGGAACGGAGCCGATCGACGTGGACGTTCGGATCATCGCCGCGACCAACGTGAACCTCGAGACGGCGGTGCACGAGCGGAAGTTCCGCGAGGACCTCTTCTACCGGCTCAACGTCTTCCCGATCACCCTCCCCCCGCTGCGGGAGCGACCCGAGGACATCCCCATCCTCACCCGGCACTTCCTGATGGACGCGGCGAAGGAATACCAGCTCGACCCGCCGACCATGGTGCCCGAGGCGATGGAGCTGGTGCTCCGCTACGCCTGGCCAGGGAACGTCCGGCAGCTCCGCGCGCTCTGCGAACGCTGGGTGATCCAGTGCGCCGGCCGGGATCTACGGGTGGAAGACCTGCCAGGCGAGCTCCGCGCCGGTGGGAAACCCGATGAGCACGTCGGCGGGCTGTTCATCGACGAGTCGGTGCCGCTCCCCCAGCTCACCGACCGCATCGTGAACCAGGTGGAGCGCGCCTACCTCCACAAGCAGCTCGTCCGACACAAGGGGCACCTCACGGAGACGGCCGCGGCGTGCGGCGTCACCCGCCGCACCCTGTTCAACCGGATGAAGGCGCTGGGCCTCGACGTCACCGCCTACAAGTGAAGCATGTCGGGATGCGCGGGATCTCCTCCGGCGTTCCGTTGCGACCTCCGCCCCGGCCGGGGTAGGGTCGCCCAACCGCGCCCTCGGAGCCCCCATGTCGCCTCGCTGGACCCTCGCCCTGCCGCTCGCGGCCGCCCTCGTCGGGGCGGCCGCGCTGCTCCCCGGGTGTTTCGCGGAGGCGCCGGTCGCGCAGGCGGCCACCAAGCCCAACGTGATCCTCATCCTGGTCGACACCTTCCGGGCCGACAAGATCGGCACCTACGGCTACACCAAGCGTAAGACCACCCCCAACCTCGACGCGTTCGCGAGCGGCGCGATGGTCTGGGACAACGCCTACTCTCAGGACGCGTGGACGGTGCCGAGCGTGGCGAGCCTGTTCACCGGCGTGGACCCCCAGGGGCACTTGTGCCTCAACTTCCGCCAAGGGGAGAAGCTCGCGACCGACACCATCAGCGACAGCCAGGACACCCTCGCGGAGTCGTTCAAGGCCGGCGGATACACCACCGCGGCCTTCATCAAGTCCACGGTGATCAGCACGAGCCACGGCTACTCCCAGGGCTTCGACCAGTTCAACATCGTCGGCGGTGCGGACCAGGCGTGGGGGCACTCGGCGAAGGACCTCAACGACGCTGCGATCCCCTGGCTCACCACGCAGGTGAAGTCCGGCAAGCCGTTCTACGCGTACCTCCACTTCATGGACCCGCACTCTCCCTACAAGGCGCCGGAGCCCTGGTACAGCAAGTACAAGGGGAGCTACACCGGTCCGATGGACGGCGCCCACGTGCAACTGGAGGACGCGTTCAAGGCCGGGAAGGTCACCGCAGCCGACTGGGAACGGGAGCTCTCACTCTACGACTCCGAGGTGGAGTACTGGGACACCGAGTTCGGTCGGCTCTGGGGGGAGCTGCAGAAGGCCGGCGCGGCCAGCAACACGGTCGTGGTGCTCGTGGCCGACCACGGCGAGGCGTTCGGCGAGCACAACAACGTGTTCCACGGCAACCTCTACGGGGAGAACATCCACATCCCGGTGATGGTGCGGGGGCCCGGCGTGAAGGCGGGCCGGATGAAAGCCTACGGCCAGCTCATCGACGTGCCCCCCACCCTCGCCGAGATGACCGGCCTTCAGAAGGGCAAGAACTGGCAGGGGAAGAGCATGGTCACCGCGATGGGCGGCGGCGCCGGCCACACCGACGTGATCTACAGCGAGTACGCCGGGCAGCGGATGGTGATCGACCCCGCGAGCGGGCTGAAGCTCATCGTGGGCGACGGCGCGACGAAGCTCTTCGACATCAAGGCCGATCCGCTCGAGAAGACCAACCTCGCGGAGAGCCGGGCGAGCGACGTCACGCGGCTTCGGGCGGCGCTCGACGCCCGCCAGGCCGCCGGGGTGGCCATCGGCAAGGGCGCCGGCAAGGGCAAGGCCGAGGCGATGTCCGCGGACCAGTGCGAGATGCTCAAGAGCCTCGGCTACCTCGAGCCCGACGCGCCGTGCACCGGCGCGGTGAAGAACGACGACGACGGAGACGGCAAGTGACGCGCGCGCGCAGGTTCCTGCCCCTCGCGGCTCTCTTCGCCGCGACGGCCTCCGCGGCGGAGTTCGCCGGCACGCTCAAGGAGCTGGAGCTCGACTCCCCGGGGGGCTACGGCGGCGCGCCGATGGGCATGGCGTTCATCGTCCCGCCGGGCTCGACCACCACCGCCACCTTCGGGGACCTCGGCGGGGGCGTGTCCGGCGTCCACTTCGAGGTGAAGCAGGCGGGGGACGCGCTGGTGTGCAGCCAGTTGGTCCCGCTCGGCCCGCAGGCGTACGTGAAAGCTCGCGTGCGGGTGCCGGCCATCACGCCGGGCGCGGGCGGCTGGATGGGGCTCAACTTCGAGCTTCGTGCACGCGATTCGGCGGGGGCGCTCGTCTCCCCGCCGGGCGGTCAGTACATCCTCATCAAGAACCTCCGCGAGCCGGGCGACTGGCAGGACGTGGACGGCAAGCTCACCGTGCCCGCGGGCGCCACGCAGGGCGAGTTCTGCTTCCGCTTCGTGCTCTCGACCGGCGCGATGGACCTCGACAAGCTCTCCATCGTGTCCCGGGACGCGGGGGGAGCGGCCGCAGCGCCCGCTCCCGCGCCGACGCCTGACCCCGCGCCGGTGGCGGCGCCGCCGCCGATGGTCGCCCCGGCGGTGGTGGCGGCGCCCGAGCCGAAGGGCAAGGACAAGGGGAAGAAGGCTGAGCCCGCCGCCGTGGCCACGGCGCCCGCCCCGGTGATGACCACCCCGGTCGCCACCGCGCCCACGGCGACGGTCGCCACCGCGGGGGACAGCGCCGCCAGCCGCGGCTTCACCCTGCGCCTCGATCAGCGCGCCAGCTCCGTCGCGTGCACCCGCTGGTTCCCGTCGCAGTCGTCGGTGACGGTCTTCGGCAGCGCGGACGTGTCGACGATCAACCCCGACGCGGTGGACTGGTCCGGCCTCGCGATCGAGGCCTACGCCCGGGACGCGGCGGACAAGCCGCTCGCCCCCGGCGGGGTGCCGTACTCGCCGATCTTCGTGACCACCCAGGCGGGGCTCGCCCAGCGGTTCTCCGTCGCGTGGACGCCGCCCGCCGGCGCGTCGCGGGTGCGCCTCTGCGCGCGGCTCTCCGACGCGGCGGGCAGCACCGTCTTCGACTGGAAGTAGGCAGCGAGCGCCCCGTGCGCGTGCTGCACCTCTCCGACACCCACCTCGGCCACGAGGCGTGGTTTCGTGGCGCGCCGAAGGGCTGGCGCCGCGCCGACGATCACCTCGCCGCGATGCGCCGCGTGCTCGCCCCCGCGCTCGCGGAGGAGGTGGACGTCGTGGTCCACACCGGCGACCTGTTCAACCGCAGCCGCCCGCCCGCGAAGGCGATCGCCGCCGCCGCGGCCGTCCTGGCCGATGTCGCCCGCGTCGTGCCCACCGTGGTGATGGCCGGGAACCACGATCGGCGCGGGGTTCGCGGGCACTTCCCCGACCCGCCGCCGGGGCTCACGGTCGTCGACGCGCCGTGTACGCTGGCGGTGGCCGGGCTTCGCTTCGGCGTGGTGCCGTTCCTCCGTGAGCCGGCGGCGTGGCGCGCGGCGGCGGCCGTGGTGTGCGCCGCGGGGGTCGATGCGCTCCTCACCCATCAGGCCTTCGACGGGAGCCGGGTGCCGGGGTTCACGTTCCGGCCGTCGCCGGGGAGCGACACGCTGGGGGAGGCCGACCTCCCGGCGGGCGTGCGAGTGATCCTCAACGGCCACATCCACACCCGTCAGAACCTCCGCCTCGGCGGCGCGGTGGTGCATCACGTCGGCAGCACCGAGCGCACCTCCTTCGTGGAGCGCGACGAGCCGAAGGCGGCGTCGGTGTGGGAGCCGGGCGCGGGCGTGCGAACGATCGACGCGGCGCCCCGGCCGATGGTCGTGGTGCGCGGGGCGGTGGACCTGCCCCTGGTCACCCCGGAGTGCCTGGTGGCGCTCGGGAGGGCCGCGCAGACGGAGGAGCTGGAGGCCGAAGCGCAGGCGCGTGGGGGGTGGGTGGCGGCGTGGGCCAGGCCCACCCGCCAGGTCGGGTTGTTCGGGTAGGCGGCGCGCCCGGGAGCGGTGACGGTCGTTGCGCCTGGGGCCATGCCGACCGGGATGAGCCGGGTATGGCGCCCCTATTTCCCCCAGTCCATCACGGGCCACCCTCGCTTCTGGGCCAACCGCCTCAGCCGCGGATCGGGGTTGACCGCCACCGGCTTGCCCACCGCCTCCAGCATCGGGAGGTCGGACATGGAGTCGGTGTAGAACGTGGCCTCCGCCAGCGCGGCCCCTTGGGCCTCGGCGAACGCCTGGGCGTGGGTGACCTTCCCCGCGGCGTAGCAGAGCGGGCCCGCCGCCTTGCCGGTGAACACCCCTTCGACCACCTCAAAACGGTTGCAGAGCGCGTGTTCCAGGCCGAGATGGCGGAGGACTGGCGCGCAGAGGTAGGTGGACGAGGTGGTGAGGAGCGCCACGGTGTCCCCCGCCTCGCGGTGCCGCTGGATCGTCTCCAGCGCGCCCGGTCGGTACGTGGACGCGATGCGGCGGGTGTAGAACGCCTCCGTTCGCGCGCGCACGTCCTCCTCGCGGGCGCCAGCGAGGGTGGCGATCGCCTCCTCCACCAGCTTGTCCAGTCGGGTGAAGCCGGCGTGGTACGTGCCGATCCATGCCGCCGCGCGCATCGCCTGCCACCGGGTGATGAACCCGGCCTCCATCTCCGCGGTGATCCAGAGCTTCGCGGAGTTCACCGAGAGCACGGTGCGGTCGAGGTCGAAGAGAGCGAGCGCCACATGCCCCGGTAACCGGCGGCGGGCGCGTCCGCGGTCCGCCGTTGGGCCCTACCCGGCGAGGCCGAAGAACTCGCGCATCTTCGCCAGGATCCGAGCGGTCTCCCGGAGCTGCTCGGCGCCGCGGTCCGCCGCGTTGAGCCCCTCGCGCGCCGCCACCAGGGCGGTCTGCCGCGCTGCGGTGAACGACGCGAGCTCGGCGGCCACGTCGGCGCGGGCGCGGAGGATGCCCTCGAAGGACTCGCGGTCGAGCTGGAAACAGTCCACCGCGGTGGTGGCCACGATGTTCGCGGAGCGGGGCGCGCCGGTGAGCAGACCCATCTCGCCGAAGAAGTCGGGGGCGGTCAGCGAGGCGATGGTCTGCTCCCGCCCGTCGGGGCTGGTGAGCGTCACGTCCACCCGGCCGGCGGCGAGGAGGTACAGGTGGTGGGCCAGGGCGCCCTGGTGGGCGATGATCTCGCCAGAAGCGAACGGCCGGTAGGCCAACTGGGGCGCGAGGTGGTGGCACTCTTCGTCGGTGAGGGTCCGGAACAGGTCCACCGTGCGGATCACCTGGTAGGCGCGCGCGGTGCGGCGGGCGCGCTGCGCGTCGGCGCCGAGTTGGTCGATCTCGGCGTTGAACACGGTGTAGGCCGGGAGCGCGAGGGGAATCCCGGCGCGTTGGAGCACCACGTGCACCCGCTCACGGACCTCGGAGTCGGCGCGGGCGTCGGCCATGAGGTCGAGCAGCCAGTAGCGGGCGGCGAAGGTGGCCGTGCTGTCGCTCGGGTCCTTGCCGAGGTCGGTGCAGACCACGTCGGGCGGCAGGTTCGGAGCGCAGCCGGGAAGGGGCGAAGACTGAAGGGAATCTTCCACCATCCGGATCACGGTCTCGGGGGCGACGCGGTGGTCGACGCGGAAGTACACCCATTGGCGGTGGGGGTGCAGCTGCCCGGCGCGGCGGCCGAGGAGGGTGATCGGGGTGCTCAGGAGGGTGGCGTTGGGGAGTACGATCGCGTCGCCATCGCGGGTCTCCACCAGGGTGTGGCGCCAGCGGATCGCTGAGACCCTGCCTTGCCGGCCCCCTTCGAGCTGAACCCAGTCGCCGACCTGGATGGAGCCGTCGAGCTGCAGGGCGAGGCCGCCGATGACGTTTCCCAGGGTGCTCTGGAGCGAGATCGTCAGCGCGGCCGCCACGACCGTGCCCCCTGCGAAGACAGAGGTGGCGTTGAGGCCAGCGCCGGTGGCGACGACGACCAGCACCGCGCCGTAGCCGAGGGCGCTGAGGAGATCGGCGGCGATGGCCGGCAGGCGGATGCGCGCGCGAGGCAGCAGCACATCCACGAACAACAGCGAGAACAGGTTCACGACGCAGAAGCCGCCGAGCAGCTTCGCCACGACGTCGATCCACGCGACCGCGACGGCGCCCCCGAATTCCCGCGCCAGCCCGAGCAGCAGCACCGTGAGGGCGTAGGAGATCCACAGGGTCAGCGGCGTACGGAGGTGAGCACGTTGAAGCGGGCTCACCCGGTTCACGAGCAGCGCGGTGATCACCAAGAGGGTGCCGACGATCAGGACGGCGAACGCGAGCTCGAGCGGCGTCTGGGGCACGGACGGAGCTTAGCGCGCTTCAGCGCACCCGGCTGACCCCGGGAAGGTCCGGCACGCGCACGACGTAGGGGATGACGGACGCGAATTCCGTCTCCAGCTGCCAGCGGATCTCTCCGTTCGGGTCGAGATCGACCACGACCCCGGAGGAGGAGAAGACCGCGAGGGTGCTGCCGTCCGCGGCGCGGTCGACATCGCCGAGGGTGATCACCTGCAGATGATCGGGGTGGTGCCACTCCCACGTCGGCGTGGCGGTGCCCGCCGCATCGTCGAGGGTGTACTGCATCAGCCGGCTCTCCTCCGCGGTCTTCGGGTCCCGGTCATCGAAGACCAGAAGTTCGTCGCCGAAGAACTCGAACTGGTGCTGGAACTTGGTGGCGTCGGCGGGGTCGGCGATCGCCCAGGTCGGCTCCGTGCCCCCGAACTGTGCGCCCTGGGTGCCATCGGGGAAAACCTGGACGATCTGGCTGAGCTCGCGGAGGCCGAGCCAATAGGATTGCCGGTCGGGGTCCCAGTCGATGGCGTTGGCGTGGGTCCAGACCTGCTGCTCCATGTCCGCGTCCACGGGGGGCGTCGCGTGGTCCCAGATCGACCAGATCGGCTCCCCGGGACCGTCCGCGGTCACGGGCTCGATCGCGTCGCCAAGCACGTCCAGCTCGCCGCGCCCCTGCCGGATGTCGAGGACGATGCACATCGCATCGCCCTCGGGCGTGTCCACGAAGTCGTGGGTGAACCCGGGAATCTCCACTCGGGAGAGCTCCTCGCCCGACCAGCTCACGGTCACGAGCGCGGAGGTCTCGGGCTCGGGTACGGTCTCGATCTCGGCGTAGCGGAGGCCGCTCCGGTCGGGCAAAAGGCGCACCCGGAGGATGCGGTGGCCCTTCCGACCCTGGTGGTACCACACCACCCGCCCCAGCTCGTCGAAGATGACCAGCGTGCTGGCCTCGGTGTCTCCCCCGACGATGGCGGTGAGGACGAACCCTTCCCAGCCCGGCTCTCCGTCGATCGTCCAGCGGGGGAGGCTGGCCGGGATGTCCCCGGTCGCGAACGTGACGTAGGGGCTCGCGTCGCCGTCTTCGACCACCAGACGGGCCTGGTACGTCGTGTCCGCGAAGAGCCCGAGCAGGCCGACCTCGTGGCTGGCGGCGCCCTCCTGCCAGTCGGTGGTCAACCACGGGCCGTCGTCGTTGGTGACCTCGATGCGGGTGCGGCTGTCGGTGGCGAAGGTCCAGCTCGCGGTGGCGAAGGTGGTGATGTCCTCGCTCACGGTGATCTTGGGCTCGGGGACCCCACAAGCGACCAGCGCGAGCAGCCCTGCGCCCCCGATGGCGAGCCTAGGTGTCATACCAGTCCGGCTGGACAAGCTGTTGGTAGTGCTCGACGTCGAGCGGGTTGATGCGCTTGCGGATCGCGTCCACCGCCATCGCCGCCGAGACCTTCGCGAACCAGATGTACATGTCGCGCTTGTAGGGTACCCGGCTGGTGAGCCCGCGCAACATCCAGCGCTTGTTCACGAACTGCTTGTTCATGTCGTAGAGCGCCTGCCCGATCTCGTCCTTGGTCATGTACTTGCTGTCGAGGACGGGGCTGAGCCAGTCGAAGTTGTCGAAGTCGTCCTCGGTGATCCAGCCTTCGCGCAGCGCTTCGTCGAAGATCGGGGTGCCCGGCACCGGGGTGATCGGGTGGAACGCGGGGAAGTCCACGTCGAGCTGCTTGGCCATCTCCACCTGCTTCTTCAGCGAGGCGTGGTTCTCTTCTTTCACGCCGACGATGAACGTGGCCTGCACGAAGACCTGCGGATACTTCCGCTTGAAGATCTCCAGGGCCTCCGCGGCGATCCCGCCGGTGTAGAAGCGTTTGTCGAGCGAAGAGAGCGAGTCGTCCTCCGCGCGCTCCACCCCGATGAGGATGTGGGCGAGGCCGGCGCGCACCAGCTTCTCCAGGATCCCCTTCTTCTCGTCGCGCACGATGCAGTCGGCGCGCATGAAGGCGAACCACTGCGTCTTCATGCCGCTCTTGATCATCCGCTCGGCGAACTCGTCGTTGAAGCGGGCGTCGATGTTCCAGGACTCGTCGACCCACACGTAGGAGCGCTTGCCATAGCGGTGGTAGAGCTCCTCGATCTCCTCCATCACCCGGTCGACCGACTTGCTCCGCCACCGGGGCGAGAGCTGCACGTTGCCGTCCTTGTCGTACTTGCGGTCGGCCATGACGGTCCACCAGGCGCAGAAGCTGCACGAGGAGACGCAGCCGCGGCTGTGGTGGATCGTCGTGCCGCCCGGGGAGAAGAGGTAGCGGCTCTTCCCGTAGAGGTGCATCGGGAGCATGTCGTACGCGGGCATCGGCAGGGTGTCGAGGTCGCGGATGAGCTTCCGGGTGTTCGTCCGCGCGGCCTTCTCGCCGTCCCAGTACATGAGCCCGTCGACCTTGGTGAGGTCGGCGTCCTTGTGGGCCCAGGCTTCGCACGCCTCGACGATGGTCTCCTCGCCCTCGCCGATGCAGATCGCGTCGATGTTCGAGGTGGGGTTGGCGTAGCGGTGGGCGAGGTTGGTGAAGTGCCCGCCGCCGGCGAGGGTCTTCGCGCGCGGGGCCACGTCCTTGCACAGCTGGAAGAACCGCAGCGCCTCGCTGGCGTACAGGGCGTGGTTCTCCCCGCAGGCGATCACGTCGGGGTCGAGCTCCTTGATCCGATCGGCCAGCGACCGCCAGCCCACGTGGAGCGGCATGCAGTCGAGGACATGCACGTCCATCCCGGCGTCGCGCAGGGGGGCGGCGAGCGCGGGGAGCGCTTGTTGAAGGAGGAAGTTGTCGCCCTCACTGGTGTAGGGCCAGTACTTCCGCGGCGGCTGAACGAGGAGTACGCGCATCGGGCGCGACCTTAGCCGAGCGCGCGCGGCGTCGCGCGGCGGATCGGAGCGTTCGGTAACGCCGGGCCCGCGCCGGCGGGTCCGCGATTCATGGGAACGCCGGGGTGCTTCCCGGAAGCGCGGGAACTAACGCCGAGTACCCGAAGACGCGCCCGAGATCGAGGGTGAGCGCCCAGGGGCTCGACCCATCCAGATGGCGTTCGTCGAGCAGGCCGCTGGTGGACCAGTTCGCGAGGAGGGTGTCGTCGTCGACCCAGGTGGCGTCGCCGAGGACGTAGTCGAACAGCGCGGGATCGGGGAGGAACTCCCAAGCTTCTTGGACCGTGCCGCCTTCCCGATCGAGGTCGTACACCGCGATGCGGGTGCCGTCCGCGGCGCTGCGGTTGTCGTGCAGGGCGACGCGGTTGCCCCGCACGTCGAAGCCGTGCTGCTCGTGGAACAGCTCACCCTCGCCGATGAAGACGAGATCGGAGCGTTCGCTGCCGATGATGTGGACCGGCGCCCAGCTTTCCCCGTCAAGCTCGACCAGGGTGCTCAGCCCGCGGAGCCCCACGAACGCGGTGCCGCTGTCGGCCGACCACCGGAGGGTGTTCGCGTGGGTCCACGTCGTGGGGTCGGCGAGGTCCGCGGCGGGGCTGAACGAATCCCAGGCGGACCATAGTTTTTCCTCCCCGGCGCCGTCCACCGCCATGCGGAACACCGCATCGCCGACCACGGCGGTACCGTCGACCGTGCGCGTGTCGGTGCCGAGGAAGAGGAGGGTGTCGTCCGGGCGGGCGATGAAGTCGTGGGTGAGCCCTTCACCCGCGTTGCCGGCGGGGGTGAGATCGGCGAGCAGGCTGCCGTCCCAGGCGTAGGAGACGAGGCGGCCCGGAGCCTGGCCCACCTCGCCGCTCCACAGGAGCGCCCACATGCCCAGGCCGTCCGCGCGGGGGAGCACGCGGAGGATCGGCGCGCCGGGGATCTCCATGTTCCAGACGGCGCGGCCGTTCGGGGCGAGGAGCAGCGCCACGGAGATGCCCGGTTCGACGAGCGCGGTGGCGAGGTACCCGGTCCAGGTGGCGGCGCCCTCGGGGTGGAGCGCGCCGAGGGCGTCGACGCCGGCGCCGGTGGTCACCGCCTCGGTGGTGAGCACGTGGCCCGCCTCGTCGACGAGGGTGGCGGTGAACGTGTCGCCCGCCCAGAGACCGAGCACGGGGAGCGCGGTGGCCTCCGCCCCGTCCTGCCAGTCGGTGACCAGGACCGGGCCGTCCGGGGACGCGAGCTCCAGTCGGGTGCGGGTGTCGGCGTCCGACGTCCACGTCGCCTCGACGTAGCTGGGCATCTCGGCGCCGACGGCGAGGCTCAGCGTGCCGCTCGGCGCGTCGACGCTGGCGTCAGGCGCGCAGGCGGCGAGGAGCAGAACGGAGCCGACGGAGAACACGGGCCCCGTTACCGCGCGACGACGATCCACGCGCGGTTCAGCGGCGCGAAAACGGGGTGCGTGGCCAGCTCGTCCTCGCGGGCGAAGAGCGCCTCGCGGGTGAGCTCGCCCGCGACCTGCTGGAGCGGGCCGCCCAGGGTGTAGTGGCTCGGGACGAGGCGCTCGATCGTCCAGCCAGCGAGCAGCTCGCGTAAGGACTCGGCGGTGAAGGTGCGGACGAAGCGGTCCCCGGGGACGTGCACGACCCCATCGCCGAGGAGGGCGGGGAGCTGGCCTTCGGGGGCGTCCACCGCGAGGGCCCAGCCGTAGCGGGCTTCGACGGAGAGCAGCAGCGGCGCGCCGGGGCGGAGATGGGCGCGCACGGCGCGCAGGGCCGCCGTGGGGTCGTTCACGTAGCAGAGCAGCTCCGCGGCGATCACGGCATCCGCGACGGGCAGGTCGGGGAGCGCTTCCACGGGGGCGACGTGCGCAAACAGGCGCCCCGCCCGGCCTTCCGCGTGCGCCACGGCGCGCGCCACGGACTCCGGGTCGGGGTCCACGAGGTGCACCGCGCACCCCCGGTCGAGGCACCAGGTCGCAAAACGGCCGACGCCGCCCCCGACGTCGAGGACGACGCTGCCGGGCGGAACGTGCTCCGCCCAGTGACGCAGGTACAGCTCACGCTCCAGGAGCTTGGCCTGGTGCGCGGGGCTCTCGGGGCTCAGGAAGTCCATCCACTCGGGGACGGACGCCCAGGCCGTTCGGGCGCCGACGAGGTTCGCCGACGCCCGTTGCTCGGAGCTCAGGCCTTGGGGCCGGGCTTCGGGCGGGGGGACGGGCGCCACGCCTTGGGGCCGGGCTTCGGGCGGGGGGACGGGCGCCACGCCTTGGGGCCGGGCTTCGGACGGGGGGAAGGACGCCAGTTCATGGGCTCTCCGTAACGTTGGGAAGGGGTGTATCGTCGCCCGAAGCGGGCCGGGTGTCAAGCGAAAGCCGTCCGGGCGCGGGATGCGGTACACTCCGCACGCCCCGGAGTGCTCTTGATCGACCTGCTCGAGCGTGTCGACGCGTGGATGTATCGCCAGGAACAGCGCGTCGTCGCCAGCATGCTGGCGGTGATGGGCCTCGTGGTCTTCCTCGACGTCGTGTACCGGGCGACCTGCCTCGCCGACAGCCCGCTGGTGCCCGACTTCCTGGAGCACGCGCTCGGCACCTGGGCCACGCCGGTGTGGGCGGGTTCGGTGGGCGGGCTCATCGCCTGGCTCGCGTTCCGCACCCGCGGCGACGCGCAGCCGCTCGGGAAGGCGGCGATCGCGTCGGCGGCGCAGGCGGCGGCTGCCTGGGCGTACCCACTGCTCCTCCCGAACGGGCTCATCTGGTCGCAGACGCTCGCGCTCGCCCTCACCCTCTGGCTCGGCATGGCGGGCGCGGCGCTCGCCGCGCACCAACGGCGCCACCTCGCGCTCGACGTGGGCAGCAAGCTCTGGCCGGAGAAGCTCGCGCCGAAGATCGCGGCGATCGGCCACTTCGTCACCGCGGCCTTCTGCCTGCTCCTGCTCGTCCTCGGCTGGCGCTCCCTCTTCGGCTCCGGCAGCGGCGACGCCCGGATCCCCGGGCACTTCGACACCTGGGTGGACTCCGACCACGCCGCCGGCACGATGACCGGCACCATCATCCCCAAGTGGATCGTGATGGCGTCCATCCCCTTCGGCTCGATCGTCCTCGCCTTCCGGTTCACGCTGGAGGGGATGCGGGTGTGGACCGGGCGGGAGAAGCCGGGCGACGGCGACGACACCCTTCACCAGCTTGGCCTCGACGAAGAGGTGGCCTCGTGAGCGGCCTCCTCCTCTGCCTCGCGATCGTGGTGCTGGCGCTGCTCGGGAGCCGCCTCTTCGTGGTGGTCGGCGTCGCCACGGCGATGTGTTTCATGCTGTGGGTGGACGGCTCCGGCTCGGTGCTCGACCAGCTCGGCCGAATCGTGACCAAGATGGAGTCGCTGACCACCAAGAACGTGTTCCTCTCGATCCCGTTCTTCATCGCGGCCGGCAACATCATGACCAAGGGCGGCATCGCGCGCCGCCTCACCGACCTCGCCCGAGCGCTCGTGGGCTGGCTCCCCGGTGGCCTCGCGGTGGCGAGCATCGTGGCCTGCATCGTGTTCGCCGCCATCTCCGGGTCTTCCCCGGTCACGCTGGTGGCGGTGGGCGCGGTGATGTTCCCCGCCCTCCTGGACTCCGGCTACCCCAAGCGCTTCTCCATCGGGCTCATCACCTCGGCGGGCTCGCTCGGCTGCATGATCCCGCCTGCCATCTCCATGCTGGTCTACGCGATCAGCGTGCAGGGCTCCGCGGCGGTAGACCCGTCCAACCTGTTCTTCGCCGGCCTGGTGCCCGCGCTGTTCATCGCGGGGCTCCTCGCGATCTACGCGGTGTGGGTGGGGATGAAGGTGCCCGGCTCCCGGCAGCCGTTCGACGCGGCGTTCTTGTGGGCGAGCCTCAAGGGGGCGGGCTGGGCGCTCACCCTGCCGGTCATCGTGCTCGGAGGAATCTACGGTGGCGTGTTCACGCCGACCGAGGCGGGCGCGGTGGCGTTCGCGGCCGCGGTGCTCATCAGCACGCTCGTTCATCGCGACGTCCCGTTCGCGAAGCTCCCGGCGATCCTCGTGGAGTCTTCCACGCTGATGGGGAGCCTCATCCTCATCGTGATCCTCGCGTTCGGGCTCAACGACTTCCTCGCCGAGGTGGACGCGCCGGGGGTCATCCGCGGCTGGGTGGAGGCGGCGGACCTCAGCGCCTGGCAATTCATGCTCGTCACCAACCTCATCCTCATCGTGCTCGGCGCGCTGATGGACAGCATCTCCGCGACGCTGGTTTTCGCGCCCATCCTCGCGCCGGTGGCGATCAACCACTACGGGATCGACCCGATCCACTTCGGCATCGTGTTCGTGGTGAACATGGAGATCGGCTACCTCGCGCCGCCGGTGGCTACGAACCTCTTCGTGGCGGCGGCGATCTTCCGTCAGCCGTTCGTGGAGGTGGCCAAGGCGATCATGCCCACGCTGGCGATCATCTGCGGGGCGCTGGTGGTGCTGATGTACGTGCCGGGGCTGTCGCTCGGCCCGTTGGCGTTGCGTGACGGCGGCGATCCGTGGCCGGCGTTCCCGTGGCACGGAAAGGCCGCGGAGGTGGCGCCGGTGGAGCCCGGCGGGGAGCCTGCCGCCGGGAGCGGGGAGCCCGATCCCGGTCGCCCGCTGACCATGGAGGAGATGATGAAGAAGGCCAAGGAGCGGGCTGCCAATCCGGGGACGGACGCCGCGCCCGCGGACGGGGCGCCCGATGGCGCTGCGAACCCTGCCGCCGCGCCGACCGACGCCGCGCCCACCCGCCCGCTCACCATGGAGGAGATGATGAAGAAGGCCAAGGAGAAGGTGGAGGCCGACAAGGCGACGGCTCCGGCCGCTGGCGGGCAGTAGGACACAGGGGGCGCCAGACCGGCGTCGGCGCAGCGGAGAACCGCCTCAGGCGCCGGCGGGCGAAGCCCGCCGTGAACCGTCGCGCTTCGATCGACCGCTCGCCGCTGCTACGGGTACGCCTTCAACGTCAGGCCGTCGACCTCCGGCGCGGTGATGTCCTCGCCGATCGTGTGCAGGCAGTAGTCCTCTCCATCGGGGCAGCTCACACACTCTACGGCGAAGCCCGAGGCGAAGTCGCAGACGGCGTTGTCGGTGTCGGCGAGGCCGAAGAGCGGACCGAGGGTGCGGGTGTCCACCAGGGTGTCGATGTGCCCCATCAGGATCGACGAGCCGTCGGCGGAGAAGGTGCCGTCGAACTGGAAGTCGTGGAGCATGATGTCGGTGTCGGGGATGCCGTTGATCGGGTCGGAGTAGACGAACGTGAGGTCGTCGATCGCGATGGCGAAGTACGGCGCCTTCGAGAAGTCAGAGGCGGGGAAGTCCCACGTGGGCGCGTCCGTGACCTGGACGTAGTCGCCGCCCTGGATGGTGAGCAGCGCCCCGAGGAAGTCGATGCTGCTGGCGTCGGCGTTCTCCACCATGAACCCGAGCGGGCTGGTGAGCTTGGCGTCGTCGAACGCCTCGAGGATCGCGGGCTCGGTGATCTCGGCGTCCTTGAGCGCGAAGGTGTAGGTGCGGCCCACCAGATCGCCCGGGGCGAAGTCCATCCCGCCGATCGACGAGGTGGTGAAGTGCGCCTCCTGGGTCACGCCGCACAGCTCCACGTGCACCGTGTACGCGGTCGCCGGCGCGAGGTCGGCCGTCAGGACCACGTGGAGGTTGCCCTCCTCCCAGGCCTCGGTGGTGGCGGCGGCGGTGCCGGCGGGATCGCGCACCTCGATGTCGGCGCCGCTCGCGTCGCCCGAGAAGTTCAGGGTGATCGGGGCGTGGAGGTAGACGCCCACCGCGCCTTCGGCGGGGTCGGTGGAGGTGAGCCGTACGTCGCAGTCGCCGCCGCCGGTGTCGTTGGAGTCGGGGTTGGCAGAGTCGTTTCCGGTGACGCCAGCGGTGTCGCCCGAGGCGGCGGTGTCGGTCGCGCAGGCCGCGAGGAGGGCCAGGAGCGGGAGGGGGCGCAGGGACATCTACTTCGTCTCCGAGGTCACGGAATAGTCGAACACATACCAGTGGAACATCGAACCAAAGGTCTCGCTCGCGTTGTAGACGCGAACCCGGAGCTCGGTGAAGTCGATCTCGTCGAGCGTACCGAGCTCGGGGTTCGACGCCACCTTGGCCTCCGTGGCCTCCCGCCGATCCTGGACGTTGAAGGTGCCCCCGGCGGAGTCGGTGGTCAGGTCGGCGGAGGCGCTGTCTGCGTAGACCTTCCGGAGGTCATCGGAGCCGGTGCCGCCCCAGTAGAACACGAGGTCGGTGTCGGTGGCGGAGCCGTAGGCGCTCGCGAACGTCCAGTAGTCGACGGAGAGGGTGCCTTCGGGGACGGGGATCGTGTACCAGTCGCCGTCGCCCGGGCGGCCGATGGTCCCGAAGTAGCCAACCCCGGGCTCCGTACGCATCCCCTGGGCCTGCGTGTCGTTCGGCTCGGACTCCGTCATCCCAAAGTCCACCGGCGCCTTGGCCATCGACGCCTTCAACCACCACCCATACGCATCGCCGTACCCGTGGGCCTGCTCGCTGAGCACCGCGATGTAGGTGCCCCCCACGGGCGCATAGAACACCGCCAGCGGATCCGCGTTCTCGTTCCGCCCTTGCTTGGAGACGCCCTCGTCGCTGTCGAGGAGGGTGAGGTCGTCCTCCAGGTCGGCCGAGGTCCCGCGGGACTGCGCCTGCACGTCCACCTTCACCCAGCCGGGCTCGTTGGTGGTGAAGGTGAGGTAGTCGAGGTCGTCCGCCCGATCCATGTAGCCGCAGGCGAAGGTGTTCAGCGGCAGATCGAGCATGTCGAGGTAGTCGTGGTTGGGTTCGTCGCTCTCCACGAGCTCCACCTCACAGCGCGGGACCACCAGGGAGCCGGAGTCGTCGCCCCCGGAGTCTCCGGCCGAGGTGTCCACCAAGCCGGTGTCCTGGATCGTGTGGAAGTTGTTGGAGTCGCGTGGCGTGGCGCTGTCTTCCCCTTCGTCAGGAAGCTTGAAGCAGCTCGCGCAGCCGGCCAGGGTCAGGAGCCACAACATGCCCCCACCATAGCCGGCCGACGCGCGTATGGCAGCGACGCCGCGAGGCTCGGTCGGGTAGAGTGCATGCGGAGACCGAGATGACCGGACCGCTGGCCCTCACCGCCGTACTGCTCGCCGGCTGCGGCACGTCCGACACCAACATCACCCACGTCGATCCTCACCTCGTCGTGCTCCCCGAGTCGGTCGACTTCGGCGACGTGACCGTGGGCTACTCTGGGGCCGCCGAGGTGACTCTCCTCAATGTGGGCCTCGCCCCCCTCGAAGTGAGCTCGCTGAAGCTCTCCGGCGAGCAGGCATCCGCTTTCCACCTGGACATTGGCGGGCCGGGGACCCTCGATCCCGACGACTCCATCGTCGCCACGGTCACCTTCACCCCCGACACCTACCTCGCCTACGCGGCCACCCTCGACATCGCCAGCGACGACCCCGACGCCCCGGCCGTGAGCGTTCCGCTGACCGGCGTGGGCGCCTATGCGCCGACGCCCGAGATCGTGATCGATCCGCTCGCCCTCGACTTCGGTACGGTTGCTGCCGGGAGCACTTCGGTGAAGGTGCTCAACGTGAGCAACGAGGGGCGGGCCAGCCTCACCCTCGGCGCGGTGACCCAGCACGGCAGCGGCGCCTTCTCCATCCTCGGAGAGGACCCCGGTGGATTTTCGATCCCGCCGGGCCAGTCGCAGCAGATCGTCTGGCAATACTCGCCCACGGCGAGCACGGGGGACAACGGCACCTTCGTGATCCCCAGCGACGACCCGGACGAGCCCGAGCTCACCGTGACGCTCCTCGGCAACGGGGGCGGCGACTTCGAGTACCCCGAGGCGGTGATCGACTGCCCCGGTACGGTGGCCCCCCGCGAGCTGGTGACGCTCGACGGGCGCGCCAGCACCGATCCCCAGGGCCGTTCGCTCGACTACCAGTGGACCCTGGATGGCATCCCCGCCGGCAGCGCGGTGAGCGACATCGTGGACGACGGGGAGTCCGTCGCCCAGATCACGACGGACATCGCCGGGGAATACACGATCGGCCTCGTGGTCACCAACCCCGATGGGGTCAGCTCCGCCAAGCGCGTCTGCAAGCTGGAAGCCGTCCCGAAAGAGCAGCTCCACGTGGAGCTGTCCTGGGACCTTGGCCATTCCGACCTCGATCTCCACCTGCTCGCCGACGGCGGGTCCTTCTTCAAGAAGCCGCTGGATTGCAACTACTGCAACCAGATCCCCGACTGGGGCGTGCCGATCGTCACCGACGACGACCCCTCCTTGGACCTCGACAACACGGTCGGGTACGGGCCGGAGAACATCAACATCGACGTGCCGGCGGACGGAACCTACACGATCCTCGTGCACTATTTTGATACCTCCACAGATGAGACCGCGAACGCCACCGTGCGGGTCTACTCCCAAGGGCTCCTCGTCGCCGAGGCGACCCGCGCGATGGACCTGGACATGATCTGGGAGGTCGGCGCCGTGAACTGGCCCGCCGGGACCGTCGGGATGATCGACGCGTACTACGACAACCTCCAGTACGATGCCGATGGCAACCCAGTGCTGGATGAGGACGGGCACACCCAACAGGGCCCGTACGAGTGCTCCTCGTTGTAGAGGCTGGCCGCCGCTCGCGGGCCGGATAGCGGCCTGCCGTGTCCACCAAGCCTCGCGTCGTCCTCGTCTGTCCCGGCCGCGGCAGCTACAGCCGCGACCTCCTCGGCACCCTCCCCGCTGGGCCCTCGGTCGTCGCCGCGGACGCCCTGCGCGCCTCCCTCGGGCGCCCCGGCCCGACCGAGCTCGATCGGGCACCGCAGTACAGCTCCCGCCTGCACGTGGCCGGGGAGAACGCCTCGATCCTCACCGCCGCCTACAGCCTCGCCGATCGCGATGCGCTGGGCGACGTGGACGTCGTCGCGGTCATCGGCAACTCGATGGGCTGGTACACCGCGCTCGCGGTGGCAGGCGCGCTCCCGATCGCGGACGGGCTGCGGCTGATCGAGACGATGGGGCAATACCAGGCGGGAAACGTCCTCGGCGGCCAGGTGCTCTACCCGCTGGTGGACGAGGAGTGGTGCGCCGCCCCAAGCCCCGAGGCGGAAGCGCTCCTCCGGGACACGCCCGGCCTCCACGTCAGCATCCACCTCGGCGGCCAGATCGTCTTCGGCGGCACGGACGCCGCGGTGGCCACGGCGATGGCGAAGCTCCCGCCGCGCAAGATCGGCGAGCGCGACGCCCCGATGCAGCTCCCGCTGCACTCGGCCTTCCACACCCCGCTCCTCGCCGAGACCTCGCGGCGCGCCTTCGCGGACCTCGCGGACCTTGCCTGGCAGGCGCCCGTCGTCCCGATGGTGGACGGCCGCGGCGCGATCTTCCGGCCGCGCTCGGCCAGCCCGGCCGCGCTGCGCGACTACACGCTCGGCCATCAGGTCGTCGCGCCGTACGACTTCACCGCCAGCGTGCGGGTGGTGCTCCGGGAATACGCCCCCGATCACCTCGTTCTCCTCGGGCCCGGCGGCAACCTCGGCGGCCCGATCGCGCAGGCGATGATCGCCGAGGGCTGGCAGGGGCTCCGGAGCAAGACCAACTTCAGCGCGCGGCAGGCCGAACGGCCGCTGGTGCTGGCGATGAACCGACCCGAGCAGCGCGCCCGGGTGGCTCGTTGACCGACGTCGAGCTGCTCGCGGAGGCGCTCGGCCTCAAGGAGCTCCCGCGCGCGGGGTGGGCGCGGGTGGGCATAAGTCACGGCGAGAGCGTGGCCGACCACAGCTTCGGCGTCGCCTTTGCCGCGATGGTGCTCGCCCCCCCCGAGCTCGACCGCGCCCGCGTCCTCGAGCTCGCGCTGCTCCACGACCTCCCCGAGGTCCGCGTGGGCGACATCACCCCGTTCGACGGGGTGTCGCGCGAGGAGAAGAAGGCGCGCGAGGCCGAAGCGGCGGCCGCGCTCTTCGCGGATCACCCGCGTCTCGCCGCCCTCTGGGCCGAGCTGTTGGCCGCGGAGTCTCCCGAGGCCCGCTTCGTGAAGCGGCTCGACCATGTGGACCTGCGCCTCCAGGCGCGGCGGTACGGAGCGCGGGGGTTCGCCGTGGCCGACTTCCTCGCCTCCACCGAGGAATTGGCGGCCGCCCTGGTGGACGACGCTGCGGGAACCGCAGAACCGGGGTAGAGTCGCCGCCTCTTCCGGGTGCTCCATGCGCGTCTCCCCCGTCCCCGTGACCTTCGGTCTCGCCGTCGCCTTCATCCTCGGCTGCGTCGGCGCGCCCCCCTCGAGCACCGACACGTCCACGCCCAAGGACACCGGCCACGGCGGCGGCAACCACGACACCGACACCGGGAACGGGAACAACGACACGGGCGACACCCACATCGACACCGGCGACACCCAGGACCTCGACGGCGACAACGACGGCTACGATCGCCCCGACGACTGCGACGATTCGAACCCCAAGATCCACCCCGGCGCCAAGGAAGTGTGCGACGACGGGGACGACAACAACTGCGACGGGGACGTGGATGAGGGCTGCGGCGGGGGGGACACCGCGGTGGCGATCGCCACCCTCGAGTGGCACCTCACCGGGACCTCGAAGGGCAGCGCCACGTGGGGAGCTGGCGCGTACGACGAGGACAACGGGAACGAGTGGTTGTGCGAGCACTACGCGAAGCTCGTGTCCACGGGCAAGAACACCACCTGCCCCGACTGCGACTACGCCTTCAACACCAAGGTCAACGGTGGGGCCACCTCGGGCAGCAAGTGCGCCGACATCTACTATGGCGACATGAGCCCGGCGGCGTTCGGGGACTATACGTACACCGACTTCTCGCTCCTCACGGCCTACGACGGCTTCGGCTTTGCTTCGACGTACCTGTACGCCGGGAAGTACGAGCTCGAGGACGCGGCGTTCCTCTACGGGGGCGGCGGCTGGGTCCTGGTCGCGTTCAACTATCCTGCGGGGAGCATTTACTACGTCGACGCGACGTCGGGCGGGTTCGATGCCCGGTCCAAGATGAAGGACACCAACGGCGACGGCATCTACTACTACTTCACGCTCTGATCGCGGCCGCGCCTCCGAAGGCGCGACCGGGTTTGGCCGTGCAGGGTGCATGGTGACGGGCAGGTGACGGTTGAGGCGGGTCCGGTGGTTGACGCCGCGCGATTACCGGGTATGGTGGCGCCACTCTTGGAGCGCACCGTGCGCCTGTTCGCCATCCTCCCCGTCCTCGCCCTCGCCGCGTGCGGCACCGCGTCCCCGACTTCCACCGACACCGGCGGCAACGACACGGTGGACACGGGCGACACCCAGGACACGAACGACACCGCGGACACCACCGACACCGGGAAGGACACGTCCGACACCAGCACCGACACGGCGGATACCAGCGTCGACACGTCCGACACCGCGACCGATACCAGCGGCACGGACCCCAACGACGTCGATGACGACAAGGACGGGTACACCGAGAACGGCGGCGATTGTGACGACACCAAGCCGCGCGTGAACCCCGACGCGCCCGAACGCTGCGGCGATGCCATCGACAACAACTGCGACGGTCAGGTCGATGAAGGCTGCCTCACCGGGGACACGGGGACGGCCCCGCTGGAGTGGCGCCTCAGCGTCACCAACACGGGCGACACCCATTTCGGGTTGGGCGCGTACGACGAACACGGCTCCAAGGGTTGGCTCTGCGAGACCTACACCGAGCTCAGCGCGACGGGCGCGGGCGACTGCGCCGACTGCGACTGGTCGTTCCAGGTCGCCAACGTCGGGGGCACCACGGAGGGGGACTACTGCGACTCGTTGTTCGTTCCGGGCACGGGGAAGCCGGCCACGTTCTTCGACTACGACTACACGTACTTCAGCACGTTCTCGTCGGCGTATTACGACGGGTTCGGCTTCGCCGCTACGTACGAATACAGCGGCGAGATGTGGGAAGACGTCGCCTTCATCCACAGCGCGACCTACGACACTTGGTTCGCCTGGATCCACAACTACCCGGGCGACGGCACCTATGAAGTCACGAGCGACGCCTACGGCTTCGAGGGGCGCCGCTACGCCGGCAATTCGTCTGGGTATATCTACTATTACTTCCCGCTGTAACCCTGACTATTTTGGGACGGGGGGCTACGCCCCCCGTAACGCCCCCCGCGCCCCGGGCCGCCGCGAGTGCGCGCTGGGGTTGGGCCTTGTGGCGTCCTCCTTCCGGCGGCTCAGCCCGGCGGCCAGCGCAGGTCGCGGCCCCCGAGGACGTGCAGGTGCAGATGGAAGACCGACTGCCCGGCGCCTTCGCCGTTGTTCACCACCACGCGGTAGTCGCTGAGGCCCTCCTGGGCGGCCACCTTGTTGGCGGTGAGGAGCAGGCGCCCCAGGAGCTCGGTGTCGGCCTCGGTGGCGTCGGCCAGCTTGGGCAGCGGCTTGCGCGGCACCACCAGGATGTGGGTCGGCGCCTGGGGCGAGATGTCCCGGAAGGCGAGGGTGTCTTCGTCCTCCCACACGATGTTCGCGGGAATCTGTCGCTGGATGATCTTCTCGAACAGGGTCATCGGGTCCCTCGGGGCGCGCCACGTAGCGCGCGCGCGGGCCCCCGGCTGGCGTGACGAATCGTGTGAAGCGCGGACCGGGCCGTCGGCATCGTCCGCCCGTACCCCGGAGACCCATGCGTACCCTCGTCGCCCTCTTCGCCCTCGCCTGCGCCTCCCCTTCGTCCGCCGGGTCGCCCGACGACAACCGGCCCGCGCCGCTGCCGCCCGCCGGACCCGGCCAGGCGGTCGCCGTCTTCGCCGGCGGCTGCTTCTGGTGCATGGAGACCGACTTCGACGGCCTCACCGGCGTGGTCGCCACCACCTCCGGCTTCGCCGGCGGGCACACCAAGAACCCCACCTACATGGACGTGACCAGCGAGAGCACCGGCCACCAGGAGGCCGTGCGCGTGGTGTACGACACGTCCAAGCTCAGCTACTCCGACCTCGTGAGCTACTACTTCCACCACGTGGACCCCACCGACGACGGCGGCCAGTTCTGCGACCGCGGCGACAGCTACCGTCCGGTGATCTTCGCCGCGGACGCCACCCAGCACGCGGCGGCCGAGGCGGTGAAGACGGAGGTCCAGATCAGCGGGGTGCTCGGCGCGCCGGTGGTCGTGCCGATCGTGGACGGCGCCACGTTCTACGCCGCGGAGCTCTACCACCAGGACTTCCACGAGAAGAATCCGAGCCGCTACCTGCCCTACCGCCTCGGCTGTGGGCGCGATGCGCGGGTGAAGGCGCTCTGGCATACGAAGTAGCACGGAGCGGGTGCGGGTAGACCCGGGCGCGGCCGGGGTGATATCGTCGGGGCATGGCCACCGTCGCGGAGGAGCTGAGCCTCCTCCCGTTCTTCTCGCGCATCGCCCGCCCCGATCTCGACCGCGCCGCCCCGCGCTTCCGCCGGGTGGAGCTCACTCCGGGGGAGGTGCTCTGGCAGCAGGGCGCCGCGGTGGACGAGCTCGCGATCGTACTCGTCGGCGAGCTGCGCGCCTCGGTCGGGGGCAACGAGGTCGGGCGGGTGCGCGCGCCGGACATCCTCGGCGAGGCCAGCGCGTTCGTGGCCGGGAGCGAACGTTCCGCCACCCTGGCCGCCGTCCTCCCTACCACCCTGCTCGCGCTTGACCTCCCCGAGCTCCGCACCCTCCGCTGGCAGCGGAGCCGCGTCTACGACGCGCTGCTCGACCTCGCTCAGCGCGCGCTGGTGAAGCGCGTCGCGGCCACCAACCAGAAGGTCGCCCAGCTCGCGGAGGGCGGGTTCGCCTCCCCGACCCGGCGGGAGCCTGGCGCCCTGGCCCGCCTCTGGCGCGCACTCCGCCCCGGCGGGCCCACCACGCCGTGCCCGCCCGCCGGGCCATTGCTCCGGGGTTTTCCGGGGCTGCGGGAGATGGAGGAGGAGGTGGAAGCGGAGCTCGTCGCCGGGCTCGTGGCCGAGCCGGTGTCGGAGGGGCAGGTCGTGGTGCTCGAGGGCGAGCCGGGCTCGTGCTTGTACATCGTGGCGGAGGGCACCATCGAGGTGCTCCGCAACGTACGCGGCGACCGGGCCGAGCTGTTGGTCAAGCTCGGGCCGGGGCAGCAGTTCGGGGCGAACACGCTGATCGAGTCGCTGCCTCGCACCGCCTCGTGCGTGGCGGCTGGCCCGGGATGGCTCTACCGCATGGACCGGGAGGCCTTCGAGGCCCTGCGCGGCGACGCCCGGCGGCTCTGGCGGGAGAGCGTCCTCTCGACGCTGGCCACCCAGCTCCGCCACGCCAACCGTGCCCTGGAGCGCGCCGCGCGCGCGGTCGGTCCCGCTCGGGCTGGGGAGCGGGAGGGCGGCGGCTTCTCTGAGCTCCTCCGCGCCAGCGGCTACCTGGAGTCGCTGCCGGCGCACGAGGCCGAGCTCGAGGAGCTCTCCTTCGTGGTGGACGAAGACGCACGGCGAAATCCGAAGAACCGGCGCTGACCGCGCGTGACCACTCCGCCGCTCGGCGGCGAGGACGTGGTGGTGCAGCGACCTGGGCTCGAAGCTCAACGGTTCACGGCCGGGTCGCGTGGGCCGGCTCCGCCGGCCTGCGTGGCCCGGCCGGCGCCTGAGGCGGGTGGACCGGAGCGCCGACGCCGGTCTGGCGCCCCCTGTGTCGTCGCCCCATCCTGACGTTCGGCGTCGGCGTGCATCCCGCGCAGCAGGCCACAAAAACGGCAAAGCCCGCCGAAGCGGGCTGTGCAGGCGAGACGCGGCCGGAGCCGCGCGCGACTAACGCTTGGAGAACTGGAAGCGACGGCGAGCGCCGGCGCGACCGTACTTCTTCCGCTCGACCTTACGGCCGTCGCGGGTGAGGAAGCCGGCCTTCTTCAGCTCGGGGCGGAGGTTCGGGTTGGCGAGCACGAGCGCGCGGGCGAGGCCCATGCGGATCGCTTCGGCCTGACCGGACTTGCCGCCGCCACGGACGTTCACCACCACATCCCAATCGGGCTGCTGGGTGATCACCATGGGCTGCCGCACCACCATCTCGAGCACGGCGCGGTGCATGTACGCACCGGCATCGCGGCCGTTCACGGTGACCTTGCCGGCACCGGGGCGAAGGAAGATGCGGGCGGACGCCGTCTTGCGGCGGCCGGTGGCGCAGAACTGGACGAGCTGCTTCGAGGCCATCAGACGTACTCGGGGAAGGGCTTGGGCTGCTGGGCGGTGTGGGGGTGCTCGGACCCCGCGTACACCTTCAGCTTGGTGAGCATGGCGCGGCCGAGACGGTTGCGGGGGACCATGCCCTGCACCGCGGCCTCGATGATCCGCTCCGGGTGATCCTGGAGCTGGTTGCGGGCCGTGACGGAGTTGAGCCCGCCGAAGTAGCCGCTGTAGTGGTAGTACTTCTTCTGATCGAGCTTCTTGCCGGTGAGCACGATCTTGTCGGCGTTGAGCACGACCACGAAGTCGCCCGTGTCGGTGTGAGGCGTGTACGCAGGCTTGTGCTTGCCCTGGAGCACTTGAGAGATGCGCGTGGCGAGCCGACCGAGGGTCTGCCCGGCGGCATCGACGACGTACCAGTCGTGCTGCGCCTCTTGCGGCGACGTGGAATGCGTGGTCCAGGTGTGATGCGCGTGCATGAAATTCCCGCGGAGGGGGAAAGGAACCCCCAAAGCCCGCGGCGGTTATCTCTCACCTGGAGGGGCGTCAAGGCGCGCGGACTCCACCCGGATCCGTGCGAGGCCTCGCAGCTCCGGATGATCCGCTTGCAGGGCGGAGAGTGCGGTTTCACGATCCTTTTCGGGAAGTTGCGCCGCTGCTCGCCAGGCTTCGCCCACGGGGTCCTTTCCGGCCATCGTGGAGAGCGGAGTGAGGGCGCCGAGGTCGCTCCAGGACCACGGGACGAGGGCCGTCCAAGGCGCTTCGCGGCGCCCGGGGGTGCCGCCGAGCTTCACGTGGTCGGGGTCGGCAGCGGCCACGGCCGCGAGGGCGGGCGCGAGGTCGAGCTTGCGGGTGGCGCGGATGCCGAGCTCGGCGCGGAGCAGCACGTCGCTGGTGGGGGCCTTGGCCAGCTCGGCGTCGAGCTTCGTCAGGTCGCCGGTGAGGCGGGCGTGGAGCACCAGCGGCTCCAGGCCGGGCTCGTCCGAGAGGGCCTTCACGGCGCTGGGTACGCCGGCGAGGGCGCGCAGCATCGTGGCCTCGGGCGTGTCGTCGAGGCCCTCCACGCTGATCGGGGTGTGGCGGAGCGCCGCCAGCCACCCGCGGTGGATGGCAACGGGGGGCACGTCCTCGTCCATCCGCGCCAGCGCTTCCTCGTCGTGGTCGGCGTCGGTCTGGTAGAGCACCGCGGCGGCGTGCAGGGTGAGCCCTGCGGCGTCGTAGGCAGCCACGGCCTCGGCGGTGCGCCCGGCTTCGTCCAGGGCCTCCGCGCGCATCCGCGCGGCGTCTGCCGTGGAGACCGTGGGGCAGGTGTCGATCGCGGCCTGCAGCTCGCCGCGGTCGATGCGGTCGCGGAGGAGCACGGCGCAGGCGAAGGGGTCGGTGACGTCGACGGCGAGGACGGCGGCGGCGGCGGCCACGGCCTCGCCCTGGTCGGTGCCCCGGAGCGCGATGCGCAGGCGGGCGGGCGGGCTCAGCTTCGTGGGGTCAACGTACAGGCCTCGGGAGGCCTCCCACTCACCCACAGCGTCCGCCCAGCCGGCGCGGTCGTGGGCCCACGCGGCGAGCTCGTCTCCGAGCGCGGCATCGAGGCAGTTGGGGTCCCGCGCGGCGATCGTCAACAACCCCTGCCAGTCGGCGTCGGTGCCGCCGGTGCGGACGCGTTGTTTGAAGCCCACGCAGGCTTCGAAGGACCGTCCGGTGCGGAGCGCCTCCTCCGGCGCCAGGCGAACGGCGCGGGTCTCCGGGAGGGCCGCGGCGATGGCCGGCCGAGGATCGGCCGGACCCCGCGAGCAGGCCAGGAACAGCAGCGCGAGCAACACCCTACTTGGCGGCCGGATCGGCCTCGGGCTCCTTGTAGACGCTCTGCTCTCCCACCGCGCGCCCGGCGGCGAAGATGTCGCTCGTGCCGAAGCGGCCGTCGGCCCACACGGTGAGCACCCGGTCCCCGATCACGTAGAAGGACTGATCTACGGCGTAGGAGCTGGCGGGGGCGATGCTGTTGATGCGCACGTCGCTGGTCTGCCACACCTCGCCGGCGGACGGCGAATAGTTGTAGAAGAGGTCGTTGAATCCGACGCCGCCCACGTCGTCGCGGTAGTCTTGCCACGCGACGGCCCACACGTCTCCCGACAGGGAGATCACCGGGTTGTAGCTCTGGGCCTGGCCGTTGTCGTCGGTGTCCATCCGGGCTTCTTCGTCGGTCGCCCAGGAGACGCCCGCGTCGGTGGACCAGCGGGTGAAGATGTCGTAGCCGCCCGAGCGGTTGTCCTGGAAGGCGACGACCACGGTCTCGCCCTGGGCGGCCACCGCCGGGTTCCGTGAGTCAGCGATGCCCTCGGCGTCGCTCTCCACCCGCAGCGCTTCCGACGACCAGTTGTTGCCGGATGCATCTACGGAATTGAAGAGAATGTCGGCATTTTCGCCGAAACGTTCGTCCTGCCACACCGCGTAGCCGTGGCCGCCGGCCATCGCGATGCGGGGCTGGAAGCTGTTGCTGGCACCGGGGTCGTCGCCGCCGTCGACCCGGGAGTCGGAGGCGGAGAAGGTCTTGCCGCCGTCGCTGGAGCCGTTGGCGTAGATGTCGGAGTCGCCGTCGCGGCGATCTTCCCATGCCACCAGCACGTTCCCGTCCTTGTCCCCGGCGATGACCGGATTGGCCGAGAAGGCCGAGCCATCGGCGTCGGTGTCGATGCGCACGGGCTCCTTCGACCAGGAGTCGCCCTTGGTGCCGGTGCGGCTCAGGAAGATGTCGTAGGCGCCGTGGACCTGATCGGCCCACACCACCCAGGCGCTGTCGCCGGCGGCGGCGACGGCCGGGGAGATGCTCACGTAGTCGCCATCGGGATCGGCATCGAGCATGAGGTCGTCCTTCTGCCAGCTCCGACCGCCGTCGTTGGACCACTGCACGTAGATGTTCTGGTAGCCGAGCTCGCCGTCGCGCTTGTCTTCCCAGGCGACGTACACGTTGTCGCCCGCGCAGGCGATGGACGGATTGGCCGCCTCCACCTTGCCCTTGCTGAGCTTGGTGTCGGTGCCGAGGAACGACTCCCCGCCGTCGTTGGACATGTTGAACCAGATCTGCTCGCTCTTGTCCCGACCGTCGACCCAGACCACGAACGCCTTGCCGTCCTCGTTCACACACGAATGCGGCAGGGTGGACTCCACTTTGTCGCTCGCGTGGTCCACCCGAACGTCCAGGGTGCCCTCGTCTGCTCCATCCGTACCGCAGCCGAACCCGACGATCAGCAAGCCGAGGACCATGTACGACTCCCGCGAGGCCGCGACGCTAACCCAGCCCGTCCGTCACGCCAGGGTTGCGTCCGCCCGCGGACTCGGTAAAGAGGGCGGTCCGCGAGGGACCATGCAGGACAAGAGCAAGCTCGGCAAGCGCTACCAGTGCTTCGAGTGCGGATTGAAGTTCTACGATCTGAACCGCCCGGAGCCGCTGTGCCCCAAGTGCGGAGCCGATCAGCGTAACGACCCCAACCCCGATCCGCGCGATGCGATCCTGGCGAAGTACCGGGGTAAGACCGGCGCCAAGCTGCGTGAGGACGAGCTCGCCGAAGAGGAAGAGGGCGAGGAAGAGGTCGACGTCGAAGACGACGAGCTCGACGACGACGAAGAGGAAGAGGGCGAGGAGACCCCCGAGGAGGACTGAGCTTCGCCGCGGTCGTCTGGCGCCGCCCGCGAGGGCGATCGCCACGGCCGGGGGGCCGCGCTCAGCGCGCGGTGCTCATCGTCTCCACCAAGATCGCCGCCAGTTCGTCGAGCAACCGCTCGCCGAGCTGGCGTGTGGCGGCCGCAGGCGCGCCGAAGTAGGCGCGCGGCCCGCCCGCCTCTTCGAAGGTGGTGGCACCCTGCTGGATGCCGTGCGCCAGCTCCGCCTCGACGGCCGGAAGCTTGGCGTGTCCCCGCACGAAGCTCGGCGCGATGGCGAGCATGAGCGAGGTCTCGTAGGTGCCGCTGTGGCCATCGAGCGCGGTGGCCGCGCGCGCCAGGCGTTCGCTGTGGCGGCGGCTCCCCACGTTGGGGAACGCCACGACCGCGCCGGTGACCTCCTTCACCCGGGCACACGCGGCGAAGAGCGCGTCGATGTTGGCGGGCTCAAGGTGGGCGTTCGCGATGGCGAGGCCCGACGCGCCGGCGTTGTGGGCGTCGATGAGCACCTCGGCGACCAGGGCCGTGAGCACCGCGGGGGGGATCGAGAGGGTCCCCGGGAAGTTCCGCGCGAAGCGGGTGACGCCGTAGGGGATGGCAGGGAGGACCAGCGCCTGCGTGCGCGACGCCGCTTTCTCCGCCATGGCCGTGGCGATGCGCACGTCGGTGTCCAGCGGGAGGTGCGGGCCGTGGGCTTCGCAGGCGCCGGTGGGGAGGATGACGGGGCGACCTGCGAGGCTCGCTTCTCCGAACCTACGGCCGCCCAGCGAGACGGAGAGGGGGGTGCTCACGCGGTCCTCCGCTTGAGATCGGCGCGCGCCACCTTGCCGCGATCGGTGCGCGGCAGGGTGTCAAGGAAGCGGACCTGTCGGGGGTACTTGTGGGGTGCGAGCTGGGCTTTCACCCAGGCCTGGAGCTCCCCGGCGAGCTCACTCTCGGCCTCCCCGTGGGCGACGACCCAGGCCACCGTGGTGGTCAGCCCGCCCACCTCCGCGCCGACCACGGCCACTTCATGGACCCGTGGGTGGGCCAGGAGGCAGTTCTCGACCTCCACCGGGGAGACGTACACTCCGCCCACCTTCAGGAGGTCGTCCGCGCGGCCGCAGTAGCGGAAGCGGCCTTCGTCGTCGATGCAGAACTGGTCGCCGGTGACGGTCCAGGGGCCGCGGAAGGTCTGCCGGCTCTTTTCACGGTCGCCGTGGTACCAGATGGCGTTGCTCGGGCCCTTGATCCACAGCGTGCCGATGTCGCCGTGCGCGACATCCAGTCCGTCCTCGCCTACGATGCGCGCTTCGTACCCGGGCACGAGGCGACCGAGGGTGCCGACCTTCACGTCTCCCGGGAAGTTGGTGATGTAGATGTGGAACATCTCGGCGGAGCCGATGCCGTCGAGGATCTCCACGCCGGTGCGCTCAATCCACCGCTTGTAGAGCTCGCCCGGCAGCGCTTCGCCGGCGCTGAGCACGAGGCGCACGCTGGAGAGGTCGGTGGTCGCGCAGTCGGGATGCTCAAGCATCTTGTGGATCATCGTCGGGACATTGGTGACGATGGAGGGGCGGAAGTTGGCGATGTGCTTGAGCATCGCCTCGGGCGTGCTGCGCTCGGGGAAGAGGCAGGTCGTTGCGCCCACGGCCCACGGGAACATCAGGTTGGTGCCGGTGGCGTACCCGAAGAACAGCTTGGGCACGCCCAGGGTGACGTCGTCTTCCCGGATGCCGAGCACGCCCTTGGCGTACGCCTCGGTGTTGAAGACGAAGTCCCGGTTGACGTGTACGCAGCCCTTCGGCTTGCCGGTGCTGCCCGAGGAGAAGAGCCACACGCTGGGATCGTCCGGTCCGACATCACCATAGGCGCAGATCGGCGATGCTGCCGCGAGCTCCGCCTCGTCCCGATCTACGACCACGACCCGGGTGAGTGAGCTGCCGAGCGCGGCCGCGATCACCTCGCGGTTTGCGTCGTAGAACTTCTGCTCGGTGACCAGCACTCGCGCGCGGGTGTAGCGGAGGTAGTAGGCGTAGTCTTCGGGCGGGACGCCTGGGTTCATCATGGTGACGACCGCGCCGATGCGCACGATCCCGAACCAGGCCGCGGCGAACGGCTGCCCGTCGTTGAGCGCGAGGAGGATGCGGTCTTCTTCGCGCACGCCCGCCGCCCGGTAGACGTTGCCATAGCGGCAGGACGCCTCGTACATCTCCCGGAACGTCCACGATCCGGACTCGGTTCGGAGCGCCACCTTCTCGGCCCGGGCGGTGAGGTTGTGGTCGAGGAAGGCGGCGGCGAGGTTCATACGGTCCCCAGGACGTGGTCGGCGATCACGGTATACAGGACGTCGGTGGCGCCTTCGTAGATTCGGAGCGGCCGCACCGCGCGGTAGAGCTGCTGCACCACGGAGCTCTCCTCCACGCCCACACCGCCGTGGAGCTGCACCGCGGTGTCGATGATGCGCTGGGCGGCTTCGGTGGCCACGATCTTGCCGACGGCCGAGGTGTAGCCGGTGCGCTCGCCGGGGGCGGCGGCGTCCCGCTTCCAGCAGGCGTGCAGCATGGCCAGCGTGGCGCTCTCCAGCTCCACGGCCATCTCGGCAACCCGGTGGCGGACCACCGGGAGCGCGGCGAGCGGGGCGCCGAATTGGCGACGAGTCTGGACGTAGGTGCGCGTCTCGTCGAGCGCGCGGGTGGCGAGACCGACCGCGGCGGCGGCCACGCTGGGCCGGCAACGCTCCAGGGTGGCGAAGGCCAGGGACAACCCGCGCTCGGCGACGAGCACGGCGGGAGTGTCGTCGAGCTCGAGGCGCCCGATGGAGTGCGCGGCGACGTTTTGGGCGGAGGTGGGCGGCTGTTCCACGAAGAAGCAGCCGACGTGCTCCCCGAGCCTGGCGAAGACCACCGCGCCATCGCAGTCCGGCGCGTTGCTGATGAAGTGTTTGGTGCCGGTGAGCCGGTAGCCGCCGCCGTGGGGCACGGCGCGGGTCTCGATGCCACGCACGTCGCTGCCGGCGTTGGGCTCGGTGAGCCCGAAGACGAGGACCCGGGCACCGCTTCGCGCCGAAGCCACCACCTCGGGCAGGGCGTTGGCCCGCTCCAGTGGCGTGCAGCCGAGCTCCTGGATGACGAAGGCGAGATCGTCGAGCGGGTCGCGCCACGCGAGCTGCCGACGCACCACGGCGAGCGAGCGGGTATCCCGACGCGCGAGCAGGCCAGCGGCGCCGAGGGCGGCGACCCGATCGCGGATGGTGCCCGTTCCGGCGAACGCAGCCGCGCGCGCTTCGAGGGGAGCGTGTTCGGGATCGAAGACGTACGGGTAGGTGGCGGTGAGCAGGGGCCGGCCGGGGGTGGGTCGTGGGGAAGCTATCCAGGAGCGCGGCCAGCGCACGTTTGTGGTGTCGTCGCCTCTTTCGCCAGCTTTCCATTCAGCCGGACTCGTTGTACACTCCGACCAACGAGGATTGTACGTGCGTCCGGCCTCTCGATCCCTGATCGTCGCCTCCGCCCTGGCCGCTGCGCCGGCGGCCGAGGCCGCGGACCACTTCGGGGGCTTCGGGTGGTACTACGGTGAGCTGCACGTTCATACCGGCGAGTCCACCGACGGCGGCTCCGCCGACCTCCCAGGCACCTGTTCCGGCTCGTGCGGCGAGCACGCCAAGGTCTACAGCGACGCTCGCGACAACGGGCTGGACTTCGCGGCGATCACGGACCACGTGAACGGGGGGCATTCGGCCTCCCAAGACGGCTTCGCGGCCGACGTCGCGCTCGCGGTCGGGGCCCACGACCCCGATGCCGGCTTCATCTCCCTGGTCGCCGGCGAGGTGTGGTTCATCGGGCCAGACGGCGATTTTGGCCATAAGAATCTATACTTCTTTGGCGACGATGCCACGATCGCGCCGGTCACCCTCGACGAGCTGCGACCGAACCCGGACGGCACCGCCGCGGTGTCCGACTGCGCGAGCATCGCCTCGTGGGTGTCCGGCTTGGAGGCCGTCTACGGCCCGGTGCTGCTCATCCCCCACCACACGGCCGCGCTGCTGCCGATGCCGACGGACTGGAGCTGCCACGATCCCGCGCACGAGCTCGCCGCGGAGGTGTATTCCGAGCACGGCAGCAGCATGGGGGAGGGGAACGGGTACGACACGCTCTGGGGCGGGGAGGTCGAATCCGGGACCGTGCTCAGCGCGTTGGACCCGGCCGGCTACGCGTTGGAGATGGGGTTTCTCGGCGGCAGCGACAAGCACAATTCCCGCGCGGGCGACGTCTGCTCGGAGGACACCCAGCTGGCCAGCCACCCCTATGGCGGGGGGATCACCATCGCGGCGCTGCCCGAGGGCGAGTCGCTGTCGCGCGAATCATTGTACGAGGCGATCGTCGCGCACCATACGCTGGCCTCCTCCGGTCCGCGGCTCCCGGTGAACATACGGTATTCCACTGGCGGGGTGGAGCTCGGCTCGGTGGGGGATCGAATCGGGGTTCCCGCGGATCAGACGCTGCTCGTCGAGGTCGCGGTGCCGTTGGAGCTCGCCGGCTTCGTGGTCGGGGGTAGTGCGCGGTCGGTCGATCGGGTCACCCCGCTCACCCCGCTCGGCGTGGGGGCCTGGGGGGTCGAGCTCACTCCGGGGGAGCGCGGCGAATGGGTCTACGTGACGGTGGAGGTCGACGGCGCCGCCTGGTACGGCGCGGCCGGCTGCAACGACGGCGGCGATGACAGCCGCGAGTTCGTCTGGGCGAGCCCCTCCTGGATCGACGACGTCCCCGATGACCTCGACGGCGACGGCGTGAGCTTTGTCGAGGGGGACTGTGCGGATGGCGACCCCGACACCCACCCCGGCGCCGTGGACCTCCCGGGCGACGGGCTCGACCAGGACTGCGACGGCGCGGACGCCATGCTCGGCGCGGGCGACAGCGGTGGGGAGACGGGGGCGCTCCCCGACGACAGCGCCGCCGACACGGCCGCGCCGGCGGACAGCGGGGCGGAGCCGCCCACCGCTTCAGCGCCCGAGGCCACGCTTCCGCACGGATGTGGGTGCGCGGCGGGCGAGGGGGTGCCTGGCGGCTTCGGTGTTTTGACGCTGGTTTTGGCGCTGCGACGGCGGGCGGGCACGGACCGGGCACGCGCGCCCGCGTAGGCTGGCTCGCCGCCATCGGCTCCTCTCGCGGGGCGCCGGCCGGTGGGCAGGGCGGCCCTCGACCTCCACCCCTTGGGCGGATCAGTTGTCCTGCGCCCCGGCGTCGATCCAGTCGCGGACGAGCTGGATGCGATCGGCGTCAAGCGGCGTCGAGGGCATCACGTCGCCGGTGATTCCGCTGGCATCCTCCAGCTTCATCACCAGGTAGCTGCCTTCGGCGTCCCCGGGGATCACCCGGGTCTGCGTCGCGTCGCCGTCGGCGGCGATGCCGACGAGGTTGGCGTAGGCGACGCCTTGCTTCAGGCTGAGGTGCGCCGAACCCTTGCCGTCCCCGTGGCAGCCGGAGAAGGCGCACGAGGGACCGAAGACCTCCGCCTGCACGTTCGTGAGGGTCGGCTCCAGAGGCACCGCCGTGTCGGTGGGCGTCGGGTCGGTCGCGCAGGCCGTCAAAAGGACCAGCAGCATCGTCACTGGGCGTCGCAGATGACGGTCGCCTTCTGCGGGTACACGATGTTCACGGTCACGCACATCTCGTACGGGAAGACCATCTCGGTGTCCGTGTCGTTGAACCAGTTGCAGGTGGTGCGATACGTGGTTCCCGCGGGCACGAAGAGGGAGTCGTCCGGGTAGTAGTCGATGATCGGGGCGTCGCGGTATACGGGGTCCCACTCGGGGATGGAGTAGAACGACGTGGTGCTCGCGTCGGCCTCCACGCGCTCCACCGAGAAGGCCGTTCCCCACTCGTGCATGTGGCCAAGCACGTAGAGGAAGTTCCAGTCGTGCTCGGTGGTGCAGTCGAAGGTGCTCGTGCCCGCGGAGCCCGCGGCGATCGAGAAGTTGCTGTCGTTGTAGACCAGCGGCGCCGCCCAGGTGGTGACGTCCGCTTCGGCCATGGTGGTGAGCACCGCGAGGTCGCGCACCGTGAACGTGTCCTGCGTGGTGTTGAGGTAGTGCGACTGCATGACGTACCGCTGGCCGGTCTTGAGCTCGAAGGCCATTCCCTCAGGAAGGGGCATCGAAATCTCGATCTCCTTGCCGTCGACGTTGCCGCCGTTGGTGATCCCGATCGGCTCGAGGTCGGCCATGTTGAACACGCCGCCGACGCTGGTGCAGTCGGCGAGGGTGCCGTCCGGCACGTCGATCGCCGGGGTGGTGGTGCCCATGATCTGGAGGTGGTGGCCCCCCGCCCCCTGCCAGGTGTGCACGTCGTGCAGGCCGACGGTCGGCCCGGTGTACGTGGCGAACAGGCACATCATCACGTCCTGCCCAGGCTGCACCGTGAATTCGGCGCCTTCGAGCAGCTGCTGGTTCTCGGTGAGGTTGCCCAGCATGTCTTCAGTGACGCGGTGGTCGCCGACGGCGACGCCCGTGTCTTGAGGCTCGGCCGTGTCGATCTCGGTGCCGCAGGCCAGGAGGAGGGAGAGGATCATGACGGGTTCAGCAGCTCCAGCGAGACGGTGACGTCGGTCTCCCCGCCGGGGGCGAGGAGGAACTTGTTGGAATTCGGGACGGTGATCGGGTCCTTCTTGTCGCAATCGTTGGCATCGCTGTCGAGGCAGCCGAGCACCCAGAGCTTCTGGGAGGGCCAAGGATCGCTGGTCCACAAGACGCCGGTGGTGTCGGTGGTGGTGAAGAAGTCGAGGGGGACCTCGATGTCCACCAGGGCGACCGCGCCGTCGATCGGGCCGATCGCGGTGGCCTGATCCTCGGCGTAGATCGAGCCGCGGAAGTTGCCGATGGGTGCCTCCTCCATGTCCGGGATGAGGTCGAGGTCCAGCGAGAACATCAGCCCGAGCACTCCCGGCTCGTCGGAGGCGGAGTCGGCGCTGTCGGCGGTGTCGGCCGCGGTATCCCCGGCCGTATCGGCCGAATCGTTGGTTTGCGTGGCGCATCCGATCCACGCGAGCACGAACAGCGACATCGTCACCCCCTCCGCGCGTCGGTATCTCGCCCGCTCCGCCGAGGAAAGGGAAGGGGTCGGTCTTGTGACCGACCTCCCTGCGCCTCAGCCGAACAGCGCCTGCTGACGGAGGTTCTCGATCGTCCCCCAGCGTGCGCGCACCCAGGGCGGAAGCGGCTCGCCGGACGCGAGCAGCCGGCTGAGCAAGGCGCGCGTCACCGGGTCGGAGGGGTAGCCGCTGCCCACCTCTCCGAGCGCGTGGATGGCGGCGTCGCGTTCGAGCTTGGCGGCGATGCTCGCCGCACCCACGACCGGGTAGGTGGCGTCCGCTTTTGGCTCGATCACCCAGTCGTTCACCCCGCTCTCCCGAATCATCCGGGCCTTGAGCTTGGGGATGCCGCGCGGGTTCACCGGAGCGTCAAGGAAGACCCGATCCGGGGCGAAGAACCGGACATGATCGAGGAAACGGGTGAACTCCAGCTCGTTGAGGTTGCCCTCGTCGATCTCCGCGGGCTCGACGCGGAGGGTGCGGAGTTGACCGAGGCTTTGCAGACGACGGAGCGCCGCCGCGCGTCGCGCGGCGGACAGCACCTTGCTGTCGTCAGCACCAGCCGCACGAAGCGGTGATTGATCCTCGCCCTCATAGAGGAATGCTCCGACCACCAACGGCCCGAGCACACAGCCCCGACCCGCTTCGTCCAGCCCCAGGATGCGCATGAGGTCCGCGGCTATCCTTGTGGCCCCCCCCGCGCCGGGATACCCGCGCCCTCCCTCGAGGTGCGCTTGGTCAATCCCTACGTGCCCGTGCTCGTCGCCCTCCTCATCGCGGTGGTCTTCTCCTTCGTGTTCGTCGGCGGCAGCCGGTTTCTCGGTCCCTTCCGCCCGAACGCCACCAAGACCTCGCTCTACGAGTGCGGGATGCCCGCGCGGTTCCCCACCAACCAGCGCTTCTCCGTGAAGTTCTACCTGGTGGCGGTGCTCTTCATCCTGTTCGACCTTGAAGCGGTCTTCCTCTACCCGTGGTCGGTGGTCTTCAAGTCCTTCGTCGAGCAGGGCCAGGCGGTGATGCTCTTCGGCGAGATGTTCACCTTCCTCGGCGTGCTGTTCCTGGGCTGGTTCTACTGCCTCAAGCGCGGAGCGTTCCAATGGGACTAGAGAACAACCTCGAGGGGATGCCGGTCCTGGCCACCCGGCTCGACGAGGTGCTCAGCTGGGGGCGGAAGTATTCGCTCTGGCCGATGCCGTTCGGCACGGCGTGCTGCGCGATCGAGTTCATGGGCGTGGTCTCGAGTCGGTTCGACGTGTCCCGGTTCGGCGCCGAGCTCGTGCGGTTCTCCCCCCGCCAGGCCGACCTGCTGCTCATCATGGGCACCATCACGCAGAAGCAGGCGCCGGTCCTCAAGCAGATCTACGACCAGATGCCGAACCCCAAGTGGGTCATCTCGATGGGCGCCTGCGCGTCCTCCGGCGGCTTCTACGACAACTACAGCGTGGTGCAGGGCGTCGACGAGCTCGTCCCGGTGGACGTGTACGTTGCCGGCTGTCCTCCGCGCCCCGAGAACGTGATCGGGGCAATCGTCAAGATCCAGGAGAAGATCTCCCGGGAAAACCTCCAGACCTGGCGGTAGGGGCGCACGATGACCGAACGCGAGATCATGGCCAAGGTGACGGGGCGCTTCGGAGCGAAGGTGCTCCAGAGCTACGAATTCCGCGGGCAGTGCGCGGTCACGGTGAAGGCGGGCGACCTCCGCGAGGTCCTCACCTTCCTCCGGGACGACGCCGACACCGCGACGGACTGGCTGATGGACCTGGCCGGGGTGGACTACCTCGGCTTCCCGGACGACGACGATCGGGAGTGGCGCTTCGAGGTCGCCTACCAGCTCTACTCTTCGAGCCAGAACCACCGCTTCCGGGTGAAGGTCGCGGTGCCCGAGGACAAGCTTCAGGTCCCCAGCATCTGGGACCTCTGGGCGATCGCGAACTGGATGGAGCGCGAGGTCTTCGACCTGTACGGCGTCTCGTTCACCGGTCATCCGAATCTCCGCCGGATCTTGTGCCACGACGAGTTCGAGGGTCACGCGCTCCGCAAGGACTACCCGATCAACAAGCGCCAGAAGCTCTCGTCTCCGGCCGAGAACCTCCTCTGCGCCAAGGTGGAGCTCGCATGAGCGACGGCACTCACGTCCGGCCCATCCCGTCGGACCTGCTCACCCTGAACATCGGTCCGGCCCATCCGGCCACGCATGGCACGCTCCGCGTCCAGGTGCAGCTCGACGGCGAGACCATCCGCAACGCCGCCTGCGAGATCGGCTACCTGCACCGCGGGTTTGAGAAGCAGTGCGAGACCGTGTATTACCAGTTCGTGATTCCCTATGCGGAACGCCTGAACTACATGGGCCCGGTCAACAACTCCAACGCGTGGTGCTACGCGATGGAGCAGTTCCTCGGCATCGAGGCGCCCGCCCGCGCGCAGGCGCTCCGCGTCATCACCAGCGAGCTCGGCCGGATCATCGACCACGCGGTGTGCATCGGCACCAACCTGGTCGACCTCGGGGCGCTCACCAACTTCTGGTACATGTTCAACTACCGGGAGAAGGTCTACGACCTCTACGAGGAGCTGTGCGGCGCCCGTATGATGGTGAACTATCCTCGGATCGGCGGCGTTTCTCTCGACGCGCCGGATGACTGGCTGGAGAAGTGCCTCCGGCTGGTGGACGAGATGGGCGAGGCGGTCTCCGAGGTGCAGGCGCTCATCTCGCGCAACCGCATCTTCATGGACCGTACGGTCGGCGCAGGCACGATCACCAAGGAGCTCGCCATCTCCCATGGCGTCACGGGTCCGTGCCTCCGGGCGGCGGGAATCGGGTACGACGTGCGCAAGGCCCAGCCCTACTGGGGCTACGAAAAGTACCAGTTCGAGGTGCCGGTCGCCGACGGCGGGGACACCTACGATCGCACCATCGTGCGCTTCCAGGAGATGTACGAGTCCTGCAAGATCATCCGGCAGGCCATCGCGAGCATCCCCGGCGGCCCGGTCCTCGCGAGCGACCACCTGGTGGTCCTGCCCGAGAAGGACAAGGTCTACAACACGATGGAAGGGCTCATCAACCACTTCAAGCTGGTGATGCACGGCATCCAGCCCCCGAAGGGCGAGCTCTACAGCGCCACCGAGGGCGGCAACGGCGAGCTCGGCTTCTACATCGTCTCCGACGGCTCTGCGAAGCCCTGGCGCGTGCGCATCCGCCCGCCCTGCTTCGCGAACTTCAGCGTCTTCCCGAAGATCATCAAGGGCAAGATGGTGTCCGACGCCATCGCCGCCCTCGGCTCCATCAACATCATCGCCGGCGAGTTGGACCGATGAGCCACAGCGCCCCCACGGCGGCGTCGCGCGGTCCGCGCGAGTGGTCGCCTGAACAGCGCGCGGAGATCGACAAGATCCTCGCCCGCTACCCTACGAAGAAGGCGGCCGTCATGCCGCTGCTCTGGATGGCGCAAGACGCCTGGGAATGGATCGACCTCGACGTGATGCGGCTCATCGCCTCGACGCTCGAGCTGCCTCCCAGCCACGTCCACGCGGTCGCTTCGTTCTACACGATGTTCAAGAAGGCGCCGACCAACCGGTACTTCATCCAGGTGTGCCACACCCTGAGCTGCGCGCTCGTGGGCGCGGACAAGCTGGTGGAGCACATCGAGCGCCGCCTCGAGGTCGACGAGCACGGAAACAGCAAGGACGGCTTGTTCACCGTCCTGCGCGTGGAGTGCCTCGCGAGCTGTGGATCCGCGCCGATGGCGCAGATCAACGAGCACTACTACGAGCGGCTCTCCCCTGAGATCGTCGACCAGGTGATCGACGCCCTGCGTGCCGGCAAGCACATCCCCGAGCCCCGTCCGGAGGCGGATCAATGGACTTTCCCCGTATCCTGACCGGCAACTGGGGCGTCCCCGACAGCCACCGGCTCACGGTGGCCCGGTCGCGGGGCACCTACGGCCGGCTCCCGAAGGCGCTGGGGATGACCCCGGCGGAGATCACCACGATCGTGAAGGACAGCGGCCTTCGCGGACGCGGCGGTGCGGGCTTCCCCACCGGCATGAAGTGGACCTTCGTGCCGCCTGCGGAGAAGCGCAACGGCAAGCCGGTGTACCTGCTCTGCAACGCGGACGAGTCTGAGCCCGGCACGTTCAAGGATCGCTACCTGATGTGGTGCGATCCGCACCTGCTCATCGAGGGCATGATCATCGCGTCCCGCGCGCTGGACTGCCACCACGGGTACATCTACATCCGCGGCGAGTTCCGGTTCGTAGCTCGTCGCCTGGAGCAGGCGTGCGAGGAGGCCTACGCGGCCGGGCTGCTCGGGAAGAACATCCTCGGCAGTGGCCACGACTTCGAGCTCTCCGTGCACGTCGGCGCGGGCGCCTACATCTGCGGCGAAGAGACGGCGCTCATCTCGTCGCTGGAAGGCGAGAAGGGACAGCCGAAGCTCAAGCCGCCGTTCCCGGCCGTGGAGGGCGCCTGGCGCTCGCCGACGATCGTGAACAACGTGGAGACGCTCTCCGTGGTCCCCTGGCTCATCGAGAACGGCGCGGCCGCCTACAAGGCGCTCGGCACCGAAAAGAGCCCGGGAACCAAGCTCTTCAGCGTCTCCGGGCATGTCCGCAAGCCGGGCGTCTACGAGATCCCGATGGGCCTGCCGATGAGCCAGTTCATCGAGGAATACGCTGGCGGGCTCCTCCCCGGGCGCACGCTCAAGGCCGTCATCCCCGGTGGCAGCTCGGTCCCGGTCATGACTCCGGCTGAGGTCGCCAAGTGCAACCTCGACTATGAGTCGATCAACACCAACGCGGGCAGCTACCTCGGCTCGGGCGGCATGATCGTGATGGACGACACGACCGACATGGTCGCCGCCCTGACCAACCTGCTCCGCTTCTACGCCCACGAGAGCTGCGGACAGTGCACCCCCTGCCGCGAAGGCTGCGGGTGGATGTACCAGATCCTCTGCCGCGTGCGGGACCGTGAGGCCTCGGAGCAGGACCTCGTGACCCTCCGCGAGCTCGCGGACAACATCCACAGCAAGACCATCTGCTTCTTCGGAGCGAGCGCGGCGATGCCCGTGCAGAGCTTCCTCACCAAGTTCCGCAGCGACTTCCTGGACCGCGTCCAGGGCCGCGGCGCAGGAGCTGCCTGATGCCGAAGGTCAAGGTCAACGACGTCGAGGTCGAGGTCCCGGCCGGGGCCAACATGATCGAGGCCGCGAAGCTCGCGGGCGTCGAGATTCCCCACTACTGCTACCACCCGAACCTCAGCGTGGCGGGCAACTGCCGCATGTGCATGTGCGAGACGGAGACCCCCCGTGGGCCCGTCCTCGAGATCGCGTGCAACATGCAGGCGCGGGAGGGGCTGGTGATCCGCACCGACACCGACAAGGTGAAGGCGGTCCGCACGTCGGTGATGGAGTTCCTGCTGGTGAACCATCCGCTGGACTGCCCCATCTGCGACCAGTCGGGCGAATGTCGGCTCCAGGACTACTACATGGAGCACGGCGCCTACGACAGCCGTGGCAATGAGCCCAAGGTGGGCAAGCACAAGCGCCAGGACATCGGTGAGCACATCGTGCTCGACGCGGAGCGGTGTGTGGAGTGCAGCCGTTGCGTCCGCTTCGGGGACGAGGTCACCAAGACCGGTGATCTCCGCCTGATGAACCGCGGCAATCACACCGAGATCGGGCTGTTCCCGGGCGCTCGCCTGGAGCACGACTACCAGGGCAACCTCGCGGACATCTGCCCCGTCGGTGCGCTCACCAACAAGGACTTCCGGTTCCAGCGCCGCGTCTGGTACCTCCGCGAGACGGAGAGCATCTGCACGGGCTGCGCGACCGGCTGCAACACCCGGGTCTGCCATCAGGAAGGCCAGGTGTTCCGCTACCTCCCTCGCCGCAACGACGACGTGAACAAGAGCTGGATGTGCGATCCGGGCCGCGGCGGCCACGAGGTCATCTCCAGCCTGTCTCGCATCCTCCGCCCCCGGGTGGAAGGAAAGTCCGTCGACAACGCCACCGCCGAGCTCGCCAAGCGCATCCGTGCGGCGGGCAACGGCAAGGTGGGCTTCGTCCTCGGCACCCGTGCATCGCTGGAAGCGAACTGGGCGCTCTTGCAGATGGTCAAGGCCAACTGCGCCGACGCCAAGGTCTTCTGGGTCTCGGGCGCGGACCAGGGCGCCATCGCCAAGGCCGACAACTTCCTGATGGACGCGGACAAGAACCCCAACACCGCGGGCGTGAAGATGCTCGCGGCGTGGGCCGGCAATGTTGGGGACGCCGCGGCGCTCCAGTCGGCGGACCTCGGGCTGCTTGTCGTGCTCGAAGACGATGTCGTCACCCGCATGGGCGGCGCGATCACCGCCCCGATCGCGTACTTCGGCTGGGAGGAGAACCCGACGGCGGCGAAGGCCGCGGTGGTCATCCCGGTCGCGCACACCGTGGAGATGGACGCGACCTACGTGAACCGGCAGGGCCGGGTACAGCGCGCACGCCGCGCCACCAACCCGCTCGGCGAGTCGGTGCCCGCCTACCAGGCGCTCGACAAGCTTGGCGCCGCCCTCGGGCGCGCCCCCGGCACGATGATGCCGGTCGCGACGTTCCTCGCGATGGCCCGCGCCGTCCCGCGCATGGCCGGCATGGACTACAAGGGCCTCGGCATGAGCGGCAAGGTGCTCGCGCCCGAAGCCGTGGCGGAGGCCAAATGAGCGAATTCTGGGACAGCTGGGGCGGCTGGATCGTCGTCCTGTTGCGCTGCGTGTTCTCCGTGGCGTTCGTCATGCAGATCGTGCCGGTGCTCATCTGGGGTGAGCGGAAGGGCGCGGCCTACGTCCAGGACCGTCCGGGTCCCAACCGGGCCCCGGTCGACATCCCCAACCCGCTCGACATCCCGCGCCTGCTCGGCGACGTGCTCGCGGGCCGTCCCCTGAAGTACAAGCCGGTGGTCTCGCTGCGCGCGGCGGGCCTCGTCCACACGCTCAACGACGTGGTGAAGCTCGCCTTCAAGGAGGACATCACCCCGAATCACGTCGAGAAGTTCTACTGGACGATCGCGCCGGTCATCGCGATGACCATCGCCCTCTGCACCTTCTCGGTGGTTCCGTTCGGCGACACGCTGCTCGGCTACAAGCTGCAGGTCAGCGACATGGACGGCGGCCTGCTGTTCGTGCTCGCGATGACGTCCCTGGGCGTCTACGGGATCATGCTCGCAGGCTGGGCGTCGAACAACAAGTTCTCGCTGCTCGGCGGCCTCCGCTCCAGCGCCCAGATGGTCAGCTACGAGCTGGCGATGGGTCTCTCCGCGGTGGTGGTCTTCCTCCAGGCCGGCTCGGTGTCGCTCTCCGACATCGCCGCCATGCAGGCCCAGCCGCTCGACATCCTCGGCGTCGTGCAGATCCCGGCCCTCAACTGGACGGTGTTCTCTCCCTTCGGCTTCCTGGCCTTCGTGCTCTTCTTCGTGAGCGCGTTCGCCGAGACCAACCGCACGCCGTTCGACCTGCCGGAAGGCGAGGCTGAGCTCGTCGGCGGGTACCATACCGAGTACTCGAGCTTCCGTTTCGCGCTGTTCTTCATGGCCGAATACGCGAACATGGTGGTGGCCTCCTCGGTAACGGCCACGCTGTTCTTCGGCGGGTACGACGTGCCCTTCCTCAGCGGCGAGACCATCCGCGCCAACGCGGACCTCATCCTCGGCGTGCTCGGCGTCGCGGGGATCCCGGCGTTCCTCACCTTCGCGGTGATCGCCTGGAAGCGGCAGGGCCGTCCGTTCTACGCGGCCATCCCCAAGGACGATCCTCGGCAGAACGAGCCGAAGTTCTTCACGGCGGTGTGGCTCGGCGCCGCCGGCGCCCACGCCGCGCTCGCCGCGGTCGGGTTCATGGGCGGGCTCACGGCCCTCTCCACCTGGGCGGAGATGCCGGCCCTTGGCGGCGACCTGCTGGCCCTGGTGCTGCACGTCACCTGTCTCATCGTGAAAGTGCTCATGTTCTGCTGGGTCTTCATCTGGGTCCGGTGGACGCTCCCGCGCTTCCGCTACGACCAGCTGATGAACCTCGGTTGGCGGTACATGCTGCCCACCGCGTTGGTCAACGTGTTCCTTGCCGCGGGGTGGATCATCGTCCGCCACGAACTCTTCGCCTAGGAGATCGGTCGAATGGCGCTCCCGAAGCCCGACAAGAAGCTGACCTTCTCCGAGTCGTCCTACCTCATCGAGGTGGTCAAGGGCATGGCCCTGACCATGGGCCACGTCATCAAGAACATCCTCGACCAGGATCGGTTCCGCTGCGTGGAGTACCCGGACGTCCGCAAGGAGATGGCGCCGCGCTACCGCGGTGCGCACCGGCTGATGGTGCGTCCAGATGGCAAGGTGAAGTGTGTGGCGTGCATGTGCTGCCCCACCGTCTGCCCGGCCAAGTGCATCAACATCGTGGCCGCCGAGGACCCGAACGACCCGGCGGAGAAGTTCCCGCTCTCGTTCGACATCGACATGCTGCGGTGCATCTTCTGCGGCTTCTGCGTGGAAGCCTGCCCCAAGGACGCGATCCGGATGGACACCCGGATCTACGAAATCAACGCCTACAACCGCCAGGACATGATCCACAGCAAGACCTACATGGTCAACCTGATGGATGGGCAGAAGCCCGAGGCGCGACACGCGTACCGGGACAGCAGCGCTTCTGCGCCGGCTGGCTACTCCTCCGACGAACCGCCGGTCGCTTGACCGGCCCCGAATGACCTCCCCACCCGAAGGACGTCCACGATGACGGAATCGGTGCTCTTCTACCTCTTCAGCCTTCTCGCGGTCATCGCGGGCGTCAGCGTGATCACGCAGCGCTCTCCGATCGCGAGCGCGTTGTCGTTGGTTGTGTGTTTCTTCGCGCTCGCCGCCGACTACGTGATGCTTGACGCTCACTTCGTCGCCGTCGTGCAGGTGCTCGTGTACGCGGGCGCCATCATGGTGCTGTTCATCTTCGTGATCATGCTGCTCAACATCCGCGAGCCGAGCCCGGGCTTCACCCCGCTCTCTCCGCGCGGCATGTTCGGCATGGGCGCGGCGGGGCTGCTCGGCGTGGCCATCATCGCCATGCTCGACGGCCTGGTGCACGCGCCGATGGCCACCCTCCCCGAGGGATACGGCAGGATCGCCGAGGTCGGGAAGGTCCTGTTCCAGGGCGCGTACCTCCTCCCCTTCGAGGCGGTCTCGCTGTTGCTCACCGTCGGGATGATCGGCGCGGTCGTCCTCGCCAAGCGGGAGGTCTGATGGAAACCGTCGGTCTCGCCCCCGTCCTGGCGCTCAGCGGCGTGTTGTTCACGCTGGGCGTCGTCGGGGTGCTCACCCGGAAGAACGCGCTCATCGTGTTCATGAGCGTGGAGCTCATGCTCAACGCGGTGAACCTGGCCTTCGTCGGGTTCTCCCGGCAGAACGCCGCCCTCGACGGGCAGGTGTTCGCCGTGTTCGTGATGGCCGTCGCCGCCGCCGAAGCGGCGGTGGGCCTCGCCCTGGTCATCCTCCTCTTCCGCAACCGGGTGACCGTGCAGCTCGATGACCTCGACCGGATGGGGGGCTGATGGACTCCCTGCTCATCTCCCTGGTTCCCGCGTTCCCCCTCTTCGGGGCGATCCTCAACGGGCTCCTGCTCCAGAAGCGGGCCTCGCGGGTCGTGGCCGGCTCGATCGCCACGTTGATGGTGGCGCTCTCGGCCGCGCTCTCCTTCCTCTTCCTCACCCAGCTCCTGGGCGGCGCCGCTCCGGGTGAAGCCCACCTGTGGACCTGGATGTCGGCGGGGCCGTTCACGGCGGACGTCGCGTTCCGTGTGGATCAGCTCACTGCCACGATGATGTGCGTCATCACCGGCATCGGCTCGCTCATCCACCTGTACTCCATCGGGTACATGGACGACGAGAAGGACAAGGACTCGGTCTGGCGGTTCTTCGCCTACCTCAACCTGTTCATCTTCGCGATGTTGCTGCTCGTCATGGGCGACAACTTCGTGCTCATGTTCGTGGGCTGGGAAGGCGTGGGCCTCTGCTCCTACCTGCTCATCGGGTTCTGGTACGAGAACAACGACTACGCGAGCGCCGGCAAGAAGGCGTTCATCACCAACCGCGTGGGCGACTTCAGCTTCATCACCGGGCTGTTCCTCCTCTTCTGGACCCTCAACGGTCACGTCGAGGCGGGCCTCAACCCGATGCGCTTCGCGGACCTCGCCGAGATCATCGGGAAGGACCCCGCGCTCGTCGGTGGGCTCGGTGGCGCGGTGGTCACGGCGGTGTGCTTGCTCTTCTTCGGCGGCGCCACGGGCAAGAGCGCGCAGATTCCGTTGTACGTCTGGCTCCCGGACGCGATGGCCGGCCCGACCCCGGTGTCCGCGCTCATCCACGCGGCCACGATGGTCACCTCCGGCGTCTACATGATCTGCCGGCTCAACTTCCTCTTCGTGCTGGCGCCCGCCGCGATGGCCACCATCGCCACCGTCGGCGCGCTCACCGCCTTCGTCGCCGCGACGATCGCGATGACCCAGAACGACATCAAGAAGGTGCTGGCCTACTCCACGGTCTCCCAGCTCGGGTTCATGTTCCTCGGCGTCGGTGTCGGCGGCTTCGTGGCGGGCTTCTTCCACGTCGTCACCCACGCCTTCTTCAAGGCGCTCATGTTCCTCGGCTCCGGCTCCATCATCCACGCCCTGCACCACGAGCAGGACATGCGGAAGATGGGCGGCCTGAGCAAACACATGAAGCTCACCTTCTTCACGTTCTTGATGGGCTACCTCGCCATCATCGGCGTGCCCGGGTTCTCCGGCTTCTTCTCGAAGGACGAGATTCTCTGGCTCACCTGGGACTCGCCGATGTTCGCGAGCCTGCCGCTCGGCGCGGTGATGCCGAAGGTGCTCTGGGCCCTCGCCACCTGCACCGCGCTCCTCACCGCGTTCTACATGAGCCGGTTGATGTTCATGACCTTCGCGGGGACCTACCGCGGCGGTCAGGCGGACGCCCACGGCCACGACGCCCACGGCCACGCGGCGCACGGCCACGACGCCCACGGTCACGACGCGCACGGTCACGGCCACACCCCGCACGAGTCGCCGATGGTGCTCGTGCTCCCGCTGGCGGTGCTCGCGTTCCTGTCGGTCATCGGCGGCGCGTTCAACCTGCCGCACTGGCTCCCGGGCGCGAACGGTCTCCACCACTTCATGGAGCCCGTGTTCGAGTACGGCAAGGTGGAGTTCCCGGAAGGGGGCGCCATGGAGTACGTGCTGATGGTGGTGACCCTCGTGGGGATCGCCGCCAGCGTCGGCACGGCGTGGCTCTTCTACGTGAAGGACCCGGCGCGGCCGAAGGCCATCGCCGACAAGTTCAAGGCCCTGTACGAGGGCAGCCTCAACAAGTGGTACGTGGATGAGCTGTATGAGCTCGTCCTCCTTACGCCGATCGTCACCGTGTCGCGGCAGGTGCTCTGGGCCATCGTGGATGCCCAGATCATCGACGGGCTGGTGAACGGGGCCGCCTCCGCGGCGCAGTCCGCCGGACGGTTCCACGGGCGCATCGGCAACGGGAAGGTCCAGGCCTACGCCATCTCCATCGCGGCCGGCGCCGCGATCCTCGCCACCGCCTACGCAATCGGGTGAGCTGATGCCGCTGCTTTCGCTCGTCACCCTCCTCCCGATCGCGCTGGGCCTCCTGGTCGCGGCCGCGCCGAAGAGCGCGTCCAAGGTCATGGCCCTCGGAGCGTCGGTGCTGGTGTTCTTCGCCTCCGTGCCGCTCTGGTTCGGCTACAAGCTCCCCGAGGCCGGCCAGCCGGCGCCCGACGTGTACCAGTTCGTCGAGGACGTCGTCTGCCTGCCCCAATGGGGCGTGCACTACCACCTCGGGATCGACGGGGTGAGCCTCCTGCTCATCCTGCTCACCACGATCCTCACCCCGCTCATCCTCCTCGCTGGATTCAGCGGCGTAGAGAAGGACTACCGGGGCTACGCGGCGCTGATGCTGGTGCTCGAAGGCGCCATGATCGGCACCTTCGTCGCGCTGGACACCTTCGTGTTCTACGTCTTCTGGGAGCTGGTGCTCCTGCCGATGTACTTCCTCATCGGCATCTGGGGCGGCGAGCGGCGCATCTACGCCGCGGTGAAGCTGTTCATCTACACGGTGGCCGGCTCGCTGTTCATGCTGGTCGCGCTCATCGGGCTCTACGCGGCCTACCACCAGCAGTACGGCGCCTGGTCCACCGACCTCGCCGACCTCCTCACCGTCACGCTCACCCCGGCCACCCAGAAGTGGATGTTCGCCTGCCTCGCGCTGGCGTTCGCCATCAAGGTGCCGATGTTCCCGCTCCACACCTGGTTGCCCGACGCCCACGTTGAGGCGCCCACGGGCGGCTCGGTCGTACTGGCCGGCGTGATGCTGAAGATGGGCACCTACGGCTTCTACCGGTTCGCGATGCCGCTGTTCCCGGACGCGGTCACCGCGTACGGGCCGTTCCTCATCGGGCTCGCGGTGGTCGGCATCGTGTACGGTGCGCTGGTCGCGCTGGTGCAGGACGATGTGAAGAAGCTCGTCGCCTACAGCTCGGTGAGCCACCTCGGGTACGTGATGCTCGGGCTCTTCGCGCTCAACGCCCCGGGCGTGAGCGGCGGCATCTACCAGATGCTCAACCACGGCGTCTCCACCGGCGCGCTGTTCTTCCTCGTCGGCGTCCTCTACGAGCGGCGCCACACGCGGAAGATCGCCGACTACGGGGGCCTCACCAAGGTGGTGCCCAAGTTCGCGCTCATCTTCATGATCATCACCTTCAGCTCGATCGGCCTCCCGGGGCTCAACGGGTTCGTCGGAGAGTTCATGATCCTCCTCGGCGGCTTCCAGTTCGCCCGGTTCCCCACGATCATCGCCGCAAGCGGGGTCATCTTCGGCGCCGCCTACATGCTCTGGTGCTTCCAGCGCATGATGTTCGGCCCGCTGCAGAACGCCGCCAACAAGGACCTCAAGGATGTCAACGGGCGCGAGCTCGCGTACCTGATGCCCCTGGTGATCCTCGCTTTCGTCATGGGGCTGTTCCCCCAGACCTTCCTCTCGCGCATCGAGCCCTCGGTCAACGAGTTCGTCGCGCGGATGGAGGAGCACTTCGACGGCAGCCCCTACTGCCCCTGCAACTGCCACGATTCGTGCCCGCCCGAGATGGCCGCTCGGGGAGGTGAGTGATGCCCGCGGTCTTCGAATCGATCCAGCTCGCTGCCCCGCTGGTCCTCCTGGCGGTGATGGGCACCGTGATGATGGTGGCCGCGGCGGTCTTCCGCCCCATGCCCCGGACCGCCTTCTGGGCGGTCTCCGCGGCGTCGCTCGCTGGCGCGCTCGTTCTGGTGGCGCTCGGCGCCAACCAGCCCGCCAGTGAGGCGTTCTCCGGCATGCTCCGGGTAGACGCCTACGGCAACTTCTTCGCCTGCGTGTCGCTGCTCGGCGGGCTCTTCGCCCTGCTCATCAGCGAGTCCTACATGGACCGCATCGGCGTGCGGGTCGGCGAATTCTACTCGTTGTTCCTCTTCGCCGTGACCGGCATGCTCGGCATGGCGTACAGCAACGACCTGATGATGGTCTTCATCTCGCTGGAGGTGATGAGCATCTCGGTCTACGTGCTCTGCGCGATCAAGCGCTCGGACGAGCGCGCGGTCGAGTCCGGCTTCAAGTACTTCATCCTTGGCGCGTTCTCCTCGGGCATCCTGCTCTACGGCGTCGCGTTCGTGTACGGATCCACGCACAGCACCTCGCTCCCCTCGGTCGCGCATTCGCTCGCCGCGTCGGGCGGGATGCCGGATGTGTACCTCGCCGTCGGCGTGGCCCTCATCTTCGTGGGCTTCGGCTTCAAGGTGGCGAGCGTGCCGTTCCACATGTGGGCGCCGGACGTCTACCAGGGCGCGCCGACCGCGATCACCGCGCTGATGGCTTCTGCGGTGAAGGCCGCGTCGTTCGCGGCGTTCGGTCGGCTCATCATCGGCGCCCTCGGCGACAACGCCGGCCACTGGGCCACGGCGCTGTGGTGGATGTCGGCGGCGACCATGCTGGTCGGCAACCTCGGCGCGCTGGTGCAGAACGATCTGAAGCGCATGTTCGCCTACAGCTCGATCGCGCACGCCGGGTACCTGCTGATGGCGCTGGCCTCGGTCGGCGAAGCGGGCGCCACCGCGAACACCGGCCTGGGCAGCCTGGCGTTCTACATGCTGGCCTACACCTTCATGAACGCAGGCGCCTTCGCGGTGCTCTCGCTGATGACCGACAAGGCGGGCGACGACGCCACCGACATCTCCCGGCTCTCTGGCCTCGGGAAGTCGAACCCCTGGCTCGCGGCGGGCTTGTCGATCTGCCTCGTCTCGCTGGCGGGCCTCCCGCCGACGATGGGCTTCATCGGGAAGTTCTACCTGTTCGCCTCGGCCGTCGGCGCCGGCCAGATCGGCCTCGCCATGGTCGGCGCGGTCGGTGCTGCCGCCGGCGTCTACTACTACCTGCGGCCGATGGTCTACATGTACATGAAGGACGGCGAGCCCGAGCTGGCCCCCGATGGCCGCGCGCGCCTCGCGCTCCTGGTCACCACGGTGCTCTTGATCGGCTTCGGGCTCCTGCCCGGCGCCGTGCTCGACTGGGCCGATGCTTCGGTTCGTGCTGTCATCGGCTGAGAGTTGACTAGCGCCCCATCGCGGAGCGGCGCGCGTACAGGTATACTCCCACGGCCATCCGTCCGGAGCGTCCATGCGCTTTGTCTTCGCGGCCCTGCCGCTGCTCCTCCTCGCCGCCTGTGACTCCACCGGCGGGGACACGTCCTCCACGCAGACGCCCGATCAGGCGCTGACGTTCTGGCCCCCCGAAGCCGGTCGGGGCACCACGTTCGACGCGAAGATCACCAGCTCCAACTCCATCTTTGACTTCCAGGGCAACGACCTGGACCTCGGTGGTGGCGTCACGGTGAACAGCTTCACGGTGCTCGACGGGTGGACGGCGACCGCCAACGTCACGGTGGACCCCGCCGCCACCCTCGGCAAGCGGGATGCGCACATCAACAGCCGCTCTGGGGACTTCACCATCAACGGCGCGCTGGACGTCGTGGACGACTCGTTCACCCTCGCGCCTTCCTCGGCGAAGATCGGGGAGCACGTGCAGGTGGAGATCATCGGCCAGAACACCGAATGGGTCTCCGGGAAGACCTGGGCCGGCTTCGGGGACGCCGTGGAGGTCAACGCGGTGGACGTGTTGAGCGAGACCTACATGCTCGCCGACGTGACCATCTCGCCCGAGGCCATCCCCGGCCTGCGCGACGTGTACGTGGAGAATGGCACCGACCTCACCACCGAGTACGACGCGTTCCTCGTCGACCGCGTGGGCATCTCGGCCAGCTTCGATCCGCCCGAGATCAGCCAGGGGCAGACCTTCACCTTCACCATCCGCGGGAAGGACACCCACTTCGACGGCACGACCGACATCCGCTTCTTCCAGTATGGCGACGAGAAGCAGGACATCGTGGTCGACAGCCTGACGGTGATCGACAGCGAGAACATGTACGGGCAGATGACCGCCTCCAACGCGGCGGAGCTCGGCACCCGCGACGTCTTGCTCACCACCGGTACCGAAGGCGTCTTCATCGAGGACGGCACCAACGTCGTCGACGCCGAGATCGACCTTGGGGATGTCGGCATCTCCCGCTGGTTCTACGTGTCCCGCGGCATCGACAACGCGACCGGCGCGATCAGCGAGTACGTGTCGGTGGGGGTGATCTTCTACCTCCCGCTCGACCCGCCCTGCCCGCCGGACCCCGAGGCCTCCTGCACCGACGGCGTGGACAACGACGCGGACGACTACACCGACTGCTACGACAGCGACTGCTCGCAGGACCCCGCGTGCGCCGGCGGCCCGATGCCGTACGACAGCAATGGTGTCTGGCAGACGTACAGCACCGGGGGCAGCGCGGACTGCCCGGCGAACGAGACGGTCAGCGCGGGCGACTACGTGTGGCTTGAGTCCGAGTGCAATGTCGTGACGCTCGACAAGCACGTCGACGGCGCCTCGGGCATGATCTACTACACCAAGGACGACGTCTCGCTGTCGGACTACTGCTTCGATCAGATGTACGCGCTCCACACCCAGGGCGACCCCGACGGCATCCCCGAGGAGATCGTGGAGGATGCGCAGCCGACGGTGCCGGCCGACTTCCACATGATTGAGCCGGGCTGGTGGGGCAACTTCACCCACAACCGCGCCGAGGACCTCACCTACACGTGGTCGCCGGCCGAGACCTACCCCGACGCGATGTTCGGCACCCAGATCTCCGGGCAGCTGGTCGCGCCGGAGGGCGCGAGCGGGTACGCCGGCTCGCTGCCGTGGGACGACGGGGAGCACACCTACACCCCCGCCGAGCTCAGCCAGCTCAAGGAAGGTCCGGCCAGCTTCGGTGCTTCCTCCTCCATCGAGGGGCCGCCGGTGGGCTTCAGCTTCAGCACGGTGCAGACCAAGAGCAAGTCGTCCGTCTCCGTCGGTGGGAGCCTCGTCCTGGAATGAAGCCCGGCCTTGTCTCTCTCCTCTTCGTCGCGGCACTCGCGGGCTGCACCACCGACAATGGCCTGACCGCCGTGAAGCTGGACGCGATCGCTGTGGTCAATGGCGACTTCGACGACATCACCCCGACGCTCCTGCGCAACGAGATCGGGAGCGCCCCGTTCAACGGGTACATCTCCCAGTCCACGACCTTCGTCGGCGACCCTGGGGACCCCGCGCCCAAGCGCGACGATCCGGGGCACACCGTGGAGGAGCTGTTCACGGCGCCTTCGGGCGATCAGCAGCACTTCGAAGTCGACATGTACAACGCCGTCTTCGTGAACAGCGGCACCCGGGGCCTCAACGCCTTCCAGTACAACTACACCCTCGACCCTGACGACGCGCTGCTCACCGACGAGCTGGCGATGACCAACGCGTGCCACTTCCCGAAGGCGAACGGTTCATTGTTCGTGACCGACTGGTCGTACGACCTGGTGGAGGCCTGCTGGCCGGACGCGATCGAGTTCGCCAACGACGATCTCACGGTCGACGACGCCCAGGCGGGCGTGGTGGGTGAGGTGCTGGCGGACGTGACCGACCCTGACCTCGCCGAGACCCTCGGCACGTCCGTGGTCAACGTCGAGTTCAACTACTCGGCGTTCGCGGTGATGGAGGACGTGGGCGCCGACGTGGAGGTGCTCCTTCGCGGCGACGTCATGGTGCAGCCGCTCGATGGGGGCGAGCCCGTGGTCCAGAAGAACGCGCCGCTCATCGTGCGTATCCCCGGCGGCACGTACGGGGTTGGCAAGAACGGCCAGGTGGTGTTCAGCAGCTTCCACTTCTACCCTCAGACCCCGGTCCTCACCGACGCGCTCTTGTTCCGTGGCCTCCAGGGCCTCGCAGCGGGGGATGGCGACAAGAGCACGGAGGCCATCCAGTGATCCGCCGACTCCCCCTCCTCGCGCTGATGCTGCTCGGCTGCAACCAAGAGAACGTGTTCACCCAGCTCGAGAAGGTCGACACCTTCCAGCAGAAGCGGAAGAACACCTTCGACCTGCTGCTCGTCGTGGACAACTCCTGCTCGATGATCGAAGAGCAGAAGAAGCTCGCCACGAACTTCAACAACTTCATTCAGTATTTCGACGGCACCGACGTCGACTGGCAGCTCGGCGTGGTCACGACCGACGTCGAGGACCCTGACTTCTCGGGGCACCTCGTGGGCGGGGACGACGAGATCGTGCTCACCAACGCCGACGGAAACGAGGTGGAGCGCGTGGCCTACACCCACGACTGGGCGGTCACCGAGGGTGAAGCCCTCGCGCTCGACCCTACGTGGACGAACACCGTCAGCGACGACAGCCTCACCCACTGGTGCCAGGCCGGCGCCGGCTCGCCCGGTGAAGTGAACCCGGCGTGTGGCTCCGGCGACGGCCCGGGGCCGAACTCGCTGCATGGCGACGTGGTGATCACCGAGTTCATGGCCGACCCCGCGGGGGTCGATGACGCGTTGGGCGAGTGGGTCGAGCTCTCCAACATCGGCGACGCCGACGTGGACCTCTCCGGCTGGCACCTCCGGGACGACGGCCGGAACGACTTCACCATCCCGGATGGCACCACCATCGCCCTCGGGGGAACGCTGGTGCTCGCCCGGTCCACCGACCCCGCGCTCAACGGCGATGTGGTGGCGGACGTGGCGGTCGGTGAGGACTTCTCGCTCAACAACGACGTGATGTTCCTCACGGCCACCACCCCGGGACCGGAGGAGATCTTCGCGGAGATGGTCTCCCAGGGCACCTCAGGGTCGGGCATCGAGGAGGGATTGGAGGCCGTTCGCCTCGCCACGAGCCCGGCGCTCGCCGACTACAACGCCGGCTTCGTTCGCGAAGAGGCGAACTTCAACGTGATGGTGGTCTCGGACGAGCAGGACAGCTCCCCCGACCCGGTGGACACCTACCTCCAGGACTTCGCGAAGCTCAAGGGCGACGCGGCGTTCCGCGACCACAGCATCATGAGCGTGTCGGCGGTCGTGGGGATGGACCCGCCGAAGTACGACGGCGAAGCGAGCTGCGAGACCATCAACGGCGCCGCGGTCTATGGCTCTCGATACGTCGACGCCGTCAGCCAGACGGGTGGGCTCATCGACTCGATCTGCGACGAGGACTTCTCGCCCATCGTCTCCGACCTCGGGCTGACCCTCTCCGGGCTCCAGGCGGAGTTCGAGCTCAGCCACTACCCCGACCTCGACTCGCTCGAGGTCGCGCTGTACAGCTCGGCTGATGCGGACAGCAAGATCCGCGACCTCACGCTGGACACCGACTACACCTACGTGGAAGAGCGGAACAGCATCCTCTTCGAGCTCGATCAGGTGCCCGAGAGTGAACAGTACATTCAGGCCGTCTACAAGGTCCGGAGCGGTGGATGATTGCCCTTCTGCTGATGTTGCTCAGCTGTGCCACGAGCACCAAGGCGGAGTGCTCCGAGAGCGACCCGTGCGCGTTCGGGGAAGAGTGTGTCGAAGGGCAGTGTGTGGCCCAGACCTGCGCCACCTCCGACCAGTGCCCCATCGAGCAGTACTGCTCCGATGATCAGAAGTGTGTCGCCGGGTGTGAGGGGAACTCCGACTGCATGTACGGGGACCTCTGCAACACCGAGACGAACACCTGCGAGCTCGGGCAGTGCACCGACACCCACATCGACTGCGGTTTTGGACAGTTCTGCTCCATCAATGGGGATTGTTACGATGCCGGTGGGTACTTCTGTGCCGACTGCGAAGACGAGGGCGACTGCGGGGGCAACGGGAACAAGTGCTACGGCGGGTACTGCGGCGTGAAGTGCGACACGGACCGCGACTGTCCGGGCGGCTTCTCCTGCTTCCAGATCGATGAGGTCACCCACGTCTGCTACGCGCCCTGCTACCAAGAGGAGGGCAAGTAGTGCGCGCGAACCTCTGGGCCCTCGGGGCGCTCTCCCTCGCTGCGTGCGCCACCGCCACCGACTCCGCTCCCGACGTGGTGTACGCCGGCCCCGAGCTGAGCCACGAGCCCCCCGCGAGCCCGCTGGAGGGGACGCCGGTCACGCTCTCCGTCACCGCTACGGACGCGGATGGCGTGGCCCAGGTGCAGCTGTTCTACCGCACCAAGGGCTCCCCCACGTGGGCCTCGGTGGCGATGACCGCCGAGGGTGAGACCTACACGGCCGAGGTCCCCGCCGCGGGCGTCCTTTCGCCCGCGTTGGAGTACTACTTCAAGGCGGCAGACCTCGCGGATCCCTCCGCCACCAGCTACCTGCCCGAAGCGAGCACCAGCGCGCCCTTCTCGCTGGCCGTCGGCGTGGTGGGGCGCTCGTTCCCCTTCACCGAGACGTTTGAGCCCCCCGACCCCGAGCTGGCCACGATCACCACGATCGACTGGCACAACGCCAGCCTGGGCTTCCGCGGCTATGGCTGGGATCTCGCGGGCAACACCGCCCACGGCGGCAGCTACTCCGCCTACCACGGGGTGATCTCCGAAGGCGCCACCCCTGCGCCCGACGATTGGCTCGTCTCCCCCGCCATCGACCTCACCACCGCGCCGACCGCCCAGGTCACCTGGTACGAGACCTCGGCTTCTCCCGAAGGGGCCACCCACGGCCTCTACATCTCCACCGGCAGCTCGGTCCCCGACGACGGGGAGTACGTGCCGGTCGCCGAAGCGCTCCCGGCCGTCACCGAGGACGAGTGGCACCGCAGCGATGCGTACGATCTATCGGCCTACGTCGGGAAGGTCGTGTACCTGGCGTGGCGATACCAGGGCGCGGCGGCGGACGATTGGTACATCGACGACGTGAGCGTCACCGAGCTCCAGGCCGACTTGTCGGACACCCTGTCGGTCGACCCCGCTGAGCTCCACCCCGGCGAGACCGGCACGCTGAGCATCACCGTCAACAACGTGGCGCCGGTGCCCGCTGAGGGGCTCACCGTGAGCGTCTCGTTCCCCGAGGGCGGCGCGTCCGTCACCCCGGAGGTCAACGATCTCGGCACGTTGGCGGCGGCCACCTCCACCGTCACCACGTTCCCGCTGACGATCGACGGCGCGACGCCCGACAACAGCTACCTTCCGGTGCGGGTCACGCTCACCAGCGGCGACGTGGTCGTCGTCGATGACGAGCGGCTGCTCGTGGGCCAGCAGAGCGTGGCGAACGTGGACTGGTTGTCGATCGACGACGGCTCCCTGAAGCTGACGGTGGGCGTCGGTGACCCAGAGAGCCCCGACTGGTCCACGCAGATGGTGAGCGGGACCGTGCTCGCCGGCGCCAACAGCTTTTCGGCGGACATCACGGATGCGTGGCCGTACCTCGCCCCGGCGGCCGGCGACCTCCGCTGGTGGGTCGTCGCGGAGAGCTCGTCCGGCGGCGCGATCCAGGACTTCACCCTCGACTTCGACGGCACGTCCTACGCTTCCACCGAGGCCCCCGTCGCGGTGGATGCGGCCGGCTCCGGCGTCTGCTACCTGCCCGAGCCCCCGGACCCGGTGGTCAGCAAGACGACGACGAGCCCGACCACGCTCACCCCGGGCACGACCGACGCCACCGTGTCGATCACCGTGAAGAACAACGGTGCCGACACCTCGGGCCCCCTCACCGCGACCCTGGTGTCCACCGACGTCGATCTCACCGTCACGTCGGGCGGCCCCGTCGCCGTCGGCGGTGCGGTGCTCAGCGGCGGCGCGACCGCCGTGCTCTCCAGTGCCTTCACCTTCGACGTGGCCTCTACCCACATCGACTCCAGCCCGGTGACGGCCGATCTCGTGCTCGATGATGGGGTGGAGAGCTGGTCGCTCCCCGTGTCCCTGGCGGTGCCGTTCCCGGTGCTCCGCATCACCGGCATCACCATCGACGACTCCGCCGGCAACGGCGACGGCATCCTCGACCCCGATGAGTACGCCGAGCTCGAATTCCGCGTGACCAACGTGGGCGACAGCGCCACGAGTGGCCTCGTCAAGGGCACGCTCTCGGTAGAGGCGACCTCGACCGCCACCGCCACCTCCGGCACGAACGACGAGATCGTCGGCAGCCTCGGCTCCGGCGACACCGAGCTGGTCGACAAGTTCACCGTGCAGGTCACCGGTGGCGCGGTCGGCGACACGGTGGACCTGCTCCTCAGTAGCGTCGACAACGTGCGTTCCTACGAGTCCCGGCAGCAGTTGGTGCTTGGGGAGGCCCCCTGGCAGCCGATGAACGATCTCGGCGACGACAACGGCGACGTGATCGAGGGCTACGACTTCGACTTCATCTCGGGCTGGTACCGCGTGGTCGGCGACGAGCTGCAGATCCGCCTGGTGAGCAGCACTGTGTTCGACGGATCGCGTCTCTTCCTCGAAGCATGGGCCAACTCGTCGGCGTCGGACTACGGGCTCTACCGCATCCTCGCCCAGTCGGGGAAGGGCGGGCTGCAGGGCTACGACTTCAGCTCCGGCACGTTCTACGACCTCGCCGAGCCGGTGGTGAGCTACCCCGACGCCTACACGGTGGAGCTCGACGTGCCGATCGCCCCGATGGGCCTCACGTTCGACGAGCTCTCGCTCGGCTGGGGCACCGGCTGGTGCGGCGAGCCCGAGTACTACTGCGACCAGTACCCCGACGCCTGGGGCTACCCGTACGCCGGCTACTCCACCTACGACTGGTATACGCTGAGCTGGTAGCCGGCAGAGGCTCGCTCAGGTCGTGCGCCGCCAGTGGCGGAGGAAGCCCCGAAGGGCCGACTCCGTCTCCGGGAGCACGTCCACGAATTGCGTGCCGTAGATCCGCAGGTTCGCCTGGCGCGGAAAGTCGCGAGCGTGGCGAATCTGGAGGGTGACCTCGAGCGGCACTTCGCCTGGCAAGTGGAGCTGACCGACGATGCGCTCTTCGAAGTGGAAGATGTGGCGGCGGGGATCGGCCACGATCGCCGCGCCCAGCTCCGACACATCGTAGAGCCCGAGGAGCGGCTGACCCGGCAGCGTGGTGAGGCGGAAGCAGAACCCCGAGACCCCGACGACCACGTGGCGGGTGGTGGTCCGGCGGTCGCAGCGTTCGACAGCGAGCGGCGACTGGAGCACCCACCGGCCGTTCTCGTCCACGGAGACCAGCCGAGAGAAGAACGAAAACGCGTCGGTGCGGGCGAAGTACTCGGCCTTCACCGTGATCCCCACCCGAGGCAGCGGAACGCCGCGACTGGTGTCGGGGACAAACAGCGGGCCGGAGCGGTCGGGATGGGTGAACAAGCCATGCGCGGTCACACCGGCTCCCGACACGGTCACGGGGCGGCGCTCGGCCGCGGCGCAGGCGAGGTGGGTGGCAATGTCGCCAGGGCGGGTCAGCCAAAGGCTGCCAACATCGGGGGTCGAGCTCATGGAGCAACTCCTGGCTCCCCCGATCGGAACTCCTCTACGCCGACGTTAGCGGCTCATACGGTTCGGTAGTGATCAGGCGGCGCATGGAGGCTCGGCCGGCCACCAATGGTAGCAGGTGCGATTCCGGACCTCCTCACGGTGGCCTTGCAGGTGGGCGCACCGCGAGTCGATGGCGGTCATCAATTCGGGC
>CAIXRH010000293.1 GCA_903921785.1 uncultured Pseudomonadota bacterium
GCCTCCAGCCTCCAGCCTCCAGCCTGAAGTCTCCAGCCTGAAACGGACCGGCGCGGGTGCACGGACCTGCCCACCCGTCGACGTCGGCGGTCGAGGAGCCGCTGGCGGCGAGCCTGGCTGGGCGGGCGCCGACGCCGCGCCCACGCCCCGCGCCGCCGAGGCGGGGCCTCGAAGCGGAGCGCGGACGGTCGTTGCGCCTGAGACGGGTGGGGCGGGCGCCGACCGTGTCTGGCGCCCCCATGAGCCGTCCTCTCGGCGGGCGGCCGACGGGGCGGAACCCCGTGGCGCCGGAAAAGACAAAGAAGTTGGAGCGGGCGAAGGGAATCGAACCCTCGACAACGAGCTTGGGAAGCTCGCGCTCTACCAACTGAGCTACGCCCGCAGTGCACGTGCATCTAATCTCGGTGTCCCATATGGGCAAGGAGCGTGGCCACGACGACGACGAGCCCCCGCCCCCGCCCTTCGCGGCGCCCCCGCCGGTGGTGGCTGGTGCCGTTGACGGTGATCTTCGGCTTCGGGTTTTGGCTGAAGTCCGACTCCGCGGCGCGGTTTGCCGGTACGACGATCCAGGCCATCGCCGAGGCGGCGCTGGGGGAGGAGGTCACGATCGGCGGGGTGACCGTCTCGTTCGTGCCGCTGGAAGTGGGCCTCGAAGGCGTGGTGATCGCGCATCGTGCCGATGGAGAGCGCATCGTGGGCGTCCGCAGCGTCCACGCCCGCTTCGGGGTGCAGGACTGGCAGGCGGGCCTCGTCCGCCTCACCATCGACAGCCCCGACGTGCACCTGCACCTCGACGCCGACGGCCTCCGCGAGTTCCGCGACGCCGCGAAGGGCTCGGGGAAGAAGCTCAATACGTTCCCGTGGATGGAGCTGGTCATCACCAACGGGCGCGCGCTCGTGGAGGGTGAGGACCTCCGGGTGGAGCTCAGCGGCCTGGAGGTGGCGCCGGAGCCGGAAGGGAAGATGGACGTGGCGTTCGGGCGCCTGAGCGTGGACCGCGGGGCGATCCACGAGGCCTCCACCCCGACCCGCTTCAAACACGTGGTGCTGACCCCCCACTCGGTGAACGTCCCCGCGCTCGACCTGCGGATGGACCACCTCTCGCTCGACGGCACCCTGGCCGTGGACGCCGATGGCCCCCTCCTCGGCGACCTCGCCCTCCGCGCCGCCCTCCCCGGCTTCACCCAGAACGCCGCCGATCCGCGGAAGATCGTCGAGGGTGTCGTAGACGCGGACCTGCACCTCGACGGCACGATCCACGCGCCGGTGGTGGACGCGCGGGTGGCCAGCGAGGGGATCGTCTGGTGGCGGGTGAACAGCCACGACGAACGGTTGGCGCTCGACCTCGGGCGGGTGGTGGGCCCGCTGCACTTTGAGGGCCACACGCTGACGGCCGGCACCCTGAAGATTCCCTGGGGCGAGGGGCAGGTGGAGGTGTCCGCGGTGCTGGACACGGAGACCAAGGAGCTCTCGGCAGACGTGCTCGGAGAAGGGCTGCACCTCGGCCGTATCCTTCGCCAGACCGGCGGGTTCGCCAACCCGTGGATCGACTTCCCGGCCGACGTGGAGACCCACGTCAAGGGGCAGCTGTCGCCGTTCGGCCTCGCCGGCCCGTTCGAGGTGGACGTCTCGGATCTGCTGGTCCGCAACGGCCCCTACGACAGCAAGGCGTCCGAGATGCTCACGGTGCCAGCCGTGCAGGTGCTCGGCGACCTCTCCCTGGACGCCGAGCACATCCTCCTCGACGTCGACCGCCTCGTCGCTGGCCCCGGACACGGCACCGCCCACGCGGACATCGGCTTTGCGAGCTGGGGCCCGCTCAACGTCCGCACGGACCTCCGCGACTTCGACCTCGCCTGGCTCCAGCCCCTCGGGGGCGCGGGTCTCGGGGGCCGCGCCCACATCGTCGGTACCCTCGAAGGCCGCTTCGACAACCTCCACGCGACGGCCGACATCGACGCGGTGGACGCCGAGGTGCTCCAGTTCGCCCTCGCTGACACCGTGCACACCCACCTGGAGAGCGACCTCCACCGCCTGGAGTTCACCGCGATCGATGGGCAGATCGGCGACAGCCACTACCTGGGCAACTACACCCTCGCCTTCCTCCCCGAAGGGATGTGGATGGACACCCAGCTCGCCGTCCCCGAGGGCCGCGCCCGCGACCTCATCGGCATCTTCGTGGACCTCCGCGGCATCGACGGCCGGGTCACCGGCAACGCCCTCCTCCACGGTCCGCCCCGGCGCCTCAGCGGCGAGGTCCACCTGGAGCTCGACGACTTCGGCGTA
>CAIXRH010000294.1 GCA_903921785.1 uncultured Pseudomonadota bacterium
GCATTGTCCCACCGTCGGTGAGCCGAACAGGGAATTGCTGCCGACCGGCCGAAGACGGCCGGCGGCAGAATTCCGGCGTTCGGCGGGGAAAGGTCGCTGAAGAGGTGGTCGGGTGGCAACGTATTCGCGGAGTAATGGAGTCCTGCCGCCACACATCACGCCTTCGTGCCGCGCCCCCCCCCCCGTTACGGAGCCAACCCACCCAGGACGCCACCCTGGGTCGACTACTCATTCCGACTCAGCGCTCGATCAACCCAAACGCTGCACCCTGAGGATCGTCGCCGACGACATACCGGCTCCCCTTCGGGTCCGTCGCGATCGGGAGACACGTGGCACCGAGTCCACGCGCCATCACGACGGATTCTGCGAGCGCGTCGACCCCGAAGAAGTACAACCACTGTGGATGCACCCCCGGCGTGGCGTCGATCCCTGCGGCGGTCCCGGCCACGCGGTCGGCCCACCGCATCTCCCGGAACCCGACCCCATCTGGCCCGAACGACCAGCCGAAAACCTTCGTATATAGCGACGGAACCTCCGATGCGTCACGGTACCGGAGCACGTGGAAGTCCACCCCCGAGACCGACGGCGTCGCCACCGGACCGAACGCAATCAGCGCGCCGCCGGGATCGCGCACGACCATCCCGCCGCCTGGCCACGGGCCAAGGCGCTCCCCACCCGCCGCGAGGAACGCCGCCGCGGCGCCTTCCGGGTCCGGCGTGTCGACGCAGCCGAGCCAGTGCGGCCGGGCGCCCCGCGCAACCGCATTCTCGTGCAACGGGTACACCACGTCGCCATGCCGCCCGAGGACGGCGTCGTAGAACGCCGTCGCCGCAGCGACGTCCGTGGTGCGGAGAATGAAGCGGGCGATCTCGTTCGTGGGCATCCCGGCGTCGATAACCTCCCCGTCAACCCGCGGCGTCGCGCCGAAGCGTCGGGTGGGCGGACGGTAGCGAACCCCTGCGGTCGTTCGCCGCCGCCGCTCCACCCTCGTCGCAGAATCACTCCGACCGTCGTCATCGGCCGTGGCGCCGGGCCCCATCGCCGTGCCCTCACCACCGGTCGCGCCCGGCGCCCACGGTCCCTCCGGGAACTCCGGCCCTCCTCCACGGTCCCATCCCCGCGTGGCCCCGCTCACCGCGTCCGTCGCCGTACTCGCGATCGCCATCCTGGCCCTGCTCACGTTCGCCACGACGCTCGCCGCCACCGTGCTCCTCCTGACCCGAACGTTTCGCTGCCTCCGGCTGCGGCACCGTCGGCGGCGGCCAGCGGGGCATCCCCCGAACACCTCGGCGTCGACCACGGTCGTGCCCACCGCGAGCCTCCGGCCGTCGTCAGGGACCGTCAGGCCTCGCCCCGCCCGGCCGCCGCCTGAGCCCCCTCCGGCCGCCGCAGCCCGCAAGCGCTCGAGTCCCGCCGCCGGTGCCCGCGCGCCACCCGACTGAAACGCACCGGGTCTCCAGCCGCACCTTCCTCCAGGCGACGGCCTGGCGCAGCCGCATCACCGACGCCGCGATCGTCGCACGTGCTGGATGTCGCCGACCGTTGGGCCGGGCGATCTGGCCTTCGCGGCGGTCTTCCGGTCGGTGGCGACGGAACCGCCGGCGGCCAGAGTGGCGTCGCGCCCGTCCCGCGCATCGCGCCCGAGCTCATCGCCCGAGCCAACGCCGCACCCGTGGGCGGACGGAAGCGCACACCTCCGGTGATGCGCTGCCGCCGCGCGGTCCTTGTCGCAGAATCGCTTCGTCGATCCTCGGTGCTCGTGGCGCCGGGACCCATTGCCCTGCCCTCGCCACCCTTCGCGCCCGGCGCCCGAGTCGAGCCGGCTCAGCCTCGGTGGCCGGGCACCGTCCTGCCCAAGAGCAGGTTGCTCCAGCGCATTGTCCACCCTCGGCGAGCCGAACAAGGAATTGCAGCCGATGAGCGGGGCAGAGCCCCGCTCACGGCTGAATTCCGGCGTTCGGCGCGGAAAGGTCGAGGAAGAGGTGGTCGAGGGATGGATTGCTGCCATGCAGCGCGGCCGCGTTCCGTTCCGACGCCACGGACCGACGACTTGGCCACCGGCGCTACCGACCCGAGGGTCCGCGGAGAGCCTGCTCGTCGGGCGTGATGGGCAGAATCAAGCTCTCCGGATCACGACGGGAGTCCCACACGCGAAGGACGACCAGACCGCGTTCAGTGGCCCGGTAGAACACCACGTAGTTTCGCCATGGAAACTGTCGAAGGTCGCCTTCGGGCTCGATCCACTCGGCCCGCGCGCCCATCCCCGGATTCTCCTCGAGTCGCTCCACCGCCGTCAGTATCCCCTCCACCACCGTTCGCGTCCCGGTCCGGGTCCGCACCCGGAGGTACTCGTAGATCGCGTCCAAGTCGTGCTCGGCCACCGCAGACCACACGGCCGGCTGCCGTCGGCCCGCGCCAGGATGACCGGGGCTCACAGTCCGTCTCGGTCCATGCGCTCCCGCATCCGCCGCACGACCTGCTCGTGGGCGACGACGTGCCCCCGCTCGACGGCCTCGTCCGCCTCCGCGATCGCAGCCCGGAGCGCATTGGCCTGAGTGGTCGCCAGGAGCTCGTCGTACGCCTCGACCGAGAGCACCACCGCCACACCCCGACCGTGGCGAGTCAGAACCACGGGGCGCCCCGTTTCCTGTGCCTGACGCACGATATCCGCGCCTCCGGACTTGAGGTCCGTCATCGGCCGAAGGTCTTCGCTGAATCGAGTCATGCTTGCTCCTCGTGAAAGCATACCCCGTTTTCGGGCCCATATCCGCTCCCGATTCACACCCATGATTCAGGTACGTATCGAGGCCTCGTCCGGAGACTTTCGGCCTGATCCGCGCCCGGCGGCGACCGTGCTCGGGCCGAATCCGACAGCGCCTCAGTCCTGCGGTACTGCGCCGTACGGGACGTCCTCCGCCATCGTCGCACGCGCCGGAGGCCGCCGGCCGCCGGGTCGAGCGCTCTCGCCTACGCGCCGTTCTCGGGCCGATAGCGACCGAATCGGTGGCGCCGGTGGTCGCGTCGTGCTCGTACCGCGCGTTGAGCCCGCCCTCATCGCCAGCGTCGGCGCCGCACCCGTGGGCGGACGGAATCCGACAGCTCCACTCCGTTCCGCTATCGGATGCCGCCGCTCCAACCTCGTCGCAGAATCGCTCCGTCGACCGTCGGTGCCCGTGGCGCCGGGACCCGACGCGCCGCCCCCGCCACCCGCCGCGCCCGGCGCCCGAGTCGAGCCGTCCCAACCTCCGTGACCAAGCACCGTCGTGCCCAAGACCAGGTTGCTCCAGCGCATTGTCCACCGTCGGCGAGCCGAACAAGGAATTGCAGCCGATGAGCGGGGCAGAGCCCCGCTCACGGCTGAATTCCGGCGTTCGGCGCGGAAAGGTCGCTGAAGAGGTGGTCGGGGAATGGTGTGCCGCAACTGCCGACGCGTCTCCGCGTCTCCGCCGATCACCTCACCACTTCGAGGCGTCGTCCCAGGGGATCTCGAAGCCGGCGAGGATGTAGGTCTCGCCGCCTTCGACGTTTTCCGTGAAGATCCACTCGGGGCGTCCGTCACCGTCGAGGTCGGCGATGTCCTCGAGTCCGAACCCGCTGGAGTCGTATCGGAGAGTTCGCAGGTCGGCGATGTCGAAGGTGCCGCCTGCGGCGAGGGGGGCGGAGGGGATGAGGTAGCCGGTGATGGTGGCGATGTCGTTGGCACCGTCCTGGTCGAGGTCGCCAGTCCATGACTCTGGCGCTGCCTCTACTCCACCGCACACCTGGGCGAACGTCCACGCGGCGACATCCCCGGCTGGGAGGCCGCCGGACAGGATCGTCGTGCAATACCCTCCGGACGGTTCTGTGCGAGAGAGCAACGCGTCGTCGAGCCCGTCGTGGTCCAGGTCGGCGACCCCGGTTCCGGCGGGACCGTAGAGGCTGTCCCCATCGGTGGGCTCCCCGGCCGTCAACGCGACGGCGGCGTCGCGAGCGTGCCCACCATCGACCCAGTCAGCTCCGGACATGTAGAGGACGTAGCCGTCGATGCCGGCGTGGCTTGGGATGAACATCAGGTCGGAGCGGCCATCGCCGTCAAGGTCTCCGACCAGGGCGGCCGAGATCGCGTCCGTCTCGTCCTCATCCGTCCACATAGAGGGGAGCTCGGAGAAGCCGTGCTCGCCGGCGACGTCTGGCTCGCCGGGGACCAGGGTGAGGTGGTCGTGGGCGCCGTCCACGGTGCGCACGAGCACGTCGGCGAGGCCGTTGCCCGTGGGGTCGCCGACACTGGCGTCCGGGAACTGGTCGAGCTCGAGGCCGTCCCCGTCCAACCAGTACGCCTGCGCGCCCTCGTCGTAGCGGAGCGGCTCGGTCGGAAACCCATCCCGCGAGCCGGGGATCAGGAACACTCCACCTTGGAACCCCAGGTCGGAGCCGGTCATCGTCCAGAGATCATCCAGGCCATCCCCATCCCCATCGCCGACGAGCATGCCGGAGGCAGACAATGCGGGCCAGCCGTCGGTCCAACTGGCGGCCGGCCAGGTGCTCACGGCCCGTCGCTCGGACAGAGGCAGCGAATCCGCCACGATCTCCTCCGGGGATACGAACAGGCCGTAGGCGATGAGGTCCAGGCTCCCGTCCCCGGCGACCTCCGCGGGGGTCACCTGACGTACATCCAAGTCGCCACTCTGGATCCACCACGACCACTGCACGCTCGCGTCGCCCTTCGTGCCACACGAGCCGTCCGGGATCGGCTCCCCGTCGCAGTCGGCGTCGAGGCCGTCGCAGTAGTCGGGCGCGCCCGGGTACACGTTGGGGCGGGTGTCGTCGCAGTCACCCTCGTTCGGGGTGTAGCCGTCGCCGTCGGCGTCCATCTCCGCGGGGTCCACGGCAGTGTCGGCGGAGTCCCCGCCGGTGCCGGTGTCGGCGGAGTCCGCACTAGGACCGGAGTCGGCCGTGTCGGGCGCATCGCCCGTGTCCGGGGTGGTCGGCGCCGTCGAGGCGCAGGATAGGAGGAAGATCACCACGAGAACTCCCCTCTCCACGTACCCTGCCCCAGCGTGCCGACCACGAGGTAGCTGCCGTACTCGTCCGAGGAGTCGTCGGGCACGCCGAGCTCCGACCACACGCCGCTAGTGACCTTCCCCACTGGGTAACTCGTCGGCATCCCCGAGATCATAGCCTGCCTCTCGCTGACCAGCACCGACGAGGCTGAGGAACGCCCGCGGCGAAGCCGTCCCGAAAGCCAGCGGCGATGGCCCACGGGGTCGGCGGATGGAGCCCGACCACCCCGCTGTCCCGATGCCTCCGCCTCCCTCGTCGCATATCTACTCCGGCGTTCCTCGGTGCCCGTTGCGCCGGGACACATCGCCCTGCCCTCGCCACCACCGCGCCCGGCGCCCGCGGTCCCCTCCCTGGAACTCCCGCCCTCCCCCACGGTCCGATGCCGCATGGACCCGCTCACCGCGCCCGTCGCCGTACTCGCGATCGCCATCCTGGTCCTCGCCGCCCACGCCACGGCACTCGCCGCCGCCGCACTCCTTCTGGCCCGAGCGCTCCGGCACCTCCGAGCGCGTTTCCCTCGTCGGCGGCCCGGGTGCCCGCCGGCGAAGCCGCCCCCCGTCCAGCTGCCGAGCTCCCACCCGCTCCTCCTGCCGCTGGCTGAGCCCGACCCTCGTGCGCCTCCCATCCCCCGGCCTCCCGCGTTGCCGGCGACCCGCACGCGTCGGCGCCCCAACCCGGCGTCAGGCGCTCGCGCGCCGCCTGGGTGAGTGCCCCGCGTCCCCGGCCGCGCCCCGCTTCAGGCGACGGCCCGGCGAAGCCGTTTCTCGGGCACCCCGAGTTCCCCGGTCCGATGCGGCGACCTCCAGCGCATCGCGCACACCCTCGTCGCCGCCGCCGGCGCCGCACCCGTGGGCGGTCGGAATCCGACAGCTCCGCTGGTCGGATGCCGCCGCTCAACCCTCGTCGCAGAATCGCTCCGTCGTTCCTTGGTGCCCGTGGGGCGCGATGCTCAAAAGCCGGTCAGGCACCCTGGTGGGCACTTCGCACGGTGGGACGCCAGCGGCAGTGGGCGAGCACGGTGCCCTCCAGTTCGGTCCAGCGTCCGCTCTTCGCATA
>CAIXRH010000295.1 GCA_903921785.1 uncultured Pseudomonadota bacterium
AGGACCCAGCGCCAACCCTCACGTTCGCTAGCGCCGGGAACCCCGCCCCCCGGCGCCGCGTCCACGCCGGGCGTGCGGAGATCAGGGTCAAACCGGTTGAGGCTCCGTTCTCCGTCGCCGCAGACGGCCACCACGCCACCCTCGCCGCGGGCGCGCCGGACATCGAGTGGATCGGCGCCCGTCCGAACGACGACGACCTCCCCTGCGCCGACGAGGAGCCGGTCGACTACCGCCTCCGCCTCCGCCTGCGCCCCGCCGGCGCCGACCCGGAGGGGCGCGCGGACCTGCGCCTGGAACGAAAGGACGGCTTCACCCTATTCTTCACGGTCGACGCGCACGGCGAGGAGACCGTCGAAGACGTCTCGGCCCCCGCGGTCGCCTTCGCCGACGAGGGTCTCCGCGTGAGCCAGATCGACGGTGCCGGGCGGGGAACGGACCGCTCCGCGTGTGGGTGCAACCCCGAAGGGCCGGACGAAGGCTGCGCGAGCGTGGGCGGCGGGGCCGGCGGCCGGGCTGGCGGCGGGGCTGGCGGCGGGGCCGGCGGCCGGGCATTCGGCCTCGCCATGGCCGCCCTCATCGCGTCGGGGCGTCGCCTGCGCCCGAACCCGATTCCCGCGAACCTCCGCGTTCGGCGATAGTCGAACGGACGATGCACAGCTCCCCGGTCGGTCGCCTGGTCTCCGTCTCCGTGCTCACCACCCTGGCGGTCTTCGCCTTCTCCGCCCGCGCCGAGGCGGGCACCCCCGAAGAGACCGCGTTGCGCCTGGCGTTGACCGGCCACGCGACGGAGGCCATCGGCGTACTGGAGAAGACCGGCGACCCCGATCAGCGCTGGCTGGCCGGCCGCTACGGGCTGTTGACCCGCAATTTCGGACCGGCGGAGCGGCTGCTCTCCGGACCCTCCGCGCGGGACGTGTGGGGACGCATCGACCTCTCTGCCGCGCGTGGGGACGTGGTCGGCGCCGCCGCCCAGGCGCTGAAGCAGATGGACGCGGCGATGTCCGGCACCCACCGGGATGCGCTGGCGGAGATGCTGGTCGGCTGGGCCAAAGAGCGGGCGACCGCCACGCCCGACAAGCCCGCGGACCTCCCCAACGCCGCGGCGTTCCTGCGCGCCGCGCTCGGGCTGGAGCCGTCGAGCACGGTCCGGGAGATCGCGGAGGACGCGCTGTTCCGCCTGCCCTCGGACGTCGGTGGCGAAGACGCCGCGCAGGCAGCCCGGCTGCGCATCGCGAACGCGGGCGAAAAGCCCGCTGGCGTCGCGGCGACCCTGCGGTTCGCGATTGACCGTGAGTCGATCGTCCCCGGCGCGGCGGCGAGCGCGCTCGCGCAGATCGTGACGTCCGGCGAACGCACGGACGCCATGGTCGCGGCGGACGAGCTCGTGAAGCTGGGCGTCGCGGCGCGAATCCCCGACGCCGCCGTCACCGCGGCCCTGGACACGCTCGTGAAGCGGTTCCCGGTGATTGGGGCGGAAGATCCCGCCCACGTCCGGTTCAACTGGGCCGTACAACTCGCCGGGCTCGACGAGGCGGCGGGCCTGACCCTCCTGCGCCGGATCCAGGCCGAGGCGGAGGCTGGCCCGCCCCGCGCCGACGGCTTCCTCACCGACATCGTCGAGGCCCGGGCGCACGCGACGAAGGACGCGGCGGCCCGGCGTTCGATCTGGCTGGAGCTCGCCGATCGGGAGGGCAAGACCGCACGAGGGGACGCCGCGCGCGAAGCGGCGCTCGACGCGCTGATCGAGTCCGCCACGACCCCGGCGTCGGCCGCCGAGGCGCTGAAGGCTCCGGACGCCGCCGGCAACCCCACGCTTCGCTACCGTGCGATCCCCACCGAAGCCGAGGGATCTCCGCACACCCAGGCCCGGACGGACGCGCTCTGGGCGCTCGCCGCCTCGTTCAACGAGGGCGAGTGGTGCGACGAGCTGGGCGACCGGCTCGTGGTGGACGGCGTGGACCTTGCCCTCGCGGAGCGGTTCGCCGCCGCGTGCCCCAGCGCGTCGTCTACGGGCGCCGGTCTGCTCCAGGCCCACGCGGGCGGGCAGACGACGCTGCAGCTCGACCCCACGCCGCGCGGCTTGAAGGTCCTCGCGTCCAACGCCCCGGAGCTGCACGTCAGCCAGCACCGGGTGGACGCCGAGGCGTTCTTCCGCTCCACCGCGGGCGACGGCCTGAACCCGCTCGACCACACCCTCGACGCGTTCCTGCTCGAGCCGGACCTCGCGTGGGACGTGCCGCAGACGGGGCTGAAGGCGTTCACCCTGCTGCCGCGCGGCGGCGGCGACCTCGTGGCGTTGACCGTGCGCGCGGCGGATCAGCGCGCCACCGCCCTCGTCGTGGCGGACCCGCTCGACGTGCAGATTCTCCGGCGCGGCGACGACACCGCCATCGCCGTGCTTCACGGCGGAAAACCGGCGACGGGCGCCGAGCTGTTCGTCGAGGACGACGGCGAGGTCAAGAAGGTGCGCACCGGCGGCGACGGCATCGCGCGGCTGAAGACCTCCGGCGTGCTGCGGGTGATGGCACGGAGCGGCGGGGCGCTCGGGTTCTCGACGGCGACCTCGGGGCAGGCCCCCGACGTGGCGGCGGAGACCTGCAGCGTGGTGCTGTGGGATCGCGCGGCGCCGGTCGAAGGCGCGGTTCGCGACGTCGACGTTTTCTGCTCGGGGGATCCGGCCGCGAAGCCGGGCGCTGCCGACACCGTGGCGGTGAGCAGCACCGGTCGCGGCGGCGTGGACCTCGAACGCCGGTCGATCGCGCTCCATGGCGGCTACGGACACGAACGGCTGATGGTGCAGGGCGGCGGGCAGCTCGGCGTCACCCGCGGTGGCGAACCCGTGGCCTCAACGCAGGTCGCGACGATGGGCGAGGAGCAGCCGCCCGTGGCGGTGACCTTCAGCAGCTCGAGCCCCCGCGCGGGGACGAGCGTGCGGCTCCACGTCCAACCTGTGATCCGGGTGGGGCCAGGCGGGCTCGCCGCCAGCGTGACGGTGAACACACCCTGGAGCACGGTCACCACCGAGGCGGTGCTCACCGGGGCAGGCCTCGACGTGCCGGTGAACCTCGCGGCCGCCAATCCCGGCGACGAGATCAGCGTCGGCGTGCAGTTGCCGGACGGACGGGCCGCCTCGTCGAGCGTCCGGGTCGCCGCCGCCGCCGTCCCCGACGCGCTCACCGGGGTGCCCTCTATCGTGGGCGTGGGCGAAAACATCGCGGTGAAAGGCGGAGACAACTGGCTTCGCGCGAGCGGGATCGGGACCGGCTCCGTCCGGTGGACCGCGCCCGGCGTGCCGATGGTGCTGCCTTCGCCCGGCGCGTGGGAGCTCGCCGCGTGCGTCGACTCCACCTGCGGACCGGGCGTAGAATTGCTTGCGGTCCACGCGGGCGAGGGCGACGTCGCCGCCGACGGGACCTGGACCGGGGCGCCGGCCCTCACCGCGCTCACCGCAGGAGAGCTCCGTTCGGCGCGGATCCTGAAGGCCGGCGACCGGGTCCTGCCCCCCGCTGGTGCGGCGACCCGCGGGGCGGCCACGCCGTGGCTGGTCACGCCGTCCGTGAACCTTCCGGTGCGTGGCGAAGAAACGCCGGCGATCGCGGTGCGCGCCGAGCTGACGCGCGGAAAACGTTCCTCAGTGACCGTCGAGGCCCCCGCGGGCAGCCGGGTCTGGGCGTGGCTGCGGGACGCGCCCGACGCGCGGCAGCCCCAGGACGTGGTCGTCGCGCCGTTGTGGAGCGGCGAGGCCGGGATCACGGGCGACCCCTGGCTGCCCACCCCGGTGTGGGGGCAGGCGATCGCCGCGGGCCTGCTGGCCGAGGAGGAGCGCCTCGCCGAGGAGAAGGACCTGCGCCGCGTGGACTTCGGCTTCTCGGCCGACGCCGAGGAGGCGGAGAAGATGGAGGGGTACGGGATGGGGACGAGCGGCTCCGGCTACGGCGGAGGCGGCACCGCGAGCGGCGGGTACGGCTACGGCAAACGGGGCTCGATCGCGGCGCCGCTCTTCGGGGACGCGGTGGCCATCGGCGTCGTGTCCGACGCGGCGCCCGGCTCCTTCGCCTTCGACGTCCCCCGGTGGATCGCCGACGCGGACCTGCAGGTCGTCACCCGAACGGCCGATGGGCGCTGGGCCTCGCGCACGGTGCGGCTGGACGTCGGCGGCGAGGCGATCACCCCGATCGACCGCCCGCCGGTCGCGCTTCCGGAGACCTGGACCGGCGACCCTGCCGTGCTCGTGGCGCTGGCGTCCACGCTGCCCACCGAGGCGCGCGCCTACGCGACGGCGGCGCTCGCGGACGCGCGCCGGCCGGGCGGGGCGGTGCCGGGCGCGTTGCCCGCCTTCGAGGCCACCCTGGCGCTGGGACTGAACCCCGGGCCCGAGCTCTCGCTGATCCACCGCCTGCGGGACGTCCCCGCACGCGAAGTCGAGATCAGCCCGATTCCGGACCCCCAGCGCGCCTCGCGGGCCCTCGCCGCGCTGACGGTCTCCGGGACCGATCCGGAGCGCGCCCGCGTCGCGGCAGAGCGTCTTTTGGACGAGGCCGACGCCGAGCCCTGGGTTCGGAGCCGCGCGGCGCTGGCCCTCTGGGTCGCGCATGCCGACGCCGAAGCGCTCGCCGCGGCGGCAGCGAAGCCCGAGTTGAACCCGGGCGACGCCGCGAGGATGGCCGCGACCCGGGCGGTCGTCAGCGGCGTGGCGGAGCCGGCGTTCGCGGCGAGCTGGTGGTCCACGGCGCGCGCCGAGGGCGCCGGCGCGATGGACCGCGCGCTCGCGATCCACGCGTTGGCGCTGCTGCCGAGCGCGCGCCGCGGCGGGGTCCTGACCGCCGGTCCGGTGGCCACCTCCGCCTCGAAGGCCGAATTGTCCGTGGTGGCCGAGCCCCCGTTGGCCGAGTGGCGGGGCGAAGTTTTCAGCCGAGCGCGGTTCAGCGGGAGCGGCTGGTTGACCGCCGCGGGCGGAAAGCCGGGCGCCGTCACCGACATCCCCGCGGAGCGGTGGGTGCCCCTCCGGGTGACCGTGCCCCCGTCGCCGCTGCCGTCCCGGCTGGCGTGTCCGGCAGGCGCGACGCCGAGCTGGGTGGAGCTGCCGCCTTCGTTGACGTCGCCCCGCGTCATCGAGTGCCGTGCGCTCGCCGCGCCGACGCTGGAGACCCGGTGGTTCGGCCCCGACGGCGAGCTGTTGTCCTCTACAAAGCTCACGATCCAGGTGGTCGCCGCGCGCGACTCGCTGCCCGACGACGCCCTGTCGGACCTCGAGCGCCTCTCGTTCGGCACGCGGCTCGCCGCGGCCGGCGATCCGGCCGGCGTGGGCCTGCTCGAAGAGCTGCAAAAAACCGCCGATCTGCCCCCGGCGCAGGTGCGCGCGGTCAACGAAGGCCTGCTCCAGGGCGCACGCATCGTGGCCTCCCGGGCACGACCCGGCGACACCGCACCGTCCGCCTCGCTCATCCGCGCCTTCCAGTCGTTCCGCGAGCACGTGCCGGGCGGCGAGCTGGACCTCGCGACGGCCAGCGCCGTGGCGCACGCCTACGCCGAAGCCCCGGTTGTCGCGGGTGTGGCCGGCAGCGGCGACCCGGCGCGGGCGCTGGCAGCCACCCGCGTGGTGATGGACGCACGCTTCAAGGAGGAGCTGGCCGCCGTCTCCCAGCTCCAGAACAACGGCCTCGATCTCACCGCGTTGAAGCTCCTTCGGGAGCTGTTGCTGCGATACCCCGAGACGCCGACCGTCGTCCGCGCACGCTACCTCGCTCCCGCAATGCTGCTCACCCGCGCAGACGGCGACGGGGACCGGCTCGGCTACACGCGCTCGTCGCTACGGCACACCGCGGCGGCCGAGTTGGCGGGCTTCCTGCTCCTCCACTCCGCCGACTCCACGCCCGAGACCGGGAACGCCGCGGCGCTCTTGTCCGACGCGCTGCATGCCCTCGGCGACGGCGCGCGCGAACGTGCGTTGGCCGGACCGTTGGCGTCGGCGTTTCGCGGGCGCCCCGGGACGTGGCGCCTCTCCCTCGCGGACGCCCGGGCTCGCCTGGCGGGCGGGCAGGCGGCCGCGGCCCTCACCATCCTCGACACCATCGAGGACAGCGAAGCCGAGTCCGAAAAAGAGCTTGAACGAGGGCACGCGCTGGAGGCCCTCGGTCGGCTGAAGGAGGCGGAGGTCGCCTATGGGCGGAGCTCCGCCGGCGAGGCGTACGCCCGCCTCGGCTGGTTCGCACGCGGCGACCTCGCGCCGCCCCCCGTCCTCGTGCTCACGCCCGGCACCCCGCTCGCGTTGCCCGCCGACCTGCCGCGCGGCACCGAGATCACCGTCACCGCCATCGCGATCCAGCTGGAGGCCGCGATGTTGAGCCAGAGCGGCACGGTCGACCCCGGGGCGATCGAGGTGGCCGGCCTGCGCCCGACCGCCTCGCGCACCGTCCGCGTCGGCGCCGACGGCGACGTTCCGCTGCCGACGCTCCCGGACGGGGCGTACCTCGTGACCATCACCAGCCAGGGCACGGCGCGGCGCTTCATCCTCGTACGAACCGACGCGGAGCTGACGCTGCAACCCGGCTCCGGCACGCTCCTGCACCTCGCGACGACCGCGGGCACTCCCCTCGCGGGCGCCCAGCTCTGGGTGTTCGACGAGAGCGGCGTCTCCCACGCCTCCCGGACCGACGGCACGGGTTCGGCCTGGAGCAACCTCGCCTCCTCCGCGGTCCTCGCCCGGGTCGGGGATCGTTACGCGCTGTGGCAGGAGGCCGGGGGGACCTCCGCCCCGCCGCCGCGCCCCCCGCCCTCCCCGTACGAGGACAACGCGCCGTACGCCGCGCCCGCGCGGATGAAGCAGACGGAGATGGACTACGACGGGCTCTTCCAGCAGGACGCCAACCAGAAGGTGCAGGCGCAGGGGTTGTAAGGGATCGGCGCCCCGGCGGGGCTACTTCGGCGCGGCCGCCGCGGTGACGATCCGCTCCCGGAACGCCAGCTCCAGCCCGGCGACGGCGCTGGCGCACTGCTCCGGCGCGTCGCCTTCGCGGGCGGAGCGCACCTGGGGGCGGTGCGGGCGCCCGTCGAGGCCGGTGAACGCGAAGGCGAGGTGGGCTTCGCAGCGGAACTTCGGCGTCGATGCGGCGGCGCCGGGCCCGAAGGCGAGGCGGAGCGCGCCGCGGAGAGGTACGCCCCGGTCCACCCGGCACGCGGAGGCGACGGTGGGGTCCCCCGAGGGGTCCGCCATCGGGGGTTCGGCGGCGGGCCCCGCCGACGGCGCCGACGCGGCATCGGGGGCCGGCGTGGCCTCGGACGCGGGCGCCGTGGCCGCGGGCGCCTCCCGGTAGTGGGCCACGGACCACACGCCGAGGGCGTTGACGCAGGCCCAGGCCGCGTCGGGGTCTCCGGGGGGGACGGACACGGCGAGCGGAACGGTGAACGTTGCGAGGGGGGCGGGCGGCGCGGTGGCGGCGGCGAGCACTTCGGCGGGCACACCGGTCGGCCCGGCGGCGGGCGCGGCCGGTCCCGCTGCCGTCACCGGCGCCGCCGGTGACACAACGGGCTCGCGCAAGGCGAACCACCCGCCGATCGCTACCACGCCCAACGCTAGGAGGCCCCACACCCAACGACGGTCCATCGTCATGGCGGCGGCGTATCGCGGGGCGGGGCCGGCGCGCTGCCGAGGCGCCGCGATGCGCGCCGGACGATGTCGCCAACCCGCGGACCAGGCCCAGCGCATCGCCCAGATCGGTGTTCCCCCTCTCGGCCCTCCCCCACCGTCGCGAGCCATGACCAACGTCGGCGGCTGGACACCGGGTCCTTCTCGAGGGCTACGGCGTGCTGCCCCCGGAGGGCTCCGCGCCCGTCCCGGACCCGGAGCCGTCCCGGACCTCCGCGGCCGCTCCTCCCGCGGCGTCGTCTCCCGGCTCGGCGACCGTCCCCACCACCGCGGCATCCGCGCTCGGGGCCTCGGTCTTCGCCGCTTCGACGCGTACGATCGGATGGAGGACGCTCGTGCCGAGCTTCACCAGTGCGTCGATGGAGGCGGCGTCGGGCGGCGTGCGCGGCGCGTCCACCCGCCACCGTGCGAGCAGCTCGGACTCCGGGCCGGCGGGCAGCTCCAGGCGCCCTCCGCAGACCATACGGCCGTCGCTCACGTCGAACACCCAGGCTTCGAGGTGCGTTTCGTCGGGGACCACCAAGACCAACTCGGGCTCCATCGCCCCCTCGGCGAGGGCCTGGGCCGCGGTGAGCCGCTCCTGGAAGGGCTGGTCGTCAAACCCGGGCGTTTTCGGGAGGGCCTGCATCTTCGCCCAGCGGATGCGGTGACTGGCGCTTCCGAGCGCGGCGGCACGCCCGGGGGTGCGGGCGATGGTCACGCGGCCGGCCTGAAGCGGCGTCCACCGCGGGCGCCCCCCGCGGCGCCCCCCCTTCTCGGGGTTGGCCTCGGCCCACGCCGCGAGGTCCGCACGCTCCGTCTCGGCGTCGGGGACGAGCACCGCCGTGCAGGTGCCCTCGGTGGGGGGCTCAGGCAGGGTCGTCAGCGCGTTGGTGAACGTGAGGTCCGCCGTCTCCGCGGGGTCCTCCTCCAGGGTGTGCGCGAGCACCGCCAGGTCGTCCCGGGAAGGGCCGCACCCCGTCAGGCTCAGCAGCGTCCACGTGAGGGAGAAGTACACGTCCGTTCCGTGCGCCGGACTGTACCGGAGTCGCGGCGTGAGGAGGGTAGACTTTTCGTCAGGCACGGGGGCGACGGAGGCCGGCGAAGGCCGCGTAGACCACCGGCGTGACGTAGAGCGTGAGCACCGTGGCGGTGAGCATCCCGCCCACGACGGCCACGCCGAGCACCGAGCGGCTCGCCCCGGACATCCCGAGCGCGATGGGGATCGCGCCACCGACCGTGGCCACGGACGTCATCAGGATCGGCCGAAACCGCAGGCGCGTGGCGGCTTCCGCCGCGCTCCACGGATCGAGCCCCTCCGTCTCCGCGAGCTGCCGCGCGTACTCCACGATGAGGATGCCGTTCTTGGTGACCAGCCCCACGAGGAGGATGAGGCCGACCTGCGCGAAGAACGACAGGGTGAACCCAAAGGTCCAGAGCGCGGCGAACGCCCCCGCGAGGGCGAGCGGCACCGAGAGCATGATCGAGATCGGCGCGGTGAACGAGTCGAACTGCGCGGAGAGCAGCAGGTAGACCAGCGCGAGCGCGAGCCCGAACATCGTAGCGAGCGAGGAGGTGCTCTCGGCGTAGTCGCGCGATTCGCCGGCGAGCGCGGTGCGGAACCCTGGGGGGAGCTCGGTTTCCGCCATCGCCTTCACCCGGGAGATCGCCTCGCCCAGGGTGATGCCGTCGAGGTTGGCGCTGATCGTGGCGGACGGCGCGCGCTGGTAGTGGAACCGCGAGGCCGGGCCGGTGACCTCCACCGGCAAGACGAGCCCGTCCAGCGAAACCATCTCGCCGAGCCGGGTGCGCACCTGGATTCCCGAGAGATCGCGAGGTTCGTCGCGCTCCTTGGCGGAGAGCTCCACCATCACCTTGTACTGGCGTACTCCGCGCTTGAACGTGGAGAGGTCGAGCCCGCTGGTGAGCACTTGCAGGGTGTGCGCCAGCTCCCGGAGCGGCACGCCGAGCTCGGCAGCGCGGGTGCGGTCCACGTCGAGGCGGAGCTCGGGGCGGTCGAGGCGCAGGTCTTCGTTCACCGAGGTGAGGCCCGGAATCTTCCGCATCGCGGCGACGAACTTCGGGAGCTCGGCCGCGAGGGCGTTGAAGTCGGCGTTCTGCAGCACGAACTGCAGCGGCGGGGAGAAGCCGCGGCCGACCGTGGGGAACTGCACGGGGATCGCCCGGAAGGCGCTGATCTGACCGAGGCTCTTGCTGAGCGCGGCCACGATCTGCTGCTGGCTCCGATCCCGCTGGTCCCGAGGTTTGAGCGCGAACACGAACATGCCCGTGTTCGGCGCCGCCGCGACGCCACCCGGCCCGAGCGCAACCCGGGTCAACATGATCTGCCGCTCCGGCACCAGCGGCATCAACGTCTGCTCGACCTCGCGCATCCGGTCGTTCATCCACCCGAAGCTGGCCCCCTCCTGCGCCTGGGTGCGCACCATGAAGATGTTGCGGTCCTCGGTGGGAAAGAACTCCCGCGGGAGCGTGACAAAACCGCCCACCCCGGCCCCGGCGGCCACGAACAAAACGGGCAGAACCACCCAGGGGCGACGCATCACGGCGCGGAGCGTCCAGTCGAAGGCCCGTTCGAGCGCGCTGCGCTTCGCCGCCGCGTGGGCCTTGCCCGCGCGCAGCAGCCGCGAACACAACATCGGCGTGAGCGTGAGCGCCACGACCATGCTGATCGCCACGCTCGCGGCCACGGTGACGCCGAACTCCAAGAACAGCCGCCCGGTGGTGCCGCCGGTGAAGATGACGGGCAGGAAGACCGCCACCAGCGAGACCGTGGTGGCGATGACGGGGGGCGCGATCTGACGCGTTCCGGCGAGCGAAGCCTCCAGGACCGGCTCGCCCTCCTCGATGCGCCGCACGATGTTCTCGAGCACCACGATCGCGTCGTCCACCACCAGGCCGATGGCGAGCACGAGCCCGAAGAGCGTGAACACGTTGATGGTGAAGCCCGCCGCCCAGAGCACCAGGAAGGTGGCGACGATGGAGACCGGGATGGCGACGGCGGGCACCAGCGTGCTCCGCCAATCCCGCAAGAACGCGAAGATGACCAGGACCACGAGGCCGAAGGCCACGAGGAGCGTACGTTGGACGTCGGTGATGGACGCACGCACGGCGTCCGCACGGTCGTAGACGACATCCACGCTCATGCCGGCGGGGAGGTCGGCCTGCACGGCGGGCAAACGCCGCCGCACCTCGTCGGAGACCTCGATGATGTTGGACTTCGCCTGCGGGGTGATCGCCACGGAGATCGACGGGACGCCGTCCGCGCGGGCGGCGGTGCGCTCGTTCTCGGCGCCGAGGCGAATGTCGGCCACGTCGCGGAGGTAGACGCGGGCGCCGCCGTCATCGCGCAGCACCAACGCGCCGAATTCGTCGGGCGTCCGCAAGCCGCCCTGGACGTGGAGCGTGAGCAGCGTGGTGTCGCCCTCCACCTGCCCGGCGGGCACGTCGACGTTTCCGCCCTTGAGCGCGGCCTCGACGTCGGCGAGGGTGACGCCGCGAGCGGCCATCTTCGCCGCGCTGAGGTCCACGCGCATGGCGTAGACCTGGGCGCCGAACATGTCGATCCCGCTGACTCCCTCGACGTTCTCGATGCGGTCGCGGAGGATGGTGTCGGCGACCTCGGTGATGTCGAGCAGCGACATCCCGTCGCCAGCGAGCCGCACGAACATGACCGGCTGCGCCGAAGCGTCGGCCTTCTCGACCACGGGCTCCAGTACGTCGGTCGGGAGGCGGCGCCGGGCCCGCGCGACACGGCTGCGGACGTCGTTCGCGGCGTCCTCCAGGTCGCGGTCGAGGCCGAACTCGACGGTCACCTGCGAGGTGCCGGTCTGGCTGGTGGACGAGAGCGTGCGCACCCCTTCGATGCCGTTGAGCTCGCGCTCCAGCACCTCGGAGACGTCGGACTCCACGATCGCCGGGTCGGCCCCTGGCCAGGCCGTGGTGACGGTGACCACCGGGTTCTCGACGTCGGGGGTTTCACGTACCCCGAGCAGCCGGTACCCCATGATCCCCAGGAGCACGAGCACCAGGGAGACCACGATGGCGAGCACCGGCCGGTGGATGAACCGATCGGTGAAGCTCACGGCGCGACCGGCTCCTGGATCGCCACCTTCGCGCCCGGACGGAGCCGGGCGAGGCCCTCCACCACCAGCGTTTCCCCGGCGGCGAGCCCCTCGACGATCTCGACCTCGTCCCCCTGCCGGTCGCCGGTCTTCACCGGGCGCATCGCGGCGGTGCCATCCGGATTCACCACATAGACGGCGTTGCCCTGGGCCGCGCGAGCGAGCGCCACCGAGGGGACCATCACGGCGGCGGCCACGTGCTCGGTGATGATGGTCACCTCCGCCGTCATCCCCGGGCGTAGCCGGGCGTCTTCGGCCACGAACGCGACCCGAACGTCCACCGTGCGAGTGCCCTCCCGCAGCCGGGGTGCGACGTACCGGACCGTCGCGTCGAGGTCGGCGCCGCCGAGCGCGTCGAGGTGGACGTGGGCGGGCTGGTCGGGCGCCAGGGTGGCGAGCGCCCCTTCGGGCAGCGCGAGGTCCACCACCAGCGGGCCCGCGCCCTCCACCCGGGTGACGACGCGGCTCGGGTCCACCAGCTCGCCCACGGAGACGTCCCGCCGGCCGACGGTGCCGTCGAACGGGGCGACGATCGTGGTGCGGCGGACGGTCTCGGCGGCCTTGGCGACGGCGGCGCGCGCGAGGGCGTCGGCGGCCTGGGCCTTCTCAAGGTCGGCCTTCGCGAGGTCTCCCTTGTCGAAGAGCGCCTGTTGCCGTTCGAGGTCGAGCGCGGCGAGGCGCGCGCGCGCCTCAGCGTCGAGCCGGGCGGCCCGAGCATCTTCCCCGCGCAGCCGGACGAGCGGCTGCCCCCGGGTGACCGCCTGCCCGTCCGTGAACAAGACCGCCTCCACGAGGCCGGCCTGCTCGGGGCGGAGCTCTGCCGAGTCGATCCCCTCCACCGTGCCGCTCCCGCTCACCGTCCGGTCCAGCACCGTCACGGCGACCGCCGCGACCTTCACCGGCACCGGGGCACCGCCCGGCGGCGCGGTGGGGGCCGATCCACAGCCAGAGAGCACCCAAACGACGAGGACCGCGATCACCGGACGCTCCCTCCCGTGCACGACGGGCGCTCCCCCGTAATCGGGCGGCGCGTCCCCTGCGGGTCCCCGCCGTCAACGGGTGGCGGACTCGTTGGCCAGCCTCCGCACGAACGCGGCCTCCGGCTCGGGCATCGCGAAGTAGTACCCTTGGAAATGCCGACAGCCCAGGGTGCGGAGGAGCTCGAGCTGCCCCACGGTCTCCACCCCCTCCGCGATCGCCGCCAACCCCAGGTTCTGCGCCATGGTGAGGATCGTCCGCACGATCTGGGCGTCGCTGTTGTCCTCCGGCAAGCCGCGGACGAAGCTCTGGTCGACCTTCAGCACGTCGATCGGCAGGCGCTTGAGCGACGCCAGGCAGGAGTAGCCGGTGCCGAAGTCGTCGATCGAGAGCCGAACGCCGAGGGAGCGGATCGCGTCGAGGTGGAGGATGGCGTCGTGCACTGGCTCCATCACCGCGCTCTCGGTGATCTCGATCTCCAGGAGCTCGGGGGGGAGCCCTGTGCGGAGGAGGATCGCCCGGACTCGCTCTACGACGCTGCGGGAGCGCAGCTGCACGGCCGAGACGTTCACTGCGACGGGATGATCCCCGAGGCCCGCCGCGCGCCAGCGCATCGCTGCGGCGCACGCTTCTTCCATCACCCAGTCGCCGAGCGGCACGATGAACCCCGTCTCTTCCGCCACCGGAATGAACTCTCCCGGGGGCACGAGCGGCTCATTCGCCGGCTGCCATCGGACCAGCGCCTCTGCCCCGCAGACCCGTCCATCCAGGTCGAACTTGGCCTGGTAGTGCAGCACGAACTCCCGGCGTTCGATCGCGCCGCGCAGCCGGGTGTCAAGCTCCAGGCGGCGGTGAACCGCGGCGGTCAGGGCCGAGGCGTAGAACCGGTGGGTGCCTCGTCCGCCGTCCTTCGCGTGGTACATCGCGGCGTCTGCGTTTCGAAGGAGGGCGGCGGCGTCGGCGCCGTTGTCGGGGAACAGCGCGATGCCGATGCTCGCGGTGACGTACAGCATCACCCCGGAGCTCAGGGTGAAGGGCTCGGCGAGCTGGTCCGCGAGCGCGGAGGCGAGGAGCGCCGCGTCCGCCGGGTCTCGCAGCTGCTCCACGAGCACCACGAACTCGTCGCCGCCGAGGCGGGCGAAGGTGTCCTGCGCGCGGATGCGGTGCTGCATGCGGTTCGCGAGGGCCACGAGGAGCTCGTCGCCGACGGCGTGCCCCAGGCTGTCGTTGATGTTCTTGAACCGGTCGAGGTCGATGAACAAGAGCGCCAGGTGATGGTCGTTTCGGCGCGCGATGGCGATCGCGTGCTCGATGCGGCTGAGCAGCAGCGTACGGTTGGCCAGGCCGGTGAGCGGGTCGTAGTGCGCGAGCCGCTCCAGGCGCATCTCGGAGCTGCGCAGGTCGGTGACGTCGGCGAACATCGCGACGCAGTGGGTGACGCGCCCCTGCTCGTCCCTGGCGAGCCCGATGCTCAACCATTGAGGGTATACCTCGCCGTTCCGGCGGCGGTTCCACACCTCGCCTTGCCAACGGCCGTCGGACGAGAGCTCGGCGAGGATGTCATCGATGCGGAGGGCCTCGGAGCCGCCGGCGCGGAGCATCCGGGGGCGCTTGCCGATGACCTGCTCCGCCGGAAAGCCGGTGATCTCCTCGAACGCCGGGTTCACCGCGACGATCGTGCCCCCGGGATCGGTGACCATCACCCCTTCGAGCGCGTGGTCGAAGACCGCGGCGGCGAGGCGAACGCGCTCATCCGCCGCCTCTTCGGCGCTCACATCCCGCGCGAGGCCATGGATGAGCCCGGTGGCTTCGTCCTCCACGCCCCACCATCGGAACACGATGGGCCCCCGATCCGACCGGAAGACGTCCTTCCGGGCCTGCGGATGGGGACCGCGGATGCCCTCGAACGCGCGGCGGATCGTCGCGGCCGCGGCCGCCGGAAACAGCTCCTCCAAACACAAGCCGACCGCCTGCACCGCCGGACGGCCGAACACCCGCTCCCAACGCCCAGAAAGGTGGACGGCCCGCCCCGACCGGTCGAAGGTGAACCGGAGCTCGGCGCTCTGCTCCACGAAGGGGTCGAAGGCCCCGTACGGCTCAGAGTCGGCCACTTCCTGAAAGGTGAGGATCGCCCCCCCGCCGGGCAGCCCGCGCGCGCTGGCGAGCCCGCGGAGCCCTTCGCGACCGGGCGTGGACACGACCACGCTGGTCGAGCGCGCGGAGGCGGCCAGGGGGTCCCAAGGCAGCCCGCCCTCCGCACGGAGGACGGCATGCCACCGCTGGCCCACCAGCTCCGCTGCCGCGAACCCCAACGCCGCCTCGGCGAGGGGGTTCGCACCCTCGATTCGCCCATCCGACGTCAGCACCAACGCCGCAACCGGCAGGGCTTCCAGCTCCACGAAGGCGTGCGTACGCCCGGGGGCCAGGGGAGTTTGGTGCAGCCGGTCCGCCATCGGGGAAGTCAAGCATAGCACCGCCCGCCCCCGCCGGGGCGGGCGAAGATCACCAGGGCATGGGCGAGGGCGCGGCAGGCGCCGGCGGAGCGGCAGATCCACCCTCGACGATCAAGAACTCCACGCGACGGTTGTTCGCGCGGCCTTCTTCGGTGCGGTTGGTGTCCACCGGGCGGGTTTCCCCGTATCCGATGGTGATCATCCGCGGCGCGGCGATGCCCTTGGCCAGGAGGTACTCGAACACCGCGTCGGCGCGCTCCTTGGACAGCTTCTGGTTCTTGGAGTCGTCGCCGACGTTGTCGGTGTGGCCGCCGATCTCCACCTTGATCTTCGGGTAGTCCTTCATCGCCTGCGCCACGTCGTCGAGGACGGGGAAGCTGTCGGGGAGGATGACGTCCTTGCCGGTGGCGAAGTTGATCTTCTGGTGGATGACGATCGCGGTGCCGGTGACCTCCACGCGGGAGGGCTTGTCGTCGGGGCAGCCGTCGGTGTCGTTGTAGCCGTTCATCGTCTCGGCGGCGGCGGGGCAGGCATCCTGCGCGTCGGGCACGCCATCGCGGTCCTGGTCGACGGAGGGGCAGCCGCCGTCGGCCACGGCGCCCGCCTGGCTCGGGCAACGATCCTGGGCGTCGAGCAGGCCGTCACGATCATTGTCCGGATCGGGGCACCCGTCGGTGTCTTCGAAGCCGTCGCGATCTTCGGCCTGGGCGGCGCAACGATCGAGCGAGTCGTTCACGCCGTCCTGGTCGTTGTCGAGGTCGGGGCAGCCGTCGGCGTCCTTGAACCCGTCGAGGTCTTCGGGGTCGTTCACGCAGACGTCGTCGCGATCGGAGATGCCGTCGCCGTCTTTGTCGGTGTTGGTGGGCGGCGCGGGCGGAGGCGGCGGCGGCGCGACGACCGGCTTCGGCGGCGGCGGCACTTCTTCCATGTGCCCCTCGGGCAGCGCGTCTTCCGGCTTCGACGGCGCGGCGAGGAGGTTCCGCTCGGTGTTCACCGGGCAGGTGTTGGCCACCGCGACGTGCTCGCGGCCCGTGGCGAGGTGCTCCTGCGCGCGACGAAGATCGCCCTCGTCGAGCTCCACTTCAGCGAAAGCGAGGTGGGACTCGGCGAGCGCCATGTCCACCGGCTTGCAGCGGGTGCGGGTCTTGGCGTCGGCGAGCTCGCGGGTGAGCGCGTCGTGGTCGGCCTGGAGGCCGGCGACGGGGATGCACCCGGGGAGGACGAGGAGGAGGGGGAGGAGCAGGCGCATCAGAGTTCGTCCAGGTCGATCTGGTCGAGGGTGTTGGGCTTCTTCTCCTCGGGCTTCTTCTCCTCGCGCACTTCGGGGACGATGTCCTCACCAAAGTCCTTGTCGGCGTCTGCCGTGGCTTCTACGGCACGATCGGCCCAGGCGATCGCGGACTGGGCAAGCTTGTCGGAGGTGCCGTAGTCCGAGTAGGTGTTTTCCTCGCACGCCTTCTGGTAGTACTCCACCGCAAGCGTGTACTCGTAGGGCGCCTTCTTCTCGGCGCCGGCGGCGACGGCCTTCTCCACCGAGCGTTGGGCGTTGAGCAGGACGTAGCCCGAGCGGGCCGCGGCACAGCCGGAGCCCAGGAGCACGAGGACGAGGGAAAGGCGCATCGCTTGATCCTAATGCGGTTCGGCGTCGATCTGGAATACCGCCATGTGGAAGATCGCGGGCGCCCGGTCCTCCGGGAGGTCTGCGGGCTGGGAAGTCCAGGGCACGAGGTCCCCCGCGATCGGCACGCCGAACTCGGGGTTCGCGGGGTCTCCCTTGCTCAGTTCGTCGACGCTCACCGGGTCGATCCCGAGTTGGGTACGGATCCGTTCGACCGCGGCCGTATACAGCCGCGCGCCCTGGTTCGGGTCCACCAGGTAGTAGCCCCGCTCGTGCACGATGATGCGCGTGTAGTTCCCGCTCTTGGCCCACTTCGCGAAGCTCTCCGGGGTGAGCGCCGTGGCATCGACCGACATCGGGTTGTGGGAGAGCTCGTCCCAGAGCTTCGGCAGCGGGCCGGTGATCACGTCAGGGCGGGCGAGGTAGCGGAGCCGCGCGCCGGCCTCACCGCCGCTGTCCTTGGCGCGAAGAAACGGCGGAATCGCGCCGGGGCTCGCCCAAGACCGGTACACCTTCTGCTTGTGGAGAATCTGGTAGTAGTACAGGAGGTCCTGCTGCTGCTCCAGGGGGAGCTCCACGATGCCTTGGAGCTGGGTCGCGTCGAGGTCCCGATAGTACTCGGGAATCCGGATCTTGTTGGCCTTGATCGGGGATCGGAACTCGCGGGAGTCGGCGTCGCCTTCGTTGATGGCGCCTCGGCCCCACCGGTACATCGGCTGCGCGACCGTAGCCCCGATCACCAGGGGAACGATCCACGCCCGGAACGGGAGTCGGGCCACGGCGAGCGCCACCAGCACCACCGACGCCACCACCATGTACGAGGCGAGTCGGTACGGCGCGAACATACGAGACATGCCGGGTATGAACTGGAACATCCAGGTGTACGGCATCCGGACGACGTAGTTGCCGCTCAGCCGGAGCACCTCCCGCGCGTCGCCATCGCCGATTCGGAGGAACGGGCCGAGCGTGCCCAGGTAGAAGACGAACCACACCGCCAGCCAGCCCCACGAGCGTCGACGAACCAACGCGGGCAGCACGCCGAGGCCGACGACCACCAGGGGCAACGCCGCGTTCACCCGCGGGTCCACCGGGTAGGAGGCGCTCCAGCTCGACCCGATCGTTCGGTTGATCGACGCGAGCACGTTCTCCGCGTAGGTCTGGGGGCGCATCGGCGCGTGTGAGACCGTGTCGTAGCTGGGGAACGGCAGGAAGAAGGTCATCTCCGGCAAAAGCGGTTTGTCGGAGTCGGCCGAGTTGTTCGCCGCGACCGGCGCGCCGGGCTCATGGAGTGCATAGGCGAGGATGAACGGGCCGGCGCCGAGGGTGATGCCCAACGCGACGCCGCCCAGGGCGCGAACGAGGCTGGCGAAGCGCAACCGCCGCCACTCCGTGACCCCGGTCTTCACCAGCCACAGCACGGTGAACATCCCGGTGAAGAGCCCATAGAACCAGTACCAGGCGCCGGCCATGCCGAAGCAGGCGCCGGCGAGGAGGCCGGAGGCCAGCGTGCGCCGGCGGAGCGCCCGGTCGAGCAGCGCCGGGTACAGGAGGATCCACCAGAGGACGGCCTGCCGGAGCCCGCACTCCTGCACCTCGAGGATGGTGAGCGGGTTGACCACCGCGACCGCCGACGCCGCGAGCGCCGCCGCGATGCTCCCGGAGAAGTACCGGGCGAGCGCGTAGCCGGCGACGCCGTCGAGCGTGAGGATCAGGAGGATCTTCACGTTGTAGGAGCTGGGGAACCCGAGGAGGTGTTCCAGCGGGTAGGACAGCCCCACGACGTCGAGGATGTTGCCGGTCTCGGGGTAGCGGCCGAGGCCGACGAAGCCGAGCCACTTGTCCACGGGGCCGAGGTCGGAGGAGACGAGGCCGTCGAGCGACTGGAAATGCCAGGAATATCGCCAGAGCCAGCCGCCGAGCTCGCCACCGCCGAGCACCGCCTCGTCGTAGTGCTCGACCATCGGCCAGGTGATCGCGATCGCGGCCGCCATCGAGCAGACGACCGCAGCCAACAGGCCCAGCGCTTCACGCACCCCGCGCGTCATGGGGCGGGCTCCGCGGGCGCTGCGGCATCCGCGGCCGACTCGGGGGCCGCCGCCCCGGGCTCGGGCACCTCCAGCCGCCATACGTGGTCGCCGTCGGGCGTGGTGAGGGTCTCTGGGCCGAGCGCGAAGCGCAAAAGCTCCAGCGAGGTCTTCGCGCGCTCCCGCAGGTAGAACCGCTCGTGCATCACCACGTACCGTACTCCGAGGTCGGAGAGCGCGCGCCCGGAGACCACAAGGTCGAGGTCCGGGAGGGTGGGCGGGAGCTCGTCGAGACGGCCGGCCTCGGCGACGCGGAGCGCGCGGGTGAGGTGGTTGCGGTCGAGGACTTCGGGGTTCGGTTCATTGAGCGAGTAGGGGCTGGGGCGGCCGTGGCCGATCTGCCAGTAGTTGTAGATCGCCCGCTCGAGGTTCGGGAGCCCCATCGGCAGATCGAGCACCGCGCCCGCGACGGGGTCCTCCGCGAGGATCGCCGTGGAGGCCGGCATCTCCGTGGGGGAGCGGGCGATCGGCCAGGGGGCGGGAGAGAGCTTCAGCGCCTCGACGACGAGGAGCGCCGCCGCGGCGCCAGCCCAGCGCGGGGGAAGGCGGCGCGCGCCGAGGGAAGCGAGCACCGCCACCGCCAGCTGCACCGGCACCACGAAGCGGAAGGGGTGAGAGATGCGGGCGAAGATCGGGAAGGCGTCGAAGAAGGCGAGGAAGGGGAGCGGGATGCGCCGGTCGTCGACCGTGACGTAGGCGCCATTGACGTAGAGGTAAGGACCGAGCATCAACAAGCCGAACAGGCCGATCCACAGCACCCACGGCAGGCGGTCGCGCCACCGTTTGAGCGAGAGGAGGCCGAACGTGGCGAGCGCCAGCGGCACCCAGCCGATGTAGGTGACGATCAGCAGGTCCTCGCCGTGCTCGGCCTTCAAGTCCGGACTGTAGACGTGCCCCGGCCGAAAAACCGAGACCAGGTCGGTGATGTTGTGGGAGATGAGCGACCGCCACACGAAGTCGGGGTCGCGGTTGACGATGGCGCTCGGGCCCTCGAGCGACTGCTGGAACAACCACAACGAGGGCGCCACCAGGGCGACGGCGAGGCCGGCCAGGACGAGCGCCGGGATCGGCAAGCCGCGCCAGTTCACCCGCTCCCACCGCGCGACCGCCAGCGCGAGGCCGATGACGCCCGCCCCCAGCGCCGCGAAGAGGCCGTAGTAGTTGTTGGAGAGCATGCACAACGCCGCCGCGAGCGCCGCGACGACGGCGCGCCCGAACGTGGGCCGCTCCGCGAACCGCAGCACCCCGAGGGTGGCGAGCGCGAGGGTGCCCGCGGTGATCGTCTCGCTGATGCCGTTGTACGCCTGCGCCAGCAGGTGCGGCGCGAGCATGAACGTGGCGGCGCCCACCAGGGACGCACCTTCGCCGCCGCCAAATCGCTGCGCAACCACGTGCCGGCACAACGCCCAGGCGCCCAGCCCGGCGAGCCAGAACCCCACGAAGATCGAAAGGTTGTACGCGGCGACAGGGCCGGCGAGCCACTGCACGGGGAGCGTCCAGAGGGCGCCGAAGGTGTCGATGAAGAAGAGCTTGCTGGTGCCCGGGAAGCGCAGGAGGTCGGTGAGCAGGGGAAAATAGCCCTTTTTCACCTCTTCGCTCACCCACCAGTAGCCCCAGACGTGGTTCCAGACGTCGTTTCCGGGGTGGCCCACGAGGCCGCCGAGCGGGTCCACCGCCAGCGGCCACGTGGCGAGCACCGCGAGCAGGAACGTGATGACGAGGGCCGGACGCACTCCGGCCAGCGTAGCAGACGGAGTAGACTCGGCCCATGCGGTGGTCCGTCGTCCTCCTCGTCGCGCTCGGTTGTGTGGTGCCGCCCGAGCCGCCCCCCTCCCAGGCCGCCGCCGCGGCGGACGTGGATCGCGCCACCCTGCCGCCGCTCTACCGCAAGCTCTATGACTACGCGTTCTTGCCGAAGGTGCAGGAGCAGGAGCAAGCGGTCCGGCTGAAGATCTGGCTCCGCTACATGAAGTTCGACCGGTACCAGCTCGGGCTGCTCGACGACCTGGTGGCGTTCACCCGGCGCGAGTTCGAGGCGGTCTCCGCGAAGCAGACCGAGATCGTGTCCACCTACGAGCCGCAGGTGGCCGCGGTCTACGAGGAGATCGACGCGGCGCAGGCGCGCGGCGCCACGGAGGACGAGCTCGGCGCGCTCGCCGCGAAGCTCGAGGTGATCGACCGCCGCCAGGGTGAGCTGCTGGAGCTGCGCAGCGCCTCGGTGCGCACCATCCTCGACCGCGAGCAGGCTTTCCTCGGCACCCTCACCCCGAAGCAGGACACCCTCTTCGCCGACGCGATCTTCGCGCTCCGCCACCGCCTCGACCCCTGGGCCAACCCCGGCGACTTCCACGAGCTCGTCGGCAGCGTGTACGTGGCCGGCGAGTTCGGCACCCTCACCCGGCCGACCTACACTGCGGACGAGGACAACCTCAACATCGGCGGGTTGTGGTCTCCGGAGCCCGAGAAGCTCACCGGCCCCTACTTCCAGGACGCGCGGCGGGAGGTGATCCTCTACATGCTGCTCCTGGAGCCCGCGCTCCCCGGCGCGCTCGCCGCCGTGAGCGCCGAGCGTGCCCAGGCGGGCGACGCCGCCACGCCCGCCGCCGGCTCCCCCGGCAGCCCGCCGCCCGACGGTGGAGCGATCCCTGGCTCCCCGCCCACGGGACCGGGCGCCGCCGAGGCCCCCGCCCCGGTCCAGGCCCCCGCCCCTGAACCGGTGAAGGCGCCCGACCCCGCGCCCGCGCCGGCCGGCTCCCCGCCGCCTCCCTGAGCGCCGACGCCTGTCTCGGCTCGCGAGGGTGGAGAAGGGCCGGGAGGTGGGACCAAAACCAACCTTCCCCCGGGCACCCACGCCGCCCCTCCGCTACCGGACCACCACCCGCTTCTGGAGCCACCCCTCCACCTCGGGCCGGCAGTCGTCGCAATGCACCTTTACGCGCTCGGGCCCCTCCGCGAGCACGGTGACCTTGGCGCCCTGCGCGGTGATGACCTGGAGCGGCGCGCCGTCGTCCCCCACGATGGTGATCGGCCGGCCGACGGTGTGCGCCACGTAGGGCTGTACCGGGAGGTCGGTAGGCGTGGGCGGAGCTTCGGGAGCTTCGACTTCGCCTTCGCCCCCGGCCACACCCGCCTCACCGACGCCGGCGGCGCCGGCCTCCGGAGACGGAGCTTCGCCTTCGCCCCCGGCCGCGCCCGCCTCGCCCGCAGGCTCGGCCTCGGCCTCGGCCTCGCCAGCCCCGGCCTCCGCCGCGCCGGGCACGATCTGGTCCGCGGTTCCCGCCAGCACGTCGCTCGCCTCCACCTGCGCGGGCGGCGGCGCCACGTAGGGCTCGGGCTGCCAGCAGGCGGTGAGGAGCGCGAGGATCACAGGAGCAGCGTATCCGCTACGGCGCCCAGTCGCGCAGCCACTCCGCCAGGGCCACCGCCGGCGGGATCGTGGCCACCACGATCCCGAGGACCAACCGCCACTCCGAGAGCACGGGGCGACCGCGGCGGGCGGTCTCCAGCGCGCCCATCCAGAAGCATCCCAGGCAGAGGACCTCGATCCCGCCGCCGAGGATCGGCACGAACGGGCCGAGCGCGCCGTCGGGCGTGGCGAGCACCCGCCGCAGCGCCGCCCACCCGACCGCCAGGAAGGTGAGGCCCCAGAGTGTGCGCACCTGAGGCACCCGCCCGCCGTCGGCGAGGAGCCCCGACTGGCGCCAATGGCGGAGCATCAACGCCCAGACCAGCGCGCCGAGGGCCGCGGCGCCCACCGCGCCGAGGATCGGCCCCTCTTCGAACCGCGCGCGGGAGACGAAGCGGCCGTCCGGGAGCGGCTGCAGCGCGTTCATCGTGAGCGGCTCGGCCTCGGCCGCCGTGATCACCTTCGGCGTCACACACTTGACCACCGCGGCGAAGCCGGCGCCGCTGACCGCCGTGAGCACCCCGGAGGCCGCGTGCTGCAGCGTGCGCTCCTCGGGCGGCAGCTCGCCGCCACCGACCTGTCGCGCCGCCTCGCGGAGCGCCGCCAGGAAGCTGGCCATGTCCGAGAAGCGGTCATCGTGCGGCGCCATCGCCTTGCGGACGAGCGCGCCGAGGCTACCGGGGAGCGCGGGGAGCGTGCCCACGGGCGGCTGCCCGGTGAGCGCCTGGGCGAGCACGCCGCCGAGGGCGTAGACGTCGGCGCGTACGTCCGCGGGGCGCCCGGCCAGCACTTCCGGAGGGAGGAAGGCGGGGGTGCCGAGGAGGGCGCCGGCCTGGGTGAGGGTGCCGGGGCCTTCGTCCGGGGCGGTGGCGAGCCCGAAGTCCACCAGGACCACGCGTCCTTCGGGGGTCACGAGGAGGTTGTCGGGCTTCACGTCGCGGTGCACCACGCCGGCGGCGTGGGCGGCGGCGAGCGCCTCGGCGGCGGCGGTGACCACCCGCAGCGCCTCCGCCGGCGGCAGCGGCAGGCGCGCCGTGAGCGGACCGCCCTCGACCAGCTCCATCACCAGGAACGGGACGCCCTCCTCCTCGCCCGCGTCGAACACCGCGACGACGCCAGGGTGGCGCACCCGGGCGAGCAGCCGCGCTTCGCGGAGGAACCGACTGGCGAAGCCGGGGCGCGCCAGGAGCGCCTCCGACAGGTACTTCACGGCCACATCGCGGCCGAGGCGGCGGTGGTGCCCGCGCCACACCTCGCCCATGCCGCCCGCGCCGATGCGCTCGCCGAGCTCGAGCTCGTCGGCGGCGCCGAGGCAGCGGGGACAGAGCCCGGCGCGGAGGTCGCCGCCGCAGCGGGCGCAGGCGGTCGGCTGGCTCACGCGAGGGCCGCGAAGAGGGCGTCGACCTCGGCGGCGCCGTCCGCCGCGCTCCCCACGCTGTCCCGGACCTCCTCGGCCACGAGCTCCCGGAACCGCACGCGCCCGCGGTGTACGAAGGCCTTGAGCTGGGGGAGGCTCATCCCGGCCCCCGCCGCGGCCTCCCGGTAGTTCGGCGCCTCCCCGGCCCCGAAGAACCGCTCCAGGAGCGCGAAGCCCCCGCTGCGCTCGCCGCGTTCGTACTCGCCGCGGAGCCGGGCGAGCGCCCGCTCCATCACCGCCTGCGCCCAGGCGCGGTCGAACGCGGCGGCGGGGTCGGGCGCGGCGGCGGCGACCGTCTCGAGGATCGCGGTGTCCATCGCCAGGAGCTTCGCCGCGCCGCCGCGTTTGAGGGCGCGGCCGGACTCCAGCCAGCGCAGGTGGTGGTGGACCGCGCAGGCCTTGAGCCAACTGCGGAAACGGCCACGTTCGGCGCCGACGTCCAGCGGGCGGCCGGCCAGCTCGGCGAACAGCTCCTGGGTGAGCTCCTCGGCGTCCTCCGCGGTGGCGCCGCGGGCGCGGAAGTACACCCAGACGGGCTGCCAGTAGAGGCGGCAGAGCTCGTCGAGCGCCCGCGGAGCGGCAGCGCCGCCGGAGGCGGCACGCAGGACCAGCGTCCAGCGGGTGTCGGGGAAGGCCATGGCGCGGGGGACGTATCCGGCGGGGGCCCGCCCGCCCCGAGCAGGCGCCTCCGGCGCCGCCCACGCGATCGGCCATGCCCGCCGTTGTCCGAGCGCGCCCCCCTCCCCATCCGGATAGGGGGTCCCCGTCGGGACGGAGGCACCGTCGCGGCCATCGACGGAGCAGCAGGAGCGTGGTGAGCGCGGAACGGGAATCCACGCGGCTGGACCAGCTCGATCGCGGCGCGGTGCGCGCGGTGGTGGCCGAGGTCGAAGCCGAGCCCGAGTCCGGCGACGAAGGCTGGGTCACCCGGCTGGTGCGCGGCTGGGGACGCATCGGGGCCGGGGAGACGCCCCAGGCGCAGGCGCGGCTGCGGCCACTGGTAGAGTCCCTCGAGAGCGGGGGCGACGTCCGCCTCCGCGCCCACGCCCTGATGGCCCTCGGCGTGGCCTCCGTGCTCGGCGGCGAAGCCGACGCGGGCACCGCCCTCTTGGAGCGGGCGTTGTCCCTCCACACCCTCCCGTGGCCGCGGGCCCAGTGCCTGCGGTTCTCGGCGCTGGCGTTGGAGCAGCGCGGCGCGTGGGAAGGCGCCGCCGCCCGGTACCAGGGCGCCGCCGACGCCTACGCCGCCATCCCCGACGACTTCGGCCGCGGCAACGCACTGTACGGCGCCGCCGCGGCGCTGGTGGAGCTCGGCCGGGAGGCGGACGCCCGCGAGAAGCTCCAGGCCGCCGAGGCCGCGCTCCGCCAGGTCGGGTCCATCCCCGCCCTGGGCGCCGCCCTCGGGCTCCTGGCCACGCTCACGGACGACGCCGGCGCCGCCGAGCGGCTCCTCGCCGAGGCCGACGCGCTCACCGCCGGAACGCCCTGGATGTACCGCGCGGACTGGCTCCTCCGCGGCGCGGCCGTGGCGCTCCGCCTCGGCCGTCCCGCCCGCGCGCTGGAGCTCGCGGAGGAGACGTTGCGCGTCACGGTGGCGACCTCCACCGAGCACGTGTGGGCGGAGCACGCCGCCGCCGCCGCGCGCATCCAGCTCGGCGACGACGCGGGCGCCGCCAGGGTCCTCGAGGCGCCGCCGATCGGGGAGATCTCGGGGGCCGCCCGGCTGGAGCGGCTCAGCCTGCGCCTCGGCATCGCCGCGCGCGCCGGCCAGCTCGCGGCCGCCGACCGGCTCCTCGACGCGCTG
>CAIXRH010000296.1 GCA_903921785.1 uncultured Pseudomonadota bacterium
CCGCGCCGCCTCCGGCCGCCGCCGCGCCGCCTCCGGCGCCCGCCGCCGCCACGACGCGCTCAACGAGCGCCCGCAGGCGACCCCGGACGCTCACGAGCCCGCCACCCAGCGCCCGCCCACGCGGCGCTCGTTGGGCCGGTAGTCGGACTTGTAGGCAAGGTGACGACAGTCGGCCACGTAGAGCCCGAGGTAGTACCAGCGCTTCCCCTGCGACCGCAGCCACGCTATCTCCACGAGCGCGGAGTAGACCCCGAGCGCGCGCTTGGACTCGTCCGGGTCGAAGTAGACGTACACGCTCGAGGCCGCCTCCGCACCGACGTCGAGGACGCTCACCGCGAGGAGCCGCTCGCCGAGGGAGTACGTGATCTCCCGGGTGTCGCAGTTGCTGTCCACCAGCCACTGCTTGTAGGCGGTGGGGGAGATGTCGAGGCCGGAGCGCGAGAGCCCACGTTCGCTCTTGTGGCGGTTGTAGAGCGCGATCCGCTCGGCGTCCACCTTTGGGGGGCCGACCATCACCGTGAGCTCGGCCTGGTTGCGCTGCCACACCCGCCGCTGCGACTTGTTCGGCGCGAATTCGGGGATCGACACCCGGATCGGCTCGCAGGCGGAGCACGCCGGGCAGGTGGGGGTGTAGAGCATGCGGCCGCTGCGGCGATCGCCGGCTTCAAGCTGCGCGTCCAGCTCGGCGGGCGTGAGGCGGCGCGGAGGCACCCGCATGGGGAACCGCGCCGTCTCGCCGGGGCGATACGGGCAGGGCTCGGGCTCGTCCCACACGACGCGGTAGTCCACGGGCACAGCGTAGTTGCGCGTCGGGGCTTCGGGTAGGGCCGGGGGTGCGGACGTCGTCATTCGCGCCCGCCTCGCTCTTCTCGCCGTCGGCGGCGCCTCGACCACGGCGTGGCCGGGCGGCACGCCGGTCCTCGACCGCCGCTCCCTGGGTACCCTCGTCGTTCAGCGCTCGACCGGGAACCCCTGCGCCAACCACGACATCGTCCCGCCCGCGACGTTCACCGGGGTGAACCCCTGGCCGGCGAGGAACTCTGCGGCGCGGGCCGAGCGGCCGCCGCTCTTGCAGATCACGTACAGGTCCTTGCCCTTGTGCGCGGCGAGCTCGCCGACGCGGCCCTCCAGCTCGGGGAGCGGGAGGAGGATCGCCCCGGGGACGTGCCCCGCGGCGGTCTCGTCGGGGTTGCGCACGTCCACCACGGTGGCGCCGGCGGCGAGGGCGGCCTTGAGGCCGGCCACGTCCACCTCGCGGAGCTCCGGCGGCGGGGTGGCGGCGATCGTCTTGTCCACGAGGGCCTCGAGCGAGGCGGCGCCGCGCCAGCCGACCTCCACCGCCACGACCGCGCGGCTCTTCATGCCGATCACCATCGGGATGCTCTGCACCTGGAAGGCGCGGGCGAGGGCCGGCTCTTCATCCACGTTGATCTTCACGATCCGCACCGTGTCGCCGCGCTTCTCGGCGATGGTCTCCAGCGCCGGGGCGATGGAGCGGCAGGGGCCGCACCAGGGGGCCCAGAGGTCGATGATCACCGGGACCGGGCTTTCGAGCACGTCCTTGGTGAAGGAGTCGGTGGTGACGTGGGTGACGGCCATGGGGCGCTCCGTGAGAGGCCCCGCTTATAGGCACGCCCCGCGACGCGACGCACAATCCGCTGCGGACAGGGGGGACAGCTCACCGGAGCCGCGCCTCAACGGTGCATCACGTCCCAGCCGACCTTGGCGATCAGCGCCACGATGACGACCTGGAACACCCGCCGCACGAAGCCCGCGCCGTTGCCGAGCGCGAGGCGCGCTCCCACGGCGCTCCCCGCCATGTTCGCCGCCGCCATCGGCAGGGACCACGCCCATTTTACGTTCCCGGTGGAGGCGAAGATCAGCACCGCGGCGAGGTTGGTGGCCACGTTGACCGCCTTCGCCGCCCCGGAGGCCTGCACGAAGTCCAACCCCAACGTGGCGATGAACGCGAAGATGAGGAACGTGCCCGTGCCCGGACCCACGAGCCCGTCGTAAAAGCCGATGAGCCCGCCGAGCAGCGCCCCGAGCGCCGGGCGCTCCACCGTGTGGGCCACGGCGCCGTAGGCCGGTCGGAAGAAGGTAAACCCGGCGACGAGCACCAGTACCACGAGCACCACCGGCTTGAAGATCGAGCTGTCCACGTGGCGCGCGGCCTCCGCGCCGAGCCCGCTCCCGAAGAAGGCCGCCATCGCCGCGCCCGCCACCGAGCGCCACGGCAGCTTCACCGACCGGGCGTAGCGTACGCACGCCACGCTGGTGCCGAAGATCGAGGAGACCTTGTTGGTGCCGAGCACCGTCACCGGCACTTCGTGAGGGAGGAGCGCGAAGAGCGCTGGGAGCTGGATGAGGCCGCCGCCGCCGGCCATGGCGTCCACGAGGCCGGCGAGGAAGGCCGCGCCGCAGGCGAGGAGCAGGGGGGTCACGCGAACCTCCACCAGGCGTAGGCGCTCAGCCCGAGGAGCGCCGCGGAGACGAGCAGCGCGACCCGAACGATCCGCTCGCTGGGCAACCACCCGAAGCGGGTGCTGCCGGTCTGGCCGGTGGTCGTGGCGCCGGTGACGCCGGTGCGGGGGTCCTCGGGGCGGGGCGGGAGGAGGTCGACCTGGGTCACGGTGTCGTCGGTGAAGGAGGCGCCGGGGCCGGGCGTCGCGGGGGGCGGGGCCGGGGGGGCGCGGAGCACCCGCGCGTCGCGCACGACGGCGCCGAAGCCGAGGCTCGGGAGCAGGTCGGGGGGCTCGTCGGCGATGCGGGTGCGGAGGGCGGCGCAGGGCGCCCCGACCTCGGGGAGGCGGTTCGGCTCCCCAAGGGACGCCGCGATCCACGCGAGCACCGCGGTTCGCTGCTGCTCCGCGCCGGCTTCCTCCGTGGAAACCCCGGTGCGTTCGCCGGTGAGCGAGGCTTCGCTGGGCGGGTCGAAGAGCCCGGAGCTGTCGCGGTCCGGCCCGAGGGCCACGCCCACCTCGTCCACCAGCTCCGCGACATGGATTTCCACGTAGATGCCAAGCCCTGGGCCCGGGTTGTCGGCGGGCTCGGACCACACGGCCACGCCGTCGCAGAGGCCGAGCCAGCGGGCGTGTCGGGGGGCGGCGTCGCCGTGGAGGCGGAGAACGCGGCCCTCGGGCGAGCGCACCACGCAGGGGAAAGCACCCTCACCTTCCCGGCGAATCACCTCACACTTCAGCGTCGCCACGTGTCCTCCCAGAACAGCGGGCCGTCGGGCTCGGGCGGGGCGGTGAGGTGGAAGGCGTCGAGGAAGGTGCCCCAGGTGGCGGCGTAGCCGGCGATCTCGTCCGCGGGCGCGTGAAGCACCAGCTCCACGGTCTGCCCGGGAGCGCGCAGGTACACCATGGTGAAGCCGGTGGTGGCGGTGCGCCAGCGCCGCAGCCCGGTCACCGCGCAGGCCCGCCGGCCGTCGATCACGATCTCCTGTTCTCCGAGCACCGCGTTCTCCACGCCCACGCGCCGGCCCCACGACAGCGCGCGGACGCCGGCGACAAGGTCCAGGGGCAACGGGCGCTTCTCCGGCTCGGCGGGCCGCACGGTGACGCTCATCGCCGCGCTCCCCTTCGCGAGCACCACCGTGTCCGTACCCAGAAACCGGTAGTTCCGGGTGACGGCCCAGGCGTCGGGCACCGCGAGGTCGAACCGCCCTGCTCGGGACGGCTGCCAGGCGGGCGCGCAGGCGCCGAGTAGGGCGAGGAGGAGGTACATTCCGGAGTCCGCGTAACCGGCGGGGGAGCGGAGAAGGCGGGCTCCATCGCCTGGCCCGGCCCTACCCTCACGAACCAGACCGACAATGGGTTCACCTCCCGGCCCAGCTACACCGTCGCGAGCCAGGACAAACGTCGGCGGCGCGCCGCCTCAGCCCTTCCGGAACACCCGATCCGCGTGGAAGGCGCGACCATCCTGCAGCTTCAGATCGTAGACCTGGTGCATCAGCCCGGCGCCGTCCACCTTGCGGACCAGCGTGAGGTCGCCCCAGGCGCCGCCGGTGACCTGTACGTGGCTCTCGCAATGGAGCTCGGCGCCGACCCAATTGCAGCGGCGGGTGCCGCTGCCGAACTCGGACTTCCCGTAGGTGGCCGTGCCGTCGGTGGGGACGGTGTCGGTCTTGCTGCCGACGTTGGAGACGGCGGCGATGGTGAGCGTGCCGCTCCCCACCGTCAATTCCTGCGTGACCGAGATGTGCGCCGCGAGCTGCCGGGTGGTCCAGGACGCGCCGACCGCCTCCAGCAGCGGGTCCACGGAGTCGCTGGCGCCGAGGTCCAGCGTCCAGCGGCCGTTGAGGTTGGTCGGCGCGGCGGCGAGGGCGAGCGGGAAGAACACGAACATCTCGGGATCGTAACGGCGAGGCCGCGCCGTGGCGATCGGCTCCCGGCGGCCACACGTGAGGCCGAGCGGAGGGTGGCCGCGGCGACGCCCCGCCCCCCACTCTGCTACCATGATCCCCATGCTGCTTCTGTGGACGCTGACCGGCTGCGGGTGGTGGGAGCATCACCAGGCGTGCACCGCCGCCCGATCCACCGAGGCCGCCGCGTGGGGCGTGCTCACGACGGCGCTCGCCACGGACACCGCGAGCATCGACGCGACGGGGCTCCTCGCCGCCGCCACCGAGCTCGACGGGCGTGCGAAGGCCGCGGGGGCCGCGGCGGTAGCGACACCCGCGCAGACGGGAGAGGCGGCGCAGGACGCGTTCACCCGCGCCTCCCGCGCCTCGGGCACCGCCTCGGGGCAGGCGCAGGCCACCTGGACCGACTGGAGCCTGAAGGTGCAGGGCCATGGCCTGGACGCCGACCATCAGGCCGCGCGCGTGCCGATCGCCATCGAGCGCATCGAGGCCTGGGGGAAGGCCACCGCCGCGGTCCGGCTCCGCCTCGGGCTCGCCCGCGCCCGCTACGAAGCGGCGGTGCAGACCGGTGAAGGGCGCCTGGGGGTGCCGGACGCGTTCCAGGGCCTCGGCGCGCTCGCGCCGCTCCCGGCGGAGCCGCCCAAGGAGCTGGCGGAGCTCCAAGCGGCGGTCGCGACCGCCGACGCCGACCACCGGGCCGCCCAGGCCGGCCTGAAAGCGGCGCTCGACGACGCCGACCGCCTCGCGTTCGATGTGGACCGCGCGGGCCAGATCGCCGCGACCGACGCCACCGACTATGCGTTCTTGAACTTCCCCCCGGAGGCGCAGGTCGCCCAGGCGGCCGCGCTCGCCGCCGGCGCGTCGGGGACGCGCGCGACCGAGAGCACCGTGCGCCTCCGCGCCGCCGTCTCGGCCCACCGCAACGACCTGGAGGCGCCGCCCGCCATGCCGCCCGGCTCCGCGACGGCGCTGGCCGCGGCCGAAGCCGCGGTGAAGGGCACGGTCGCGGCGTGCGAATGAGCGGGGAGCGCGTCGGCGCGTGAGCGGCGTGCGCTTCGCCGCCGTCGTGGTGACCCACCAAGGCGGGCCGCTCCTCGACGCGTGCCTGCGCTCGCTCCGGGCCCAGACCCTCCCCCCCGACGAGCTGATCGTGGTGGTCTCGAACCGAACGCTGGCCGTGGACGCGCCGGCGCTCCAGCTCGGCGAGAACGTGGGCTACGCGCGGGCGGCGAACGCCGGCGCGGCCGCGACCACCGGGGAGGTCCTCCTCCTCAACGACGACACCCGCCTCGCGCCCGATTGCCTCTCCACCCTCGCCGCCGCCTGGACCGGCCCCGCCGTGTACCAGCCCCGCATCCGCCTCGCCGACGGTAGCGGGCGCCTCGACAACTCTGGCCTCGGCTTCCTCCCCGACGGCAGCGTCTGGGCCCGCGGCCGTAACGGCCCGGACCGGGGCTACCCCGAGGCGCCCGGCTCGTTCTCCGGCGCCGCCGCGGTGGTGGCGAGGGAGCTCTGGTCGGCGGTCGGCGGGTTCGACGAGCGCTTCGGCAGCTTCGGGGAGGACGTCGACCTCGCGCTCCGCCTGCACCGCCGCGGGGTGAGGTTCGTGAGCGTCCCCGACGCGATCGTGGAGCACCACCTCGGCGCCTCCTGGGGGCGCGTCTCCGCCGAGAAGATTCGGCTCATCGAGCGCAATCGGGTGCGCGCCGCCGCGCGCTCGATGCCGTGGACGACGCTCGCGGCCCTCCCGGCCACGACCGCTGCCCGCTACGCACTCCTGGCCGCGCTTGGCGCCCGAGGTCGAGGTCCCGGTGCCGACGTCCCCGCCGCTGCGCGCCTCGCCGCCCTCCGCGGCATCGCCGAGGGCGTCGCCGACCTCCCCCGCTGGCTCGCCGATCGCCGGCAGGACGCGCCGACGTGGACGCGGGGCGAGCTGGCGATGTTGGGCGTCTTGTGGCGGGGACGGGCGCGGTGGGAGGACCTCGCGCGGTGATCCACGTCCTCCTCCCCACCCTCGACACCCCGGGTGCGCTCGCCCGCGTCCTCGCCGAGCTCCCGCGCGAGCTCCCCGCCATCGTCGTGGACGACGGCAGTCGGGTGCCGGTGCGCAGCGACCGCCCGCTCACCACGGTGATCCGCCACGAGGTGAACCGGGGCTACGGCGCGGCGCAGAAGTCAGGCTTTGCCGAAGCGTTGGCGGCGGGTGCCACCGGGGTGGTGATGCTCCATGGCGACGGCCAGTACGAGACGGCGGCCACCCTCGCGCTCGCCGATGCGCTGGCCGACGCGGACGTGGTCCTCGGCAGTCGCTTCCTCGTGGATCCGCGGGTGATCCCCGGCTGGCGGCGGCTGGGCAACCGCGCCCTCACCGGCTTCGCGAACCTGCGGTTCGGCACGTCCTTCACCGAGCTTCACACCGGCGCGCGGGCGTACTCCGCGTCGGCGCTGCGTCGCGTGCCCTTCGCGGACTTCTCCGACGACTTCGTCTTCGACCAGCAGATGCTCGTCGCGGCGATCGCCGCGGGCCTGCACCTCGTGGAGCGGCCGGTGGGCACCCGCTACGACGACACGACCCGCTCGATCTCCCTGGTCCGCTCGGTGGAGTACGGGCTCGGGTGCGTGGCGGCTATCGTACGCGGTGGGGGACCGAGAGCGCGCCGAGGTAGGTGATCACGTTCATCGGGAGCGTGAAGAGCGTCCAGAAGAACGAGATGAAGCCCCACCAGCCGAAGAAGAAGCTGATGAGCGACATCCGCCAGAAGTACTTGTCGATGCACCCGCGGCAGAGCTCCCCCTTGATCGAGGACGGAAAGCGGAGGATGACGAGGCCGACGTTCTGGTGGAACGAGACATGCTTCGTGGGCGCGGCGTCGCCGCAGGCCTGGCAGTGCACGGGGAGACTCCGGGGAGGAGCGGCAGGGTAGCCCGATTTTCGGGGAGAGGCAGCCCCTACACCTCCGCCGCCACCTTCGCCCCCTGGGCGATCGCCCGCCGCGCATCGAGCTCCGAGGCCTCCTCCGCGCCGCCGATCACGTGCACGGTGAGCCCCGCTTCCCGGAGCGGGCCTGCCAGCTGGTTCTGGGACACCTGCCCGGCGCAGACCACCACCGTGTCGACCGCGAGGACCTGGGGTTGGCCGCCGATCTCGATGTGCAGGCCCGCGTCGTCCACCCGCCGATAGGTGACCTCGGTGAGGAGCTTCACGCCGCGGTTGCGGAGCGCGGCGCGATGGATCCAGCCGGTGGTCTTCCCGAGGCGCGGACTGGCCTTCCGCGAAGAACGCTGGAGCATCGTGACTTCGCGAACCGCGGCCGGACGCTCGGGGGCGCGCAGCCCGCCGGGAACCGCGGCGCCGGCGCCCCACGTGGGCTCCACGCCCCACTCCGCGAGGTACGCGGCGAGGTGGGCGTCCGGCGCGGAGGGCGGCGCTTCGCCGTGCGTGAGCAGCTCGGCGACGTCGTGGCCGATGCCGCCCGTGCCGATGATCGCGACCCGCTTGCCCACCGGGGCGCCGCGCAGCACCTCCGCGTACCCGAGCACCTTCGGGTGGTCGGCGCCGGGGAGGTCGAGCTTGCGCGGCGCCACGCCGGTGGCGAGGATCACGGCGTCGAACTTGCCGCGGAGGTCGTCGACGCCGACGCGGGTGGCGAGGCGCACCGTGACGCCGGTCTGCGTGAGGCGGCCGGTGAAGTAGCGGAGGGTTTCGTCGAACTCTTCTTTCCCGGGCACCCGCCGGGCGAGGTCGAACTGCCCGCCGAGCTCCGGCTGGGCCTCGAACAGGGTGACCGAGTGGCCGCGCTCCGCGGCGACCGTCGCCGCCGAGAGGCCCGCGGGACCGGCGCCCACCACCGCGACCCGCTTCGGCGCCGCGACCGGCCGGTAGACGAGCTCGGTCTCGAAGCCGGCGCGCGGGTTCACCAGACAGCTCGCCCGCTGGTTGGAGAAGACCTGGTCGAGGCAGGCCTGGTTGCAGGCGATGCAGGTGTTGATGTCGGACGCACGATCGGCGGCGGCCTTCGCCATGAAGTCGGGGTCCGCCAGCAGGGGGCGGGCCATGCTCACCAGGTCCGCCGCGCCGCCGGCGAGCACCGCCTCGGCGACCTCCGGGGTGTTGATTCGGTTGCTGGTGACCAGCGGTAGCTTCACGACGCCGGACTCCCGCAGCCGCTTCGTGACCCAGCTGAACGCCGCGCGCGGCACCATCGTGGCGATCGTCGGCACACGCGCTTCGTGCCAGCCGATGCCCGTGTTGAGGATGGAGGCGCCGGCTGCCTCCAGCGCCACCGCGAGCTGGAGCACCTCCTCCCAGGAGCTACCGTCCTCCACGAGGTCCATCGCCGAGATGCGGAAGACCAGGATGAAGTCGGGGCCGACCGCGCCGCGGATGCCCTTCACGATCTCCACCGCGAAGCGCATGCGGTTGGCGTACTCGCCGCCCCACTCGTCGGTGCGCTTGTTGGTGCGGCGCGCGAGGAACTGGTTGATGAGGTAGCCCTCGCTGCCCATCACCTCCACTCCGTCGTAGCCCGCTTCTTTCGCCAGCTTCGCGCACTGGATGAAGTCGTTGATCGTGGAGCGGACGCCGCCGCCGGTGAGCCCCCACGGCGAGAACGGGCTGATGGGCGACTTCAGCCGGGTCGGGGCCACGTTCCACGGGTGGTAGCTGTAGCGGCCGGCGTGGAGGATCTGCAGGCAGATCCGCCCGCCTTCGGCGTGCACCGCGTCGGTCACGAAGTGGTGGCGGCGGGCCTCTCGCGACGAGTTGAGCGTGCTCGCGAACGGCTTGAGCTGCCCCGCGCGGTTGGGGGCGATGCCGCCGGTGATGATGAGCCCCACGCCGCCCTTGGCCCGCTCGGCGTAGAAGGCCGAGAGCTTCGGGTAGTTCCCGCCTTCTTCCTCCAGCCCCACGTGCATCGACCCCATGATCGCGCGGTTCTTGAGGGTGACGTGCGCGACGGGGAGCGGCGCGAGCAGGTGGGGGTACGGCATGCGGGGGACTAATCCGGCCGCCGGCCCCTCACCGCAGCAGCACGTCCATCCGCGCCTGGGCCTTCCCGTAGAGCGGGTCGGACTCCTCGCCCACGTAGAGTTGCACCTTGTGGTACAGCGCGAGCGCCTTCTCCGACTGCCCCATCTCTTCGAGCACCCGGGCCTCCTTGTAGACCTCGCTGGCGCTCTCTTTCAGGTGTTTCTTCGCCTCGGCGAGGCGGGTGGCGGCGGTGTCGTTGTAGGGGTCGGTGGACACGACCTCCTGCAGGCGCTTGCGGGCGGTGAGCCAGTCATCCACCTTGATCGCCGCGTTCGCCTCCGCCCAGGCCGCCTTGCTGTCGGTGCGCATGCGGTCCTTCGCCGCCTGCTCGCCTTCCTGCGCCTGGTAGTACTCCGGGGCGCTGTGGGTGGGGTCGGCGGCCATCACCGCTTCAAAACCTTTCACCGCCTTCGTCAGCTTGCCGGCGTCGAGATCGGCCTGTGCGGCCGCGAGCTTCGCCGCCAGGTCCTTCGCCTGGGCCGCGCCCTTCGCCGCGGACGCGGCACGCACTTGCGACGCCACCTTGGTGTCGAGCGCGGCCTTCGCGGCGACGAGCTCCGTGTCGTCCGGGGTGAGCGCCAGCGCCGCTTCGAGCGGCGCGCGGGCCTCGGCGACGGGGAGGGTGCCGGCCTGGGCTTTCGCCACCGCGTCGAGCGCGGTGGCCTTTGCTTCGGCGCGCGCGGCGTCGGTCGTCGTGCGCTGTACCAGCGCGCTCCGCATCTCGGAGAGCGCGATGAACTCACAGGCGACGTAGCCCATCCGTTTTGCGTCGCGATGGGCAGGATCGACTTGAAGGACGCGGTAGAAGGCGCCAGCGGCATCGAAATAGCGAGCTTCGGCGAAGGCCTTCATCCCCTCGGCCATCAGCGGATCGGTGGTGGCCGGATCGGCGCCTGCGCCAGCGGCGGGGAGCGGCATCGCCGGAGGCGTCGCGACAGGTTGCGACGCGGGCGCGCCAGTCGGTTGTGCTGTCGCGACAGGTTGCGTCGGCGCAGCGGCCGGGGGGACCGTCGGGACGACCGCGGGAGCTGCCGCGCCGGGCAGCGCCGCAGGCACGCCGACGCCAGGCGCGGTCGACGCGAGCGGCG
>CAIXRH010000297.1 GCA_903921785.1 uncultured Pseudomonadota bacterium
TCCGCCTCACGCGCCGCCGCCGCCGCGCCCTTCCAAGCCCTCCACCGCCCGCCGCTGCGCGGCCGGCTCGCTCCGGGCCCAAAAACAACCACGGCCGCCCGGGTGGGCGGCCGTGATCGCGGGCGAAGAGTAAGGACTACGCTTCGCCCGGCTCCGGCAGCGGCATGCCGCGGAGGTCCCGGATTCCCGACTGGTCGCGCAGGCGGATGAGCGCCTCACGCTCGATCTGGCGCACGCGCTCGCGGGAGAGCCCCATCTCCTTGCCTACCTCGGAGAGGGTACGGAACTCGCCGTCCTCCAGGCCGTAGCGGCGGGTGAGCACGAAGCGCTGGCGCTCGCTGAGCACGTTGTTGAAGGCCTTGCCCATGCGGGAGAGCTCCTGGATCTGGATGCTCTCGTCGTCCGGCGACACGGCGTCTTCATCCGAGAGGAACCGCTCCAGGGGGCGGGGGCGCGGCCCGTCGTCCACCGGCTGCTCCAGGGAGATGGTGTTGCCCTGGGAGAGGAGCAGCTCGGCGCGCTCCTTGTCGATGCCCACTTCTTCGGCGAGATCGCCCACGTTGTACTCGATGCCCGCGGCCTCGAAGCGCTTCATCGCCTTGCGGAGGTTGCGGGTCTGCTCCACCGCGCAGCCGGGGAGGCGCACGGGGCGGCCGGTATGGTCGATCGCGCGGGTCATCTGCGCACGGACCCACCACCGCGCGTAGGTGGAGAAGCGGATGCCGCGGTCCGGATCGAAGCGCTTGGCCGCGCGGAGCAGGCCGATGTAGCCCTCCTGCACCAGGTCCTCCTCGTCCATGAACGGGCCGGCGAGCTTGCGGGCTTCGCCGTGGGCGATGCGGCGTCCGCTCATCGCGAGGCGCCAACGCAGCTCCTCGGCCTGCTGCCAGGCGCCCTGGGCCTTGCGGGCGTACATCTTGAGGTCGTCTTCCTTGCGGGCGGCCTTCGCCACCGCGCGGACCGCCTCCTCCAGACGATCGACTGCGCCGGCTCGCGTGCGCTCCGCCCGGTCCGGACGGCGACGGAGGATGTTCTCCGCCGCGTCGATGCCGGCGACACATTCACGCGCCACCTGCTCCGCCTTGCGGATTTCGCGCGCGATCAGCTTCTCCTCCTCCGCGGTCAATCGTTCGGAGCGGCGACGGGCACCATCAGAGGAGGATGAACGCAAGCGCAGCGACATGGATCACCTGGGACGAAGGGATTTGGGCCGGGGGCGGGCCGGGGCGGGACTGAATTCGCCGGGGGCGTGGAATATTCCCGGCGGCAAGCGTGGAGCGGTGCGTGGGGACGAAGCCCCGGCCGCCGTTAATAGGGGGAACGGCGACCCATGATTGTCAAGAAGCTGTCAAGCTGGAGGGGTGCGGGTTGCAGGCTGCGTCCTTGCAGCATTTTTGCAGTCAAGCCACTGCGGGGAGAACGCAAGTGGCGCGCTCAAGGGATCGGCAGTCGCGGCGCGCGCCGAAAGCCCGAAGCTTCACGAGCGCGCGCGAGCACCCCGGCGGCAACGCCGCGAGCGCGCCGGGCGCCGGCTTCCAACGCGGCGTCGAGCTCGGTGCCCTCCGCGAGGAGCGCCTCGTAGCGGGCGCGGGCCGGGCCGAGCCGAGTCTCCATCGCCTCGAAGAGCGCCTGCTTGGCGTGGCCGTAGCCCATGCCCGGCGCGCGGTAGCGCGCGGCGAGCTCCGCCACCTGCTCGGGCGTGCCGAAGAGCTTGTAGAGCGCGAAGACGTTGCACGTCTCCGGGTCCTTGACGTCCTCGACGCCCTTGCTGTCCGTCACGATGGACATGATCTTCTTGCGCAGCTGCTTCTCGGGCAGCCACAGCTCCACGGTGTTTCCGTAGGACTTCGACATCTTGCGCCCGTCGAGCCCGGGGATGGTGGCCACGTCATCGCGGATGAGCGGCTCCGGGAGCACGAAGACCTCGCCGAAGCGGTGGTTGAAGGCGATCGCCATGTCGCGCGCCATCTCCACGTGCTGCTTCTGGTCCTTGCCGACCGGGACCAGGTTGCTGTCGTAGATGAGGATGTCGGCCGCCATCAGCACCGGGTACAAGAACGTGCCGACGTTGATCTCGCGACCATCGGCTTGCGCGGCCTTGAACGCGTGGGCCCGCTCCAGGGCGCCGGTGCCGAGCACGCAGGCCAGGAGCCAGGTGAGCTCGGCCACCTCAGGCACGTCCGACTGGTCGAAGAGGGCGGTGCGCGCCGGGTCCAACCCGAGGGCGAGCCACGTGGCCGCGACCTCGCGCCGGTACTGCCGCATCTTCGCGGCGTCCTGCAGGGTGGTGAGCGCGTGGTAGTCGGCGATGAAGTAGAACGCCTCGTGCTCCTCCTGCAGGCGGAGCGCGGGCTCGATCGCCCCGAGCAGGTTGCCCACGTGGGGCATCGCGGTGGGCTTGATTCCGGTCAGAACGCGCATGGCGGGCGGGTTTAGGCACGGGGAGGAGGCACGGCAAGGCCTCGGGACGCCTTTGTTGGCTATACTCGCGCGATGCGCCTCACTTTGCTCACGCTCCTGCCCCTCCTCGGCTGCGCCACGACGCCCGGGGCAGACACCAGCGAGCCGACCGACCGCGACACGGACTCCGGCGATCCCGTCGTGATCGACGACGCCGACGATCCCGAGCACGCCGTGGTGATCGACTTCGACGAGGAGATCGCCGACAACCTCCACGACACCGACGTGGACTGGTACAAGATCACCGGCACCGCGGGCAAGCCGTTCCGGGTGCAGGTCGTCAACGACGACGAGAACGTGGACGAGGACGCCCTCGACACCCTCGTGAGCGTGTACGACAGCGCGATGACCCTCATCGCCGAGGAGGACGAACACCCGATCGGCGACGTCGGCACGTACGACTCGGTATGCTTCGGCTTCTTCCCCACGTCCGGCGACTACTACATCGCGGTCCAGGATGTCCGCACCGCCCAGGGACTCGCCAACAACGTCGGCACCACAAACTACACGATCGAGGCGTTGGCGCCCTCGTCTGTGCCCGCCGAGACCGACTCCCTGCTCAGCGCGGGGAAGGACGTCACGTTTGGCGACGAGACCGACAACCTGTGGTTCGCCGTCCCGGTGCTGAGCGAGCGCGTCGGCGACACCGACTTCGTCAAGCTCAACCTCGCCCACGACGGCGGCGCGCTCTTCTTCGCCGTCGACCCACACGTGTACTCCAGCCCCTACCAGGCCGAGATCGAGGTCTACAACGCCGATGCCGACCTCGTGCTCAGCGCCAGCTCCGCCCTCCCCGAAGACGGCCGCACGCTGATCTCCACGCCTGGCAGCAGCTACGTCCTCGCCATGCAGGACGCCAGCGGCGGCTCCGGCGACGCCGACGGCGCCTGGGTCTTCGTGCTCGACACCGAAGCCGGCTACGGCAACCCCTACGAGGTCGAGCCCAACGACGACGCGGCGTCCGCGCCGCCGCTCACCCTCGAGGCCAAGGACCCCGACGCCGGCTTCTGGTACGCCGCCTACGGCGAGGGCCGGATCAGCCCGGCGGGCGACGAAGACTGGTTCCCGTTCACCAGCCCCGAGGAGGGCTACATCACCGTCGCGTTCGGCGGCGCCACGTACGGCAGCCTCCTGCAGGCCTCGGTGGAGGTCTACTCCGGGGATACCCTGGTGGCCTCCGGTCTCACCACTGGCGGCGTCGACCCCCACGTCGTGACCGACGCCAAGGTGCCCGCGGGCGACTACACCCTGCGCGTGCGCGCGCAGGACGGCACGCCGACGGGCGAAGGCGCCTACTACCGGCTGTCCGTGAACGTGGCGAGCGTGGCGCTGTGATCCTCGCCGCGCTCCTGGGCTGCGGCGGCGATCCGACCATCGGCCTCGCCCCGCCCGACGCCACCGACAGCGCCGCTGAGCTCCCTTCCGCGCCCGACGACACCGCGGAGCCCGACGACACCGGCGACACCGCGGAGCCCGACGAAGACTTCGGCTGCAGCCCGCTCTTCGCCCAGGATCGCCTCCCGGTCTACGAGGTCACCATCGAGGAGCGGGACTGGCACCACCTCCAGACCGAGTGGCGCACCGCCGACGGCACGAAGGACTACTTCCCGATCACCGAGCTCCGGGTCGACGGGGAGGTGGTCCCCGACGCGGAGATCCGGCTCAAGGGCAACAGCAGCTGCTGTTGGCTCGGCGACAAGATGCAGTTCGTCGTCGCGTTCAACGAGGTCAACGAAGTCGCGCGTTTCCAGGGAGAGCGAAAGATCGCGCTGGACAGCCCCTTCTACGACCCCACGGTGCTCAAGAACCGGCTCGCGAGCTGGTATCTCCTCCGGCAAGGCCTCCCCGCCGCGTGCACCAACAGCGCCCTGCTCTACGTCAACGGGGAATTCTACGGGCTCTACGCGAACATGGAGGAGCTCGACCACGAGTTCCTTGAGCGCAACTTCGGGAAGGACAACGCCGACGGCTACCTGTGGAAGTACGGAACCGTCCTCGACAATCACGAAGGCGAGGAGGTCGACTACACCCGGATCAACGACTTCTGGTCCTCCTACGACCCGGCCTACACCACCACCTTCGGCGACGTGGACCAGTGGATGACCGAGTGGGCGGCCGAGGCCGTGCTCCCCGACGGCGACGGCTATTGGTGCTGCGGGCACAACTATTACCTCTACGATCACCCCGAGCAGGGGATGATGTGGATCCCCTGGGACATGGACGGCACCTTCGACTGGGTCGGCTACGACATCTCCCCAGACTACCTGTATTATCCCGACTACACCCCCCACATGGCGTACATCCTCGCCAGCGACGAGGGGCACGCCGCGTTCGTGGAGCACGTCGCCGCCGCCACCGACCTCTATGGCACCCCCGAGATGCTCAGCGCGCTCGACGACATGATCGCGCAGACCGCCGAGTGGAGCGCCCAGGACCCCTACCGGTACTACGACCAGGCCACCTACGAGACCAGCCTCGCCGACCTCCACCCCTACGTGGAGAACCGGAGGGGGTGGCTCGACGCCTGGCTGGCCGCGCAGCCGGCCCCATGAGCGTCCTCCTCCCCCCGGCGCTCGACTGGCGGGGCGCCGCGGCGCTCCGGGCCCTCCGTCGCGCCGCCCACCCCGCCCCGGTGGAGCGCGAAGCGCTCGAGCTCCACTCCACCGCCGGCTACAAGCTGGCCGCGCAGCTCCTCCGTCCGAAGGGCGCCGGTCCCCTCCCCGGCCTCGTCGTCTCCCCGGCGATCCACCAGGGCATCGAGGCGCTCTCCGGCCGCGGCGCGGTCGTCGACGGGGCGGAGCTGGCGTCCCTCGGCTTCGCGGTGCTGCTCCACGACCCCGCCGGCCGCGGCGCGAGCTGGGGCGAAGAAGACTTCGGCGGGCCTGAACACCAGGACGACGTGCGGGTGTGCGTCCGCCACCTCGCCGCGCACCCCGCGTGCACGGGCCGCGTCGGCCTCCTCTCTTTGTCCCTGGGGGTCGCCGCCGCCGTCGGCGCCGCGGCGCGCTGGCCTGAGCTGCCGCTGGATTGGCTGGTCGACTGGGAAGGCCCATGCGACCGGGAGATCATCACCGCGGGCGGCACCCGACTGGAGCCGGCGGCCGGCCACACGCTCGACGACGACCACTACTGGGCCTCGCGAGAAGCCGTACGTGGTGTCGCCTGGCTGACGTGCGGGTACCTCCGCCTCCAAGCGTTCCCCGACCACGCCCAGCCCGACGAGCTCCGCCACGCGCGCCGGATGGTGCACGCGGCCGCGGCCGGCCCCGCTCGTTTTGTGCAGCTCAACGACCACCCGATCGGGCAGGTCCCCTCCCGGCCGGAGTGGCTCGCCGGCGGCGCGTGGGCAGCGAACCGCGCCATCCTCGCGGCCCTCCGACGCCTACGTCGCGGAGCGTACCCGGGGTGAGCCGGCCTCCCGTCAAGCACCCGTGAAGGCCGCGACACTCGGCCGGTCGCCGTGCCACGATGACGTGCCGATGCGCTCCGCCCTGCTCCTGCTCCTCGCCGCTTGCACCACCGACTCAGCGACCGAGTCGGCGCAGCCCTCCGACTCCATCCTCCTCACCGACGCCAACAACGCCACGTTGGACGTACAGTTGGTCCTCGGCCACGTCGACGTCGAGCCGACCGACGCGATGGTCCTCGACTGGGGCTCCCTCACCGAAGACCTCGGCCGGGGCTCCCTGGCGCCGGCGACCATCAACACGGCCAGCCTCTATTGGTTCTCCGAGCTCTCCGAAGCGGACCTCCTCGCTGCGATTTTGGACAACTCGCTCAGCCAGGCGTCCACCTCCGGTCAGGCCGGGGTGATGTTCAACCACGGGGAGACGAGCGTGCGCCTGGACCAGCTCATGGCGCTCACCGGGCCGGAGCACGCCACCGAGTTCTTCAAGGACACCCAGGGATGCTGGCTCCTCGCCCTCTCCGACGCGCAAGCGGCGCGGTGGGCCACGTTCGTCACCCCGGTGGCGGACGACGCCGACCTCCGCGCCGACCTCTCGCAGGCGGGAAGCTCCTTGACGGTCAGCGCCACGCTCAGCGAGCCAGTGGTCCTCCCCGCGGGAAAGCCCGCGACGGTCGACTGGTCGGGGCTCGCGCATGACGCTCGCGGCGCAGCCTGGCGGCCCGAAAACGCCCGAGAGCTCGACGTGTCGAGGTTCGGGGGTTCGCCCGAGTCCGTGGCCGCAGACCTGTTGCGCGCGCGGGATGACATCAACGGCTGGTATCGCCTCGACGTCTACGGGGATTCCGTGGCCGATCTCGCGAGCGCCAGCGACGGATCGGGCACGTTCAGCGGCATCCAACCAGGTGAAACCTGGGGTCTCTCTATCCTCTGCGACACCTGTTTCCTGCCGCTTCCGGTCTTCGCCACTCAGCTCGTCGCGGAGTAAGCCGCAGCCGCTCCCCGCGTCGGGTCCGGGTTTGATGGGGGATTTGGGCGCCATACCCGATCGGCGACGCAGGGAGCGGGGTCAGGCGCAACGACCGTCACCCCTCGCTTCCCACGCCCGTTATCCGAAGACCCTGGCGAGTCCCTCGGGCCCGAGCTCCGCCACCGGCGCGTCGGCCTCCACGCGGCCCGCGCGGAGCACCACGACCCGATCGGCCACCCGCGGCACCAGGTCGATCACGTGGGTGCTCAAAAGCACCGCCGCGCCCGCCGCCGCTCGCCGCTGCAGCTCCTCCGCCACCCGCAGCGCGCTCGGCGGGTCCAGGCCGTTGAGCGCCTCGTCGAAGATCAGCGCGGGCGGATCCGCGATGAGCGCCGCGGCGATCGCCACCTTCCGCCGCATCCCCTGGCTGTACTCGCGTACGAGCCGATCCGCGTCCGCACCGAGGCCGGTGAGCTCCAGCGCTGCGTCCACGTCACCGCGGCCGCGCACGCCGACCACGAACTCCAGCATCTCCCGCGCGGTGAGGTAGTCCCAGACCGCGGGCTCCTCGGGCACAAACCCGAGGCGCTCCCGCGCTGCGTTCGGGGAGACGGCCACGTCGATCCCGGCGATGCGCACGCTCCCCTCGCCCGGGAGCATCTGCCCGGTCAAGAGCTTCATCAACGTGCTCTTCCCGGCGCCGTTGTGGCCGAGCAGCGCCACGCGCTCGCCGGCGCGCACATGCAGCGAGACGCCCCCGAGCGCCGTCGTACGCCCGAACCGCTTGACCACCCCCTCCGCGACGATCACGCCCACCCCCCGAGCGCCCAGAGCACAAGCGCCAACGGAACGTAAGCCGCCGCCGGGAGCCGCGAGCCCAGCGCCGCAAACAGCAGCAGCAGCGCCTCCAGCCGCGCCCCGCTCGCGAACGCGACCACCCCCTGCCGCACCGCCAGCGCCGCGACGCCCCCGATCACCACCACCTGACCCCAGGCCACAATCGCCACCGCCACCGCCGTGGCGCGGCCGCGAGCGGGCAGCGAGAGGGTGAGCCAGACCGGGTCGTGGCCGCGCAGCCGCGGCCCGACCAGGCCGAACGCCGCCAAGGACAGCCCGGCCACGGTCACCAGCCGCGGAGCGAGGGCCGGATCGTCCGTCCAGCCGGCGGCGGCGGCGACGAGCGCACCGAGGAAGGTGGCGCCGACCCAGCCGCGCTCGGCGCGCCAGCCGGCACGCAAGACCCGGAGCAGCTCCGCCCGGAGCCCCGGCGGCGCCCACGGGACGATCCACTCCAGGTAGACCGCCCGCCCCTCTTCCGCGGCCTCGACCGCGGCGTAGCTCGCGTCCACCTCGCCGAGGACGGCCGGGATGCGGGCGAGGGTGTCCCCGTCGACGAAGGCGAGCCGGGCGCCGGCGGCGCCGACGATCCACGGGAGGAGGACCCCGGCGTAGCCCCAGGTTTCGCCGCGGAGGCCGACCGCGAGCGCCTCCCCTCCCCCCATCACCGCGAGCCCGGCGCCCGCGAGCGCCACCGCCGGCGCCCAGATGAGCGCGGCTTGTGCGCGCGGGTTCACGCCGCGGACCGCGTCGAGCAGCCCAGAGACGCCGGGCCGTGTCGCCAACGCGGGCGCCGCGAGGTTGACGCCGATCCCCACGCCGAGCCCCGCTGCCCAGGCGCCGCCGACGAACAGCGCGCCGAGCCCGAGCACCTGGAGATCGAACCGCAGCGGCACGAGCGCCGCCAACCCCGCAAGCAGCGACGGCCACGCCCCGAGCGCCGCTCGCCGGAGGCGCGCGGCGACGTACAGGCCCGGCCGCACCGGGTGGAGGTCCACCACCCCGCGGTCCGGGCCGCGGACCACGAGGTCGTAGGCCCGCAGCGCCAGCACCGCTGCCATGAGCACGCCGACCCGGTCGAGGAGCCCGACCGCCCCGACGCGGCGGCCCACTTCGTCCAGATTCGTAAAGGAGTAGACGCTGTTCGACAGCAGCGGAAGCGCTCCGAGGACGGCAATCGCGGGGGTCAACCCCCAGATCAACGCACCGAGCCCCCCCGAGGCACGCTGGGCGCCGAGGGCATCAGCGTGCTGGTACGGGTTTCCAACCGTTGACATTTGCGCTGCACCGTCTATCGTGCGCTCGCTCTCCGCGGTCAAGAGGTCGCCATGCCACTCTTCCTCCTCCTGTCTTCGCTCCTCAGCGCCCACGCCCACGCCGACGACAGCTCGTCGGTCGCTCCGGCCACGCCCCCCACGGTGGCCGTCGCTGGAGACGACGACGACGACTTCTTCACCGAAAAGAAGCCCGAATCTACGGGAGTCAACGCCGGCATCGGCAACGGCGACTTCAAGGACGACGACGACCTGAACATCCCCCAGGCGCCGAAGCCCGTGGCGAAGGTCATCGTCACGCCGCCCCCGGAGGCCGCGGCCGGCCCGAGCATGCCGATGCTCGATGGCAACACCAAGCCGCTCGGCGACAACTGGAAGCCCGAGGTGGTGATCACCGACAAGGACGCCGTGGTCATCGAGCTCCCGGTGCTCTACGCGCTGAACAAGAAGGAATTCGACGGCGTGTCGTACTGGCTCGTCGCCGAGGTGTGGGCCGATGGCAAGAAGGTCTCGGAGTCCCGGACCAACGTCACGCGGGATGCGATCGCCGACAAAGGACCGTCCATCCAGTTCTTCCGGATGTTCACCCCGGTCAGCGCGGCCGCGGGGGTGCTCGAGGTGAAGGTGAGCAAGACGGCGTCCGGCGGAAAGTCGGAGCTGTTGTTCACCCGCTCGGTTAAGTACGCGGTCAGTGGCTGACCTCCCCGCCGATCCGTACGGGTACACCGACGCTGCTCCGCTCAACCCCGACGAGGAGATCGTCACCGCGTTGTGGCTGGGCGTAGCTGCCTGCATGCTCGGCGCGGTGTCGCCGTGCGTCTGCTACATGCCGTGGCTCATCGCCGGGCCGATGTCCTGGTACGGGCTCTACAAGGCGATCCAGAACCGGAATTCGTCACAGGCGAGCCTGGCCACGATGGCCATGGTCAGCAACGGCCTCGCCGGCGCGATGAGCGTCTTGTTCATCCTGCTGCTGCTGTTCTACGTGCTGTACATCGTCGTGATCATGGGCTTCGTCGGCCTGGCGGGGATCGCGGGTCAGCACTGATCCTCGAGGCGGAGGTTCACGCGGAGCACGGTGGGGCGCGGCGTCGGGAGCCGCACGCTCACCATGAAGGTGCCGCCCTGCTGCGCGACGTCAATGGCGGCGGCGCCGAGGCCGTGCTGGAGCAGCACCGCCCGCGCTTCGCGGACCAGACTCGGCCCCACGGCTTCGTGCGCGGAGCGCCCGGCGAGGGCGTCCAGTAGCGCGGCTTCGAGCTCCGCCTCCAGCGCGGCGGGGCCGGTCGCGGCGCCGGACACGCGTAGCGCCCAGCCGGCTCGCGGCGCCGCGCCGAGCGGGCGGCGCCCGTTGGGGCGCTCGCGGCTCACTCGTCGACCCGCTCGCTGCCCTCGACCCGCTCGCCGCGGAGCGTGTTCGCGAAGCCCCGCGTGACCCGCACGGTCGCCCAGGTGCCGGTGGTGGCGGGGTCGCCGGGGAAGTTGATGGTCTTGAAGGTGCTGGTGCGGCCGCAGATGACGCCTTCGTCGTGCGCGGAGGGGCCCTCGACGAGCACGCGCTGCACCGTGCCTACGAGCGCCGCGTGCTCCTCCAGGGCGATCTGGCGCTGGCGGGCCTGGAATCGCTCCAGCCGCGCCTGGGCCACCGCCTCGGGGATCGCTTCGTCCAGCAGGCGCAGCGCGGGCGTGTTGGGACGGGCGTTGTAGGCGAAGCTGAACGAGGCGTGGAATCGTACAGCTTCGAGCAGCGACATCGTCTCGTCGAAGTCGGCGTCGGACTCACCAGGGAAGCCCGTGATGATGTCGGTGCTCAGCACGAAATCGGGACGGACGGCGCGGAGCTTCGCCACCACCTCCAGGTAGTGGGCGCGGGTGTAGAACCGCTTCATGCGGCGCAGCACCCGGTCGCTGCCGCTCTGCACCGGAAGATGCAGGTGGGAGGCAAGGTTCGGCAGGTCGCGGTAGCAGTCCACCACGTCGTCGCCGATGTCTCGGGGGTGGGAGGTCGTGTAGCGGATGAGCTCGACGCCGGGCATCGCGGCCACCGCGCGGAGCAGCTCGGCGAAGGTGGGGTGCCCCGGCACCTTCAGTCCGTAGGAGTTCACGTTCTGGCCAAGGAGAGTGATCTCCTTCACCCCGGTGTCCACGAGGCGGCGCACCTCGTCGAGCACGTCCGCCAACGGGCGGCTCACCTCTTCGCCACGCGTGGCGGGGACGATGCAGAAGGTGCACTTGTTGTCGCACCCCTTCTGGATGGTGACGAAGGCGCCCACGCGACGCGAGGCGTCCGGGTCCACGTCGCTGGGGAAGGGGTAGCCTTCTTCGCCGAGGAACTCGGTGTCGAGCACGCGCTGGGTGCCGGCGGTGGCGACCATCTCCCCGATGCGCGACACCGCGTCCGGACCGAAGACCAGGTCGACATTGGGGTACTTCTTGAACAACCGGTCGCCGTCCACCTGGGCCATACACCCGGCGATGCCCACCGTGACCCGCCGCTGGCGCTTCATCGGCAGCACCCGCCCGAGGAAACTATGGAGCTTCTGCTCCGGCTTCTCGCGGACGGAGCAGGTGTTCACCAGCACCACGTCGGCGTCGCTGAGCTCCTCGGTGGCCTCAAACCCGTCCTTCCCGAGGAGCGCGCGCATCTTCCCCGAGTCGTACTCGTTCATCTGGCAGCCGAAGGTCTTGATGTACACGCGCGGCATGGCGCCGGCGGGTAACCCGGCTCGCGGCTACTGGACCGTGGCGGGCGGGGGCGCGTTCGCGGTGCAGAAGGTGGGACTACCGGCAGCCGTCTCGCAGAGCTGGTAGGCGCGCTCGCTCGGCTGCCCCGCGACGGTCGCGTAGTCGAGCCACTCGCGGGCGCTGTTCTTGGCGAAGCCGCGGGCCTCCTCCGCGTCGCCGATGGTGTCGTCGGTGCGGTTGGTGAGCAGCTCATCCTCGGCGTCGATCCAGACGCGAGTCCCCGTCTCGGCGCGGAGGCGGTAGAGGTTGTAGACCCGGGCGATGAAGGTCGGACCTTCCCACTGGGACTTGTTCTCCAGGGCGTAATCCGCCCACTTGAGCACCTCGTCCGCGTCCTCGATGGTGCCTTCACGGGAGAGCGCGAGGGCGTAGCGGAAGCAGAGGTCGGGGTCCGACCGGTCGATCTCGTCGAGGTGGCGCGCCGCGAGGCGCATCCACTCGCTGGCGCTGCCCTTGCCGTCCGCGTTGGCGAGGAGCACCCGGGAGATCTTGTCCCGGTCCGTCTGCTTCGGGGACTGGTTGATCTTCACTTCGAGGCAGGTGAGCTGGTCGGGGCTCAGCGTGCCGCCCATGGCGGCGGGCTCGAGCTTGACCAGGTCGTCACAGAGGGCGGTGTTGCTCGGCGGGGGAGCCGGCGCAGCCACCCGCTTCTTCGACCCCTTCTTCGGACGCTTCTTGCCCTTGGCCTTTCGTTCGTCGCGGGTGAAGCCGTCCAGGCGGGCGCGGGCGTCCGCCACCTCGGGCACGTTCACCGCCACATCCACCCCGTCCACCTGCACCACGGCCAGCTCGTACTTGGCGATGAACCCGTTGAGCCGCGCGATCCCGGCCGGCGACGACACCGCCGTGCCCACCGCGATCTCCAGCCATTCCCCCGTGGCCGCCGAGGCCAGCCGATCGGACGCCTCCTTCACCCGGCGCGCCTTCTCCTCCTGGGCGAGGACGGACCAGGCGTCCTTGTCGGGTCCCGGCTCCAGCGACGAGCCACGCGCGAGGGACCACTTCATCACGTCGGCGCGGGACTCCCGCGTGGGGTTCCACAACTTTCCGCCGACCTGCCGGACCTTCCCCGCGACGAAGGTCTGGGCCTCCTCCAACGACACGTCCCCGTTGGCCTTGCCGCCCGTGGCGCCGTCGGCCCAGCCGCGCAGCGAGCCGAGCAGCAGGTAGCTGAACATGCCATGGCCGGAGGACGGCCAGCCCACGACCGGCTCCTCCCCCGAGGCCGCCGCCCAGATCGACACGTTGGCGGCGGCAGGCGTGGCCAGCGGGGCGACCTTTGCATCCGGCAGCCCGAGCGGCTCCCCGCCCCGGCCCACGCCGGAGAAGTCGGCGTCGAGGATCACCAGGACCTGCTTCGCGCGGCCGGTGCCGGCGCTCGCCGTGAGGTCGTCGAGGAGCACGCCGGACAGGTCGTCTGGCGCGGCCTCCTTGGTGAGGAGCAGGCGATGCCCCGCGTCGTCCACCGTGCCGTGGCCCGCGAAGTAGACCCACAACATGCCGCCGCCTCGCACCGACCGGGCCGCTTCGCTCACGCCCTTGCGGAGCTGTGAGCGGTCCGGGTTGGTGAGGCGGGTGATCCGGTCCATGCCTCGGGTGGTGCCGAGGAGCGCGGAGAGCGCGTCGCCGTCGTGGGTCGCCCCCGCCACGTCGGGGAGGAAGGTGTAGTCCTCGATCGACACGATCAACGCCGCGTCCTTACGCACCTTGGCGCCCGGGGGAAGCGGAGTGTCCACGTCGGGAGGGGCGGCGAGGGCGAGCGCGGTGAGGGCGAGGAGCATGAAGCCCGGGGATCGTACCCGGCCCAGCCCCCGAGCGGTAGCCGCGGCAGCGGAACGGGGCGGGTCAAAGTGCCACGCCCGCACGGAGCGATCGTGTTCCACGCGCGGCCGGCGAGGACGCGGCGCCCCTCACCGCCGCGGGCGGAACCGCTCCAAGACCGCCAGATAGTCGACCGGGTGCGGCGCGTCCGGCGGTCGATACCGCCAGTCGGCGGCGAGCATCGGCGCGGCGCCTGCGGGCAGGTGCGCGAGGTGGGGCAGCAGGCCCTCGGCGTGGGCGTGCCCACGGGAGAGTACGTCCTCCAGCTCCGTGAGCGCCGCGGCGTCGGTGAGGCCGCTGCCGGCCAGCACGGGCGAGAGCGAAGCGGGCAGGAGCTCGCCGACGGACACGAGGATCAAGGCGGCGGCGTACCAGGTGCGCACGGGGATGGTGCGGCTGCCGAGCGGGGCGAAGTCGGCGAAGGGCCGGCCGCGCTCCAGGCGGATGAAGATGCGATCCACCGCGTCGGCGAGGGAGACCCGGCGGAGCGCGGCGAGGGTGGCGACGATGTCGTCGGAGTAGGCGCCGCCGGACTCCAGGACCCGAGAGAGCTCCACCGAGCCGATACGGCCGGCGATGGCGTCCGCGTAGACCGAGTACACCACGGCGTCGATCTCGGCGTCGTCCCCGAAGAGGCTCTCGCGGACGGCGGCGCCGAGGCCGACCCGCCCGGTGACCAGCTCCGGGAGCTTGTAGCCGAACTGGTTGCGTACAGCGCGGATGCGGCCGCGGCGGAGGTTGCCGAGGTTGTCCTTGAGCACGAGGCTGTCGTAGCGGACCCCGTCGATCCGGAGCTTCTCCTCTAGCTTCTGCCGCATCTGCGTCGGAGAGCCGCTGACGATGTGCACCCGCGGACGCCACCCCGGCCCCTCTCGTCCCAGCTCCCGCACCAGCGCCGTGGCCCCGGGGACCGCCTTCTTCGCCCACGCCGGCTCCATCGCCGAGCGGAACAGCCCTCGGACGCTGTCGAAGTCGGTCAGGAGGTAGGTCTTGTCGAGGTCCCAGCGGTAGACGCGCAGGCCCGGGTCACTCACGGTGCGCCCCAACGCGGCGCATCCCCCGCAGCGGCGCGTTGACCCGCGGCGCCAGGGCGGCGGCGATCGCGCCATCTTCCCCGGGTCGGGCCGCCACCACGAAGGGCAGCGGGCTGGTCTCGTTCACCCGCTGCTCCAGCAGCCGGCCCGCCGGCCCCTGCAACATCGAGCCGCCACACTCCACCGACTGCACACCCACCAGCAGCGCCGCCAGCTCCCGGATGACCCCCACGACCACCTCGGACATGCGGTCGATCGTCGCCAGCCCCGCCGGCTCGCCCTCCTCCAGCGCCTTGCGCAGGACGCGCCCGGACTCCGCGGGCGCGACCACCACGCCGCTCTCCGCGAGCATATGCGCGATGCCGACGTTGCTCAGGTACGTGCGCATGGCGCCGGTCAACGGGAGGTAGGTGTGGGGCAGCGCGTCGGGGCTCATGTCCACCACGAGGCGGCCCATCTCCGTGGCCACGACCTCGCCGTCCGCGTCGATCCAGCAGCCGCCGAAGCTCGTGCCGATCTGCACGCGCACCATGCGTCGCGAACCCAGCGCCGAGAGGTGGCGACCCAGGTTGCTGAGATCATTGAACAAGGCCACGGGGCCGCTCACCAGGCCGGTCGCGATCCGGTCGGCGAAGCCGTTGAACGCCTCGGGGTCGCCCACCCGCTCGCGAAGGATCGTGGAGAGCTCCAGCACTTGACCGCCCACGCCCAGCGGCGCCGCCAGCCCGATGCCCAGCGAGCCGATGGGGCGCCCCGCCGCCGCCTCCACCACGAGCGCGCGAGCCCGGGTGATCAGCGACTCGATGCCCCGCTCCTCCCCCGGCCACGTGCGCCCGCCCGCGCTGCCGACGACCGCCTCCCCTTCCAGCGCGACGACCTTCATGCTCGTCCCCCCGATGTCGAGGCCGATGGCCACGCCGACGCCGGGCGGCTCGAGCACCGGACGGTCCACGCTCGGCACGTCCATGTGGCGGTTGGGCTCCACCCGCGCGGGCGCGATCACCATGGGGACGTGCTGCACCGAGCGTACGCGCCCGAGGACCGGCTGCAGCTCCGCCTCGGGGAGCGGGCTCACGATCTCCACTGCCGCGGGGTTGAACACCAACGCTGCGTTGTGGGCGCGCGCCAGCACGGGCCACACGGAGCGGCCGAGCGGCGGCGCGAAAACCACGTACTCCCGAGGGGGCGCTGCCGCGGCCCAGCGCGAGTGCAGGAGGAGCCGCCAGGGCACCGCACGGGGGTGAGCGCCCAGCTCAGCGAGGGCGTCGGCGAGGGCGCGCATCCTCAGGCCTTGGACTCCAGGCGCGTGAGGCGATCCCGGAGCTTACGGTTGTCTTCGGAGAGGCCCTCCACCTCGCGGCGGAGGCCGGCGAACGCGCCCTCGACCGTGCGCCCTTCGCGCACGTTGGCCATCGCGTCGAACGCGAGGCGACGACAGCGCGCGTCTCCCGCCGCGCGGTGCAGGCGGGTGAGCGTGCCGAGGCAGCGCGGGTCGCGGAGCACGCCGAGCGCGTTGATGGCGGACACCTGCACGCGGTAGTTCGCGTCCTCCGCGAGCTCCTGGAGGCGCTCCACGGCGGCCGTGCGGGTGACCTCCACGTCGTCGCCGAGGCGGGCCAGCGCCGAAGCGGCGGCGGCGCGGGCGCGAGCGGGGCGCTCCACGGCGGTCCAAGCCAGGAGCGTCGGGAGCACCTCGGCGTCGCGGGTGGCGCCGAGACCTTCGAGGGCGCGGGCGCGCAGGAGCTCGCACCAGCTCGACTCGGGGAGCAGCCGCTCGCACGCCGCGCGGGCCTGCGGGGCGCGGAGCTTGCCGAGCACCCGGGCGACCTCGCCCCGGACGTGGATCGAGGGGTCGGGACGGAGCGCCACCAGGGCGGCGACCACCTCATCCCGGCGGAAGGCGGCGAGCGCCGCGACGACCCGGCGGCGGACACGCGCGTCGGCGTCGGCGAGGGCAGCGAGGAGCGCTTCGACCGCGGGCGCCGCACCGGTGGCGGCGAGGACGTCCGGCAGCTCCACGCGCACACACCAGCTCGGCTCCTTGCGCATGGCGGCGGTGAGCGCGGCGAGGGCGGCCGGAGAGCCCTCCGCGCCAAGCGCCTTCGCGGCGCGGATGCGGCCGATGATGTTGGGGTCGCCGACGAGGGCGGCCGCGAGCATCGACACCGGCCCGGAGAGGGTGATCTCCGCGAGCAGGCCGAAGTCGGCGTCCACCGAGACCCAGGCGGGGGCGGTGGGGCACGGGAGCAGGAAGGTGCGCTCCCGCGCGTCGAGCGCCAGGGTGTGGCGCACGCCCGCCAGCGACACCGTGAGCGGCACCGCGAAGGCCGAGGCGACGCACTCGCCTTCCTGCGTCTGCTTCACCGCGACCTTGAGCTGCCCATCGGTGTGGCCGAGCTCCACCTTGAGCTGGGGGTGGCCGGCGCCGAAGACGTACTGGTCGAAGAACCGGTCGAGGTTCTGGCCGCTGGCGTCCTCGAAGGCGCGCTGCAGGTGGCGGGTGTGCACCGTGCCCCCGCCGTGCCGCCCCAGGTAGAGCCGCACCGCGGCCCAGAACGCCTCGTCCCCGAGCACGGTGCGCAGCGTGTGCAGCACGAGCGCGCCCTTCTCGTAGAGGTGACGGTCGAACAGGTCGATCGGGTTCTTGAACTTGTACGAGACGATCGGGCGGCGGTACCGGCCGCCGTCCTCGCCGAGGTAGTTGAGGAGGTGCTCCCAGAGGTGGTAGCGCCCCTCGTCCACGCCCCGATCGTGGTGGAACCACAGGGTCTCGGTGTACGTGGCCCAGCCTTCGTTGAGCCAGCCCTGCGACCAGTCCTGGCAGGTGACGAGGTCGCCCCACCACTGGTGGCCGAGCTCGTGGACCACCAGGGAGTCCATGTCGGAGTCGAGCGCGGCGGTCTCATCGACCATCACCACGTCGATGAGCGTGGTGGCGGCGAGGTTCTCCATGCCGCCGAAGATGAAGTCGTAGACGACGACCTGGTCGTAGCGGGACCAGGGGTAGGCGCCGTAATGCGCCGCGAGGAACTCGATCATCGCCGGCGTCTTGTGGAAGGCGCGCTGGACCATCGGCGCGGGCGTGCCCGCGGGCACGTAGTACGCGACCGGGACGCTCCCCGGGGGCGCGTGATGTACGTCCAACCGGGCGACGACGGCGCTGAACAGGTACGCCGGCATCGGCGCTTCGACGACCCACTCTTCGCCCTCGCGGCGACCGTTGCCCACCACCACGAAGCCGGGGGGCGCGTGGATGCGCACCCGCCACGGGTGCTTCACCGAGGGGTGGTCGAGGCAGGGGAAGATGTGGTGGGCGTCTTCGTCCTGGCACTGCGTCCACGCCTGCCAGTCGCGGTTCGGCTCGGCGGGGGTGGGACCCACGAAGTACAGGCCGCGGCGCGGGGACCCGTGCCACGCGACGGTGACCACGTCGGCGTGGGCGATGCGCAGCTTCCCGTCGGCATGGCGCCACGCGAGCGACGCGCCATCGAGCCCCGTGACCTGATCGACCACCACCGAGTCAAGGTCGAGCACCAGCTCCCCGCCCTGGCCCGCGAGCCCCTTCACGGAGATGGTGGCCTCGCCGCGGAGCGACTGCGCCTCGGGGTCGATCCACAAGGCCAGGTGGTACGCCGCGATGTCGAACGAGCGCGACGGCGGGTAGTTCGCCTCGACGCCGGGCTCGGAGAACGCGCGGCGATCCAACGCCCAGCCGCCGAAGGCGCTCTCCAAAAGCATCGACTTGTCGGTGAATCCGGTCGTGGACATGGGCGCTCCCGCGGGCCCGCGCACTAACGCTCCGCCCACCCGCGCGCCAAGAAGCGTCCCGCTCCCGACGCCGCCAAGGTTCCAGCTCCATTTTTGTTGCCCCTCCCGCGACGACGCCGCGACCCTCGAACCCGACGAGGTCAAGGGGCGGGTGGCGCGACACGGCCCTGCCCGGCCGGAGCCGCCGAGGTCGAGGAGCCGCCGCGGTGAGAATGGGGGATGGGAGGCGGTTCGGGCCCCTCGCCCCACCCGGGGGCGAGGGGTTGGGGAGTGGGGGTGGGGAGCGGTGGGCCCAAGCCCACCGCGGGACCCAAAAGCAAAGAGAGACCCTGAAGCCTTGAGCCTCCAGCCTCCAGCCTCCAGCCTCCGGCCTCCGGCCTGAAGCCTCCCGTCTCCCGCCTGATTAGTCCCCGCGGACCCCCGGAGACCCCCATGCTGCTCCTCGCCGCCACCCTCGCGTTCGCCCACCACGGCGAAGAGGCCGCCGCCGCCCCCAAGCCGAACCCGGCCTTCGAGGCGATCAAGGCCCTCGCCGGCACCTGGAAGGGCACCGCCCAGCACGGCGGCGATCCCATGCCCGCCGAGGTCACGTACCGGGTCTCCGGGAGCGGCACCTCGGTCATCGAGACGCTTTTCCCGGGGAGCGACCACGAGATGGTCACGGTCTACTACCCGGACGGCGACGTCGGGGTCATGCTCACCCACTTCTGCGCGTCGGGGAATCAGCCGCGGATGAAGCTCGACCCCAAGAGCCCCGCCGGCACGATGCACTTCGCCTACGTGGACGCCACGAACCTCAAGAAGGGCGACTACCACATGCACGAGGGCACCGTCACCGTCGTGGACGGGGCGCACCTCAAGGAGTCATGGCTCGGCTACGCCGGCGGAAAGCCGGCTGGCGCTGCCGAGTTCACCCTCGAGCGCGTCGTTACGCCATAGTCGCCGGCCGCGAGGGGCCAGCGACGGCGCGCCGACACTCCCCGCCTCCGCGCGCCGCCGCTACTCCGTCGGGAGCCGGCTCGGGTCGGGCAGGAGGATGTAGCCGCGGTGCTGATCGCCGAGGTAGGCGCAGCTCGCCACGCCGTTTTCGCCGAGCCACGCCGCGATGTAGGCGACGAGCAGCGCCTCGATACGCTCCTCGAGCTCGCCGAGGCGGGTGCCGTTGAGATCGGGCAGGTGCGCGGACATCAGCCCTTCGAGCGCGGGCGACGGCATCAGCCGGGGGGTGCCGTGGAACAGCCGCTCCGCGATGAGCTCCCGCAGCCGGGCGACCGACTCCTTGCGGCCGCCGATCGGCCCCGCCTTCATGCGCACGGGGCGATCCACCCCGAAGAGCAGCACCTGGGCGGACTGGGTGTGCGTCTCCACCAGGCGCTCGTTCGCCGTGCTGGACGGATCCAGGTCGAACCCCATGCGCAACAGGCCCTTGGCCATCGTGCGGGGGTGGGAGGCGGAGACGGTGTTGTTGGCGTACTCGTCGATCCGGTAGCGGTTGAAGTGCTCCTGGAGCAGCTTGTCGCAGGGGCGGGAGCCCGAGAGGTTCTCCACGATCACCGGAGCGTTCACCGTGAGCACGCAGCCACTGCGACCCCGGTTGCGGGTGATCCACCGCAAGGTGTCCTCGTGCGCGCGCAGCGAGTCCGCCGAGACGACGCGAACGCCGCCCTCCACGGGCTCAAGGACCACGCCGCCCGAGCTGTCGCGGGGCGTCCAACCAAGATCGAGACCGAGATACCGCATCTGCCACCTGTCCTGCTTCAGCCGTTCTTCCACCGCCCCAACAATCCCGAGAGCGCGTTGCGCGCCCCGGTGAGCCGGCTTCCCCCCACCCTACCAAGCTCCACGAGGCCCTCGGCCATCGTCGAGAGCGCCGGGGTGTAGGGGTACCACCAGAGCTCCTTCTTTCCGCCGGAGCGGTCCACCACGACCGTTCGGGGGTGCACCAGGGCGGCGAGCGCCCAACGTGATCCCGTCACTCCGTAGCCGCTCTGCTTCCGCCCGCCCCAGGCTGCGCCGCCCATGGGACCGGAAAAACAACAGTTGTTGACGTAGGCGACGCCGCAGCGGACCTGGAGGGCCACCGCCTGGGCCTTGGCCACGTCCTTGCCCCATACGCTCACGCAGAGGCCGTAGGGGGAGTCGTTTGCGGCCGCGACCGCCTCGGCCTCGGTGGAGAACTTCGCCACCGGAAGCACCGGCCCGAAGGTCTCTTCCCGCCAGATCGCGCAGTCGGTCGGCACGTCGGTGAGCACGGTAGCCGGGTAGTGGTACCCCTGACCCGTGGGCGCGCCGCCGCAGCGCACCTTCGCGCCGCGGGCGACCGCCTCCTCCACCTGCGCGTGCACCTTCGCCAGCGCGGCTTCGTTGATGAGCGGCCCCACGTCGGCGCCGACGCGGAGCTCCTTGGCCCGCGCCACGAGGCGCTCCACGAAGGTGTCGTAGACCTTCTCGTGGACCAACGCCCGCTCTACGCTCGCGCAGTCCTGCCCGGCGTTGTGGAAGGCGCCCCAGAGGATGCCCTCCACCGCGCGGTCGAGCTTCGCATCCGCCAGCACGATCGCGGCGTCCTTGCTGCCCAACTCCAACGCGCAGGGCACGAGGTGCTGCGCGGCGTGGGCGGCGACGGCCTTCCCACCGGCGACGCTGCCAGTGAAGACCACCTTGTCCACCCCGGCGGCGACGAGCGCGGCGCCCTGGGCGGGGCCCCCCTGCACGGTCACCACCAGATCGGCCGGGAGGGCGGCCGCAAACACCTCGGCCAGCAGCGCGCCGCAACGGGCGGCGTGTTCGCTCGGCTTGAACACCACGGCGTTGCCGGCGAGGAGCGCCGGTACGATCGTGCGCATCGGCAGGTGGATCGGGTAGTTCCACGGCATGATGAGCGCCACGACGCCCAGCGCCTCCGGCACCACCTCCACCCGCTTGCCCGGGTAGTTCACCGGGTTGAGCTCCAGCTGCACCGGCTCCAGCTCATCCTCGATGACCTCGAGCCAATGGGCGAAGAGCTCGCCCATGGTCACGACCTCGCTCGTCCACGCTTCCCCGGGCGGCTTGCCGATCTCGGCTTCGAGCACCGCGACGAGCTCCTTCCCGCGCGCGAGCAGCGCCGTGCCGAGCCCCCGGACGACCTCCATCCGATCTTCGAGCGGGCGTTTGCTCCAGGCTTCCCCCGCCACGCGCGCAGCTGCGACGCGGAGCGGGACCTCCCCCACCGGGGTGCACGGGAGCTCGCCCACCGGGGTGCCGGTGCGCGGGTCCAAGAGGACCAGGGTTTCCGCCTCGATTCTCGACATCAGCCCTCCGTATCCCGGCCAGAGCGCCCCGGCTCCTCCAGCGCCCAGCGCGCCTGGGGCAGCTCACGGAAACAGTCCCGAAGGGCGCCATGGAGGCCGTCGAGGATGCCCCGGGCGAGCGTACGCGCCTCCGAACGGCGAGCAGTGGTGCGGCCCGCGTAGAGCACCTCCAGGAGCAGGCCGACGTCCCCCGCCTTGCGGGCGCGCGCTTCGGCGGCGGCGAGGATGTCGCGGTCACGACCGACGACGGCGCCGAGGAGGAAGAGCTGCGCGAGGTGGCGGTGCGCGCCGAGGTCGTCGAGGTGGGTCACCGCCTCGGAGAGCAGGTGGGCGTTCGCGGTGCGCAGCCCGGCCATGCCCTCGTGGAAGTACACCCGCACCACGTCCTCCGCGGCGCGTGCGGCGTCCAGCCCGGCGAGGTGGGCGGCGAGGACGGCCGGAGCGTCGCCCCGAAGGCGGCGCACCTCCGCGAGCACCTCGAAGTACAACGCCCGGACTTCGTAGGGCAGCGTGGTCCCCGCCGAGCCCACGCGCGCGAGCGAGACGTCCGCGCCTTCGAGATCGCCGGCCGCCGCGCGTGCCCAGGCACACACCACCTCGATCGCGGCCCGATGGCTGCCGCCTTCCTGGCGATCCCCCGTGTCCCCGGCGAGGCTGAGGCTCTCCAGGGCCCGCGAATACTGGCCGCGCACGCGCTGGGCCTGGGCGAGGTGCACGTAGGCGGAGGCGAGGAGCCGGGGCAGATCACGGCCGCGGAGCTCACGGATGAGCCCGAGGAGCCGGGACTCGGCCTCGGCGGAGGCGCCGCGGAGCAGCATCGCGTCCGCCGTGGCGACGCGGGCGCGGCACGCGATGCGGTCGATCGGCGAGCCGGAAGCGGCGGCCGCCGCGACGAAGAGCCCCTCCCCCGTGGCGATCTGCCCGCGGATGAGCGCGAGGTCCCCCGCGGCGAGGAGCACCGCCGCCTCCCCGCTGCCGGTGCGCTCCCAGACCCGCTGCACCAGCGCGTCGGACGGCGCGGCGCCCATCGCCACCATCAACTCCAGCTCCAGCGGGTCGACGTCCAGGGTGCCGGCCCCGCGGGCGAGCGCGGCGGCGGCGGCGAGGGCGTCTCGGGATTCGACGAGGCGCCCGGCAGAACGCAGCGCCACCGCGCGGGCGTAGGCGCGGCGCGCGGCGAGCATCGCCGACAAAAGCGGTGAGTCCGTGAGGTGGTCGACCACCCGCAGCGCGCGCACGGGACGCCCGAAGGCCGAGAGGTGCTCCGCGAGCGAGACGAGGCGCTCCACCCCCTCCGCGTCGGGCCGGCCGAGCGCGGCATGGAGCAGGGCGAACCTCGTCTCCCACTCGCCACGGGGGCGACGCGACACCCCGTCGGCGAGGGCGCCGTGCAGGCGCGAACGGTCTTCTTCGCTCAAGCCCTCGAGGATCAACCGCTGCACCACCGCGCGCCGGAGCACGATGCGCTCCTCCTCGCGCTCGGTCCAGATGTGGGCGAGCCCCTGGCGGACCAGCGGCCCGAGGTCGAGGCCGGAGGGCTCGGCGCCGAGGATGTCGAGCACGAGGTCCAGCGGGACAGCGTCGTCCGCGATGGCGAGCAGCTCCAACACCTGACGGGCGAGCGGCGTGAGCCGGCGGAGGGTGCGGTGAAGGGCGCGGCGGGTGGTGGCGCCGGGGACGAGGCCGGCCGCCGCGTCCCACCGCCAGGCGGCGTGACCGCTCTCGCTGGTCCCCTCACACCAGAGCGTGCTGTTCTCGGCCTGCTCCCTCACCAGCCCCACGACCGTTCCCGCCAGCCCTCCCGAGGCGTCGTACAGCGCGAGGTCGAGGCCCGGGGGCACGGCGGGGCTGGCGAGCATGCCGCTGACCAACTGGCGGACCTCCGGGATCGTGAGCGGGCGGAGGGAGAGCTGCCGCGCCCCCGCCACCGGCGGGAGGTCGATGCCCACGATGACGGAGGAGAGCCCCGGGGTGACGGCCAGGGCGATCATCGTGTGGAAGGCCTCGGGGCCCAGCGCGTCGGCGTCCTCGACCAGCAGGAGCAGCGGCCCCTCAGCGGCGAGCTCGGCGAGGTGGCGACGGAGCGGGTCGAGGAGCTGCAGGGAAGGCAGCCCGAAGCGAGCGATCTCGGCGGCGAAGCGCTCCAGGACGTCCGCCTCCGTCATGCGGTGACGGGCCCGGAGGGTGATCGTCTCCACATGATGTTCCGCGGCGAGCGTCTGCACCAGGCGGGGGATCGATCCGAGCCCCGACCCGTCCGCGCCGGTGACCACCACCGCCCCCGCGGCGTCCAATACCGCCTCCACGGCGCCGCGCACCCCGTCGCGCGCGATGAGCGGTGGCGGGTGAAGCGCTCGGCGAACGCCCCAGACTCCGGTGAGCATCGCGAGCGCCACCGCCGCGCTCGGGGGCCGGGCGAGCGGGTCCCGCGCCATGAGCCGGTCCACCAGCCCGGCGAGGCGCACCGGCAACCCCGAAGCCACCTCCACCAGCGGCGTGGCGGTGCCGCCCCGGTGCGCCGCGAGCCAGCCGGCGGCCCCCCGCGCCGCGTACGGGCGGGTGCCACAGATCGCCTCATACAGCGTGACGCCCAGGCTGTACAGATCGCAGCGATGATCGCTCTCTGCCCCGGCGATCTGCTCCGGCGCCATATACGCGTAGGTCCCGAGGACGTCCCCGAGGGTGGTGGTGAGCGGATCGGCCGGATCGGCGGCGAGGCCGAGGTCCATCATCACCGTGCGGTTGTCCGAGGCGCAGAAGATGTTCGACGCCTTCACGTCGCGATGGATGATCCCCTGCTCATGGAGGTACTGGAGAACCCGTAGGGAGGCGGTCGCGAGGTGCATCGCCTGCTCCGCGTCGAGCGGGCGGCGGAGGATCTGCTGGTCGAGGGAGAGGCCCTGGAGCAGCTCCAAGACCAACGCCGGCGGCTCGGCCTCAAACACGTGAAGACAGCGCACGAGACCCGGGTGATCGAGCCGTTGGAGGAGGCGCCCCTCGCGGAGGAAACGCTTTCGCATCGAGGCACGATCGGTGTCGCGGAGCACCTTGAGCGCCACCTCCCGGCCGTTCCAACGGGCGCGGAACACGTCCGCGATGCCGCCCTCCCCGATGCGCTCGAGCAGCTCGCAGCCGTGGAGCTCGTGGTCGCTCACGAACGCGCCTTGATCCAGTTGGACACGGGCGTCCAGAGGTGTTCGGGGGCGGCGATGCCGCTGATGAGGTCGAGGTGGCCCCAGTGGGAGCCGGTGTTCCAGGGTTCGAGGTCGAGGAGGGTTCGGTCGGAGGAGCCGGACTCGTCGTAGGCGGCGCGGGCGTCGGCCGGGGGCATGAGGTGGTCGAGATCGCCGGTGATCACGAACAGCGGCACGTCGGTGCGGGCCCACGCCTCGGCGTATTCGTGGTCGTCTTCGGCGGCCCAGCGGGCCATGTCGAGCCAGACATGCACGGAGGTCCAGTCGAACCCCCGCTCCAGACGCTCGGCGAGCATCTCCGGCTCCACGCTGCCCGGCGCCCAGCCGCTCACGGGAAACGCGTAGCCCGCGAGATCCGTGATCCCGTAGAGGCGGCCGAGGAGCTGCCCGGCGGCGCGCGTGCGCACGTTGATCATCCCGAACAGGCCGCGGGCCTTGGCGGCGTGGGAGGCGCGGGCGAGCCAGTTGATGAAGGTGTTCGTCTGCCCGAAACGGTACACCGCGCCGACGCCGACGACCCCCCGGACGGCAACGCGCGTGGCGAGCGAGTAGCTCACCGCCCCGCCGAGCGAATGGCCGACCCAGAACGCGGGCCCCGGCAGGGCGCTCGCCACCGCCGCCGCGTCGTCGACATACGCGGAGAAGCTCTCCGGTGAGCCCGTGGATCGGGAATTCCCGTGACCGCTCAGCTCCAGCACATATACGTCGAACCCCTGGCCAGCCAGCCACGCGCTCATCGAGCGGTGGGAGCCGTGCCAGGTATAGCGGTTCTGCGCAAACCCGTGGACGAGCACGACCGGCGGCCCGCTCACGCACGGCAGCGTCTTTCGTACGATCGACAGGCGCCCATCCAGCCGCAGGCGTGACTTTCGGAGGCGCACGTTCGCCCCGGGGACGGCGAGCTGCTCGACGACCTCGTCCGACTCGACGGCCCACCGGCCTCCTCCCATGGGGGCCGGCGCGCCGACGCGCAGGTTCATGAGCCGAGCACCTCGACGATCCGCGCCACGGCGTCCCGGTTGCCGATGAACAGCGGCGTACGTTCGTGGAGCTCGGTCGGGAGCTTGTCGAGGATCGGCATCACGCCGTCGCTGGCGGCGCCGCCGGCGGCTTCGGCCAGGAACGCGAGCGGCTGGGCTTCGTAGAGCATGCGGAGCTTGCCCCGCTTCGCCTTGGCGGTGGGCGGGTAGAGGAAGACGCCGCCCTTGACCAGGTTGCGGTGGAAGTCGCCCACGAGCGAGCCGATGTAGCGGGCCGACCAGCCGAGCGAGGGGTCCTTGAGCGAGGCGATCCACGCTTGGAGCCGAGGGTCCCACTGGGCGGAGTAGGCCTCGTTGCAGCTGTAGGCGCGGGTGTCGGGCGCAAGGCGGATATCCCGGTGTGACAAGAAGAACTCGCCGACGCTGGGATCGAGGGTGAAGCCGTGGACGCCCTCGCCCGTGGACAGCACCATCATGGAGCCCGCCCCGTAGATCACGTAGCCGGCGCAGATGAGCTCGCGGCCGCGACGGAGCACGTCGGCAGCTACCCCATCCCGACCGGTGCTGAAGCGGCGATGCACCGCGAAGATCGTGCCGATGCTCGCGTTGGTGTCGATGTTGCTCGATCCGTCGAGCGGGTCCATCGAAAATACGTACTCCCCCACCTCGAACTGGGGCGGAATCTGGATGATCCCGTCGTCCTCCTCGCTGACGATCATGCAGAGCACGCCGGCGTGCTCCAGGGCGCGCTTGAACGTCTCGTTGGCGTACAGATCGAGCTTCTGAACGAACTCGCCCTGGATGTTCATTCCGCCCACGGCGCCCAGCATCCCCGCGAGGCCGGCGCGCTGCACGCGCGCGCTCACGAGCTTGCCGGCGAGGGCGACCTGCTTGAGCAGGGTGACGAGCTGACCCGTGGCGCCGGGGTGGGCGCGCATGGTCTCCAGAAGGAACCGGTCGAGGGTCGTGCCCTCTTCGAAGTGCGGCATGGTGCCCGAAGGTAACCGGGGGGCGCACACGACGGAGGGGCCGGCTTCGGCGGGGCCGACGACGACGAGGGACGCGGGCGTGCCGGAGGCCCTCCGTCCCGGCGCTGCGGGCGCCGGGACCGGCCGCGGCCAGGGCGACCGGCCCGCCGACGCGCCCGCGAGCCGCGACCGCGCTCCGCTCCCCCTCACGCTCAGCCCCCGCGCTCCACCCGCTCGCTGACCACCTTCCACCACCCCGGCGACTCCGCCGCGTCCGCCACCTTCTCCGCGACCGACTCGTCGTCGACGATCACGCTGTCGGCGCCGACCGCCGCGCGGGCCCCCGGAACGACCAGGCGGTTGCCGTCGAGGACGAAGCCGCAGACCGAGGCGCCCGTCGCGTCGACCACCAGGTCGACCACCTTGCCGACCTCGTTGCCCCGCCGCGTGAGCACCCGGCACCCGAGCCACGCCGACGCCCAGACTCGATCGTCCAGTGTGCCCCTGGATTCCCCGGCCGGCTCCACCGCGGCCTCGTTCCGTACGAGCACGTATTCCTTGCCCAACAGCTCCAGCGCCTCGGCGGGGAACCCTCGGACCCCGCCCCAGAAGCCTGGCGCCTTGATCTTGAAGCCGATCGGCCGGAGCGTCTCCACGAAGACCAGCATGTCGTCGAGCTTGCCGGCGTGGCTCCCTTCGGCCCGAGCCACGACCGAGAGCCCCCTCACGCCGCCCCAGCTCACCAGGCGGCGGCTCAACGGTCCCGCCGCAGGGCCGCGAAGTCCATCCGGTTCTTCCTCTGGTAGTGCTCCGCCGACCACGCCGCTGGACGAAACACCAACAACCACAGGGACCGCAGTCGCGCACACATCCCCCGGAAGATAGCCCGGCCGACGATGCCCCACCCCCTGGTCGACGCCGGCCTGCTCCCGCTCGCCGACCTCCCCTACGCCGAGGTCCTCGAGCGGAAGCGTCGTTGGGTCGAGGAGGCGTTCCGCCGCCGCAACCTCCCGGTCGAGGTGCGCCCCACCGTCCCCTCCCCGCGCCCCACCGGCGCCCGCGCTCGGGTGAAGCTCCGCGCCGGGCCGGGCGGCAAGCTGGGGTTCTTCCGGCCCGGCACTCACGACTTCGTGGCCGTCCCCCTGGAAGACCTCGTGCGTCCCGAGGTGGCGGAGGCCGCCGCCGGGATCGAGGCCAGCGGCGCCGCCCGCGGTGAGTTGGAGCTTCGTAGCGACGGCACCCGCGTCGTGGTGGCCGCCGAGCGCGCCTTCGCCGGGCCCCCCGACCTCGCCGTGAACGGCCGCGCCGTCCGTGGCGATCCCACCCTGCGGATCGACGGCCTCCGCGTCTCCCCCGGCTCGTTCTACCAGGTGAACCTGGAGCTCAACCGCGCGCTCGTCGCCCGGGTCGATGAGCTGCTCGTCGCGCTCGCCCCCGCCGCGCTCCTCGATCTCTACGGCGGCGTGGGCAACCTCAGCGTCGCCGCCGCCCGCCGCGGCGTCCCCACCACCCTCGTCGAGTCGTCCCCGGACTCTGCCGCGGACGCCCGGAAGAACCTCGCGGGCACCGGCGCCAAGGTGGTGAAGGGCGACGCCGCACGCGTCCGCGCCGGCGATCATATGGCCGACGTGGTGCTCCTCGACCCGCCGCGCGCCGGAGCCCAGGGTGTACTTGCCGAGCTCGCGCTCGCTCGTCCGCGCGCGTTCGTGTACGTCTCCTGCGATCCGGTCAGCCTGGCACGGGATGTGGCGAGCGTACAAGGCTACGCCGTGACCCACGCAGAGCCGTGGGACATGTTCCCCGGAGCCGAGCACGTGGAGACGCTGGTGGTGCTCTCGCGCGTGGATCGCCGTCGCGGCGTGTAGTCGGCCCCGCATCGCGGCCGCTCCCGACATGCCCGATCGCGGCGTACGCCCGCAGGCGGGTTACCCGGGCGCCATGATCCGGAAGCTCCTCGGCGCACCCGTCAAGATCCTCAAGCGCATCCTCGGCCGCGAGGAGGCCACTGCCCCCCCCGCACCCGTGCGGCGGTCGCCCCCACCCCGTCCGCCGCCCACCCGCGGCAGCGACGACCATCGCGGCGGCGGCCACGGCCACGATCACGGCGGCGGCGGCCACGATCACGGGCACGACCATGGCGGCGGCCAGGAGCGCGCTCCCGAGCCGGTCCGCGAGCCCGTGGGCGGCCACGACCACGGCCACGACCACGGCGGCGGGCACGATCACGGGCACGACCACGGCGGCGGTCACGCGCCCGCCCTGAAGCAGGCCAAGGCCGCCAAGGCGGCGGCGCCCGCGGCGCCGGCCAACGTCGGGATGCACATCAACGTCACCGAGTCCGACACGCCGAACCCCAACGCCCACAAGTTCACGGCGTCGGTCACCGTGATCGAGAAGGGCTCGTTGTCGTTCAACGCGGCAGACGAAGCGGCGTCCCACCCAGTGAGCCGGTACATCTGGGCGCTGGGCGGGATCAAGGGGATCTTCGCGGTGAAGGACTTCGTCACGGTCACGAAGACGCCCGAGGCGGACTGGTCCGTCCTCTCGCCGCAGATTCCCGGCGCCCTGCGCCGCGGGTTGGTGGAGCGGGACGGGAGCTGATCCCCCCGGGTGACCCGGCAGGACCGGCAGATTACCGGAGTCCGATGCTGCTCCTCCCGATGGCCCTCGCGGCCGAGCCGATGATCCTCCCGCTCAGCGCCGACCCCCGCGTCGGCGACCGCGTCGTGCGCGCCGAGCTCCGAGGCGGCGCCGACAGCGTGAACGGCCTCGGCGCCGAGCTTGTCGGCGAGGTGGCGATCGGCAGCCGCGCGGCCGTCGCCGTCCACGCCGGCGTGCAGCCCGCGGAGGGCGGAGAGCAGCAAGCAGGGGTCGTGCTCGGCGGGGAAGCCCGCGTGGAGCTGCTCGACGAGGCCAAGGCTCCCATCGGCCTCGGCCTCGCCGCCCGCTACGCCAAGGTCGGGTTCGACGGGATCGACGCCGAGATGGAGGCCGGGATCACCGCCTCCCGCTCCTTCGGCCGCACCCGCGCGCTCGCCACCTTCACGGCCGGCAAGGACGTGAACGAAGCCGAGGGCGACCTCGAAGGCGGCCTCGGCGTCGTGCACGCGCTCAGCCCGCTGGTGGGCGTCGGGGTGGACGCGCGGGGGCGCCTCGCGGTCGGCGAGGTCGAGCCCGAAGCGCTGGACCGCGAAGACCGCCGCGGCTGGGATGTCCGCGCCGGCCCGGTGCTGACCCTCGGCAATGACCGCGTCTCCGGCTTCGTCTTCGGCGGGGTGAGCGCGCGCGGGGAGGACGAAGAGACGGCGGTCGGGGGGATGGGGAGCGTCGGGGTGGAGGCGAGCTTCTAGCGCCCTGCCGGCCGATCAGCGCCCCAGGACCCGGGCCACCGCGGCGATCGTGGCGTCGATCTCGGCGTCGGTGGTCTCGATGCCCATCGAGAACCGGATGCCGGAGCCCGCGAAGCCCATCGCCGCGAGCACCGCCGACGGGCGGGCCGCGCCGGAGGAACACGCGCTCCCGGCGCTGGCCTGGATGCCCGCGAGGTCGAGCGCCATCACCACGTCGGGCGCGAGGCGGTCGGCGAAGGCCACGCAGGCGGTCTGCGGCAGCCGCGGCGCGCGGACGCTCGCCACCTCGCCGCCGAGGGCCACGAGGCCGGCCTCGAGGCGGTCCCGCCGCGCCGGCGAGAGCAGCCCCTCCTTCGCCACCTGCTCCGCGATCGCGCCGAAGCCGACGATGCCCGCCACGTTGTGGGTGCCTGCCCGCCAGCCGCGCTCCTGGGCCGCTCCCCGGATGTGCGGCGAGGGGTCGCCGGGCGGCACCGCGAGCGCGCCCATCCCCTGGGGGCCGCCGATCTTGTGAGAGGCCAACGTCACGAAGTCGGCGCCCGCGAGGTCGGCCAGCGACACCCGGCCCGGGGCCTGCGCCGCGTCGACATGGACCTTCCACCCGCGGGCGCGCGCGATCCGGATGACCTCACGGATCGGCTGCACCACGCCCGTCTCGTTGTTGGCGAGCATGACGCTCACGCCGTCCACCCCTTCGACGGCCGCCAGCGCGTCGAGGGACACGACCCCCTGACCGTCCACCGGGAGCTCGGCTACGCACCACTGACGCACCGAGGGATGATCCACAGCGGAGGCGACCCAACGGCCGCGGCTGAGCACGGTGGCGTTGCTCTCGCTGGCGCCGCTGGTGAAGACGATCCGGTCCCGCGGCCAGCCGAGGAGCCCGGCGACCTGGGTGCGCGCGCGGTCCACCGCCATCGCGGCGGCCTGGCCGCCCGCGTGCGCGGCGCTGGGGTTGGCGGGCACGCCAAACCAGGGGGTCATCGCCGCGAGGGCGGGGGCGCGGAGCGGGGCGGTGGCGTTGTAGTCGAGGTAGATCATCAGGGCTCCACGAGCGGCGCCAGCCGGGCGCGCGTCTTCTCGCCGATGCCCCGTACCCGCTCCAACTGCGCGACGCTCGCGTACGGGCGCCCCGCGACGATCCGCGCCGCCAGCGCCGGGCCCACCCCCGGGAGCGACTCCAGCTCCGCCGCGGTCGAGTGGTTCAACGATAGTTTTCGCCCGAGGGCGGCAGCGTGGGGGGGCTCGGCGGCGGGCGTGCCCGGGGCGCGGCCCGCGGGGGACGGAGCCGCCGCGGCCGCGACGGTTCCCGTCGACGAAAGCAGGCTCTCCGCGACCGCAGGCCCCGCCCCGATGACCGCGAGCGTGAGGCGATCGCCGTCCCGCGCGGCCGGCGGAAGGTCGGGGATCGTCGTGGCGTCCACCCACCCGGCGGACGGGAGGTGGACCACCCGGGAAGGGAGCACGGTCGGGCTCGGCGCGCGGAGGCAGAGCAGCGCCGCCACTGCGACGAGCACCGCGAGGACCCGGCGTTCGCCGACCCTTCCGAGCTGCATCGGGAGGGTTGGCAGAGGGGTGTGGACCACGCGGTCCACCCGAGCGAGAACGAGGTCGAGACCGGTGGCCATGGCGCCCAGCCTGCTCACCGCGGGGCGCTCGTCAAGCGGGGACGCGTGCGGACGGCTCAGTCGGCGAGCAACGCCTCGTGGGCGGCGTCCGTCGCGCAGAGCTCTACCCGCCGCCCATCGGGGGTCACCCCGAGCGTGACCTCCAGCCGCCCGGTCGGCCAGGCGCCGGGAAACCGGCTGGCCCACTCGATCACCCACACCCCGTCTTCGCCGACCCGCTCGGTGATCCCCGCGGGGAGGAGCTCCGTTTCATCCTCGATCCGGTAGACGTCCGCGTGGTAGAGCGGGAGCCGCCCCTCGGGGTGCTCGTGGACGATCGCATACGTGGGACTGAGCACCGGGGACGCGGTGCCCAGACCCCGGGCGAGGCCCTGGGTGAAGGTGGTCTTCCCGGCGCCGAGGTCCCCATCGAGGAGCAGCACGGCGCCGGAGAAGCAGCGGCGGCCGATGCGCTCGCCGAGGGCGGCGAGGGCGGCGGCGTCCGGGGCGTTCACGATCATGGCGGGGCGGTAACCGGCGGCGGCGGCGGCGGCCCCGCGGGCGCGGACGGCGACGGGAGCCTCGGGGAGCGGTCGGCGCAGCGGACCGACGTCGGCGACGAAGGCACCGGGGTCAGGGGCGCCAGACCGGCGTCGGTCCAGCGCGGGACGGCCCCAGGCGCCGGCGGGCGAAGCCCGCCGCGGACCGTCGTCGTTCCGGGGGAGGCCGCGGAGGCGGGCGCCCGGCCAGTCGCCAACCCCCCGCGAGCGGGAGCGAGGGCGCGGGCGCCCGACGTGGCTTGCCCGCCTACCCAAAAAAAACGCTGGCGGCCGGCACCACGCCGCTACGGTTGTACCCCGATGGCCCCGGGGATCGCGGTGTACCCGTCGCCGAGCGAGGTTGCGCCCTGGTCGGCCGCCCCCCCGACGCCGTCGAAGGTCACCTGCCGTACCGCCACATTCTCCGCCACCAAGGCGGTCCCTGCCAGCTCGCCCCGAGTGACGACCACGCTGGACCCCGGGAGCGCCACCCCCGAGGCGCTCAGCTTCGTGCTCTTGGTGATCTTCCCGGCGCCGACGCTGAGCACGTACAGGGAATCCCCGAAGCCGCTGGAGACCAGGACCGCGTCGCCGTCCGGCGAGGCGACCATGGCCACGGGGTCGAGGAGCACCGTCGGGCCGGCCGGGCTGGTCAGCGTGTCGCCGACGAGCGCTGCGGCGACGTGGTTGTCCGAGGCGGAGAAGCTGCTGTTATCCCCGACGACGAGGGTGTCGCCGGCGAGGGCGCCGCTGGCGAGGATCGCGTCTTCGTAGTCGAACAGCGTCACCTTCCCCGCCACGGTCGGGGCGTCGGGCCAGCCGTCGAGCAGCCAGGCGTCGCCGCCTTCTTCGCCGTCCGCGCCCGCCGCCACCAGGACCACGTGGTCGCCGTCGGGGAGCAGCGCCACGGCGAGCTTGCTGGCGATCGTGCGGCCGATGAGCGTGGGCGCGCCGGTCGAGCAGGCGAACGCGACCTCGTAGAGCCCACCCCCGTTTTTCTCCCAGTTCCCGTCCACGATCCAGGCGCGCTCCCCGCTGGGGTCGAAGACGACGGCGCCAGCGTAGAAGGCGTCGCCCCCTTCGCCCGCCCACGAGGCCTCGACCACGGTCGGGACGAGCTTGTCGTCCACCGTGAAGATCCCCAGCGTACCGTCATCCTGCGGGACAACGCCGAGGGTGCCGTCCGGCGAGAAGGCCGCGACGCCGGAGAACGCCCGTCCCATCGTGAAGCTCGTGCCGGGGCGGGTGAGCGTCCCGTCCGCCTTGAGGGTGAGCACCTCCCAGGTGGACGCCGGCTTGCCGGTCTTGGTGTACGGAAACGACAGGACCAGGGCGCGGTCGAGGTCGGCGCCGCGGGGCGTGGCGCGGCAGCCGTCGACCGGCGGGTCGGTGTCGCCGGTGTCGCCCGAATCGGACGTGTCGGTACTGTCGCCAGAGTCCGTGGAACTCCCGGTGTCGGCGGTGTCGGTGCCCGGGTCGGCGTGGAGGTCCGTGGAGTCGGAGGCCGGAGTGCAGGCGAGGAGCAGGAACAGCATGGCGCGGCGGCTATTCGGTGCAGGGCGGGCCGGCCCGTGCGCGTGGCCTCCGGCCCCCCGATCCGCTATTTCACACGCGATGGACTGCGACTTCGCCCTGCTCACGCCGCCGGCGCACGTGATCGCCGCGACGATGGCGACGAGCGCGGGCGAGCGGAACGTGCCACGGGGAAGCCTCCTCCGCCGCAGCCCCGCCCCGTGCGACGGCGTGGCCGTCGAGGTCCTCTCCACCGCCGGCTGGTACACCGTCCCGAACCCCGCCGCGCCCGGCGACCGCGGCTGTGTCCCCGCCGCCGCGCTCCGTCCGCTCGGCGCCGAGGCGTTCGTCGCCCTCCGCGACGCCCCGGGGCTCGTCGCCGGGGAACTCCTCGCCGCGGCGCCCACCTGCGAGGCGTCGACCGTCCGGTTCGACGATCGCGCCGTGCCCCTGCCGTCGCTCGCCGCCCTCCGGGCGATCACCCCCGAGTCCCTCGCCCGCGTCGAGTCCGTGCGGTCCACCTACACCGCGCTCTTCGGGCCCATCGGGCTGCACCAGACTCCCTGGGCGGACGAGGGCTACGTGGGGCTCCCGCTGCCCGATGTCTACGACACCGCCCGCGTGGAAGCCGAGGTCGCTCGCGAGGGACTCGACACCCCCGCGCGGCGCGAGAAGGTGCTGGTGGCGGCGGGCCCCGGCTACGCCCACTTCTGGGGCGCGGACGCCGCGTGGTCCGACATCTGGGCGCGCCCCGAGACGATCATTGCGGTCCTGCGCACCGCCGCGGGCTGGGCCAAGGCGTGCGCCGACGCCGGCGGCAGCGAGGCCCAATGCCGCCTCCAGATCGGCGACCTCGCCTGGTACGACGACGTGAAGCCCGACCCGCTCGGCCACAAGGACCATCGTGAAGGGCGCTGCGTCGACCTGCGCCTGTTCCGTACGGATGGCTCGGCGTACGAGGCGTGGTGGAACCGCCCGGACGACCGCAGCGGCGCCGCCGCGTACGACGCCGTGCGCACCACGGCGTTCCTCCGCTGGACCGCCGAGAACGTAGGCATCACCGAAGGCTTCTTCAACGACCCGGCGGTCCTGGCGGCCGTGCCCTGGCTCAAGCCGCTCGCGGGGCACGACGACCACGTACACGTGTGCCTGGACGCGGACGGCTGAGCCGGGCGAAATCCCCCACCTCCCCCCGATTATGGCGCAGCTCCCGACGACCCTCGGTCGGTCGACCGTCGGTTTTCCGCCGGATGGGGTGGCACGCGACGTGCATCCCGCGGCGCCGGAGGTTCCATGTCCAGTCCCCTCGTCATCGCCCTCGTCGTCATCTGCGCCACCATGATCCTCCCGATCGTCGGGGTGTGGCTCACCTACCGGTCCTTGTCCGCGACTCCCGACGCGAGCTGAGCCCGGCCCGTCCCTCCCGACCGCCCCCTCGGTCGATCGACCGATTGGGCCCATCCCAAGCGCGCCATACGGCGCGCGGCCTACCTGATGCTCCCCTCCCCTCCCCTCGCGTCCCTCACCGGCCCCCCCCTGGCCGCCGTCGCCCCCGTCACCCTGGTCGAAGCGCTCCACCGTCTGGCGGAGCGCCCCGGCCCCTGGCTGCACGTCGGTCCCGGCAACGCCCAGCGCGTCTACACCGGCGCCGAGGTGCTCGACCTCGCCCGGAGGTGGCGCACGGCCCTCACCGAAGCCGGGGTTCGCCGCGGTGATCGGGTGGCCCTGCTGCTCCCCAATGATGAGCGGTTCGTGGGCGCGTTCTTCGGCGCGCACCTCGCGGGCGCCGCTGCCGTCCCGCTCTCGTGGCCCGTCAGCCTGCTCGATGCGGGGCGGAAGATCGAGGCGCTCCGCCCGCTCTTCGGCGTAGCGGACGTGCGGGCGGTGGTCACCGACCCCGCCTTCGACAAGGCGATGCTCGGCGAGGTCGCCCAAGCGGCCGTCGTCACCGAGCCGGCGGGCGTGGCCACGGGCGCGGACGTCGCGCCCGATCCCGAGGAGACGGCCCTCCTCCAGTTCACGTCGGGGAGCACGTCGTTGCCCCGCGGCGCGGAGATCACCCACCGGGCGCTCTCCACCTGCGTGCGGTCGATGTGCCAGCAGAACGAGTTCACCGACGGCGACGTCGGCGTGAGCTGGCTGCCGCTGTTCCACGACATGGGGCTCGCCGGAGGCCTCCTCTGCCCGGTGGTGTTCGGCTTCCCCTTCCACCTGATGACCCCCGGAGAGTTCCTCCTCCACCCCGGCCGGTGGATCCAGCGCTTCGCCGACGTCCGCGGCACCTGCGCCGCCGCCCCCGACTTCGCGTGGCGCCTCGCGGCCCGGCGCGTGCTCAACTTCAAGGGCGACCTGAGCGCCTGGCGCATCGGCCTCGACGGCGCCGAGCCGGTGCACCGTAGCACGATGGACGCGTTCTTCGCCCGCTTCGGCCCGCATGGCCTCGCGGAGACCGTGCTCAAGCCCGCGTACGGCCTCGCGGAGAACACCCTGGCGGTGGCGATCTACGACCCGAGACGGCCGGCGCCCGACGTCACCACTTCGCTGCGGAGCGTGCCGAGCGTCGGCGGTCCACTCCCGGGCGTATCGGTCCGGGTGCTCCGCGACGGCGTCGTGGGCCCCGAAGGCCACGAAGGGCCGATCCAGGTGCGCAGCGGCTCGCTCATGCGGGGCTACTTCCGCAACGAAGCGGCCTCATCCGCCGCGCTCACCGACGGCTGGCTCAACACCGGCGACCTCGGGGTGGTCCAGGGCGGCCAGCTCTACGTGACCGGCCGCGCGAAGGAGATGCTCATCCAGAACGGGACGAAGTTCCACCCGTACGACCTGGAGCGGGTCGCCACCGACTCGGTCGCCGCCGCGATGGCGGGCGCCGCCGCGTTCTCGACGCCCGGCGCCGACGGCGAGCGGCTGGTGATCGCGGTGGAGGTGCCCGCGGCCTTCTCCGGCGACGTGACCCGCACCGTCCGCGGCGCGATCATGGAGGACCTCGGCGTACGCGTGGACGTGGTGCTGGCGCTCGCCCCTGGCGAGCTCCCCCGCACCACCAGCGGGAAGGTCCGCCGCGGCGACGCCGCCGCCCAGCTCGTCGGCCGCGTCGATGGCTGACGACGTCCTCGTCCTCGGGGCGAATGGCTACCTCGGGCTGCACGTGGTGGACGCGCTCCGCGCCGAGGGCGTGGAGCCGCGCTGCGGTCGCCGGAAACGCTCCAACGTCCTCGGGCTCCTCAGCCGAAAGGCGAACCGGGTGCTCGCCGACCTCGACGATCCGGCCACCCTCCGCGAAGCGATGGCTGGCGTGCGCACCGTGGTCCACGTCGCGGGCCACTACCCGCGCACCTCGCTCGATCCCGCCGCCAGCCTCGCCCTCGGCCTCCGCCAGGCGACCACGCTCCGGGAAATCGCCGAAGAAGCCGGGGTCGCCCGGTTCGTCTACGTCTCGACCACGGCCACCGTGGCGCCCCGCCCCGACGGAAAGCCCTCCACCGAGGCCGACGTCTTCCCCGCCGCCCCGGACTGGGGGCTCTACCACGCGCTGAAGTGGGAGATGGAGCGGGTCTTCTGCGGCTCCACCCGGATGGAGGTGCGCCTCGCGCTCCCCGCCGGCTGCATCGGCCCCGGCGACCTGCGCGTCGGCACCAGCGCGATGGTCGTGGCGCTCGTCCGGGGGATGGACCCGCCGCACGCCAACGGCGTGGTCCCCCTGGTCGATCCGCGCGACGTCGGCATCGCCATCGCCCGGATGGCGGTCCGCGAGGACGCGCCTTCCCGACTGATCCTCAGCGCCGAGTCCCTCCGACTGCACGAGGTCCTCGTCCGCGCCGCCGAGACCCTCGGCCTGCCTGCGCCTTCGCCGGCGATGTCCGACGCCGACTTCCTCGCCCTGGCACACCGCTCCGAACAGGAGTCGCTCCAGACCGGCAAACGCCCCGCCTTGAGCGTGGAGATCGCCGAGCTCACCGTGCACGGCGTGCCGCTCGACGGCACCCTCGCCACCCGCGCCCTCGGCCTCCACTACCGACCGTCCACCGAGAGCCTCACGGACTTCGTCCGTTGGGCCACACCCCTGGGCTTCTTCGCCCACTCCCCGGAGTCACGACCATGATCGACGCCGCCACCCACACTCGCATCTTCAAGATCCTGTCCGACCTCAGCGCGGTCCCGGCCGAGCAGATCAAGGTCGACGATCGCCTCCGCGAGGACCTGGGCCTGGACTCGGTCAGCTCCATGGAGCTCGTCTCCATGCTCTCCGAAGAGTTCAACCTCGACATCGAGCTCGAAGAGGCCGTCGCCACCACCACCGTCTCGGCGCTCCTCTCGCTGGCCGAGCGCCGGATCCCCAATGCCTGAGCCCACCGTCACCGACGACGTCGCCGTCGCGATCGCCGACGGCGTGGAGCGCTGGGCCAACGACCGCGTGCAGCCGCTCGCGCTCGACCACGCCCACAAGATGGACCCCGCGCTCATCGAAGAAATGGCGGAGATGGGCCTCTTCGGGCTGGTCCTCCCCGAAGCGTACGGCGGCTCGGGCCTCGGTCTGGCCGCGGCCGCCACGGTCATCGAGCGCCTCGCGCGCCGCGACCGCTCCGTGGCCACCACGCTGGGTCTGCACCTCGGCCTCGGCACCCGCGGACTCGTCCGCTGGGGCACCCCCGAGCAGCACGAGCGGCTCATCCCCCGCCTCGCCTCAGGGAAGGCCCTCGCCGCCTTCGCCACCACCGAACCCGACGCCGGCAGCGATCTCACCGCGCTGCGCACCACGATCGAGGCGCACCCGGAAGGCATCTCCGTCCGCGGCACCAAGATCTACGTCACCAACGGCGGCCTCGCGACGATCTTCACGATCTCCGGGCGTTCGCCAGGGCTCGGCGGGGCGCGCAAGGGCCAGAGCCTGATGCTCCTGGAGAAGGGGGACAAGGGCCTGGAGGTCGGCGCCGAAGAGGGCAAGCTCGGGCTCCGCGCTTCGTCCACCACCACGCTCAACCTGGACGACATGGTGGTCGGCGCGGACCGGATCCTCGGCGCGCCGGGCACGGGCGCGGACATGCTCCGGCACATCCTCGCCTGGGGGCGCACGGTGATGGCCGCGGGCTGCGTCGGCACCGCCGTCGCCGCCTACACCGCCACCCGCCGCCACACGGCGGAGCGCGTACAGTTCGGCAAGTCCCTGGACAAGCTCGCCGTCGTGCGGGAGCAGCTCGCCGACATGGCAGCGCTGATCTACGCCGCCCGCGCGCTCGTCGACCAGACGACCGCCGACGAGGAGAACCTCGAGGTCCCGTCGCTCTCCGCGAAGGTCTTCGCCTCCGAGTGCTCCGGGGAGGTCTGCGACCTCGCCATCCAGCTCCACGGCGGCGCCGGCTACATCGAGGAGACCGGGATTCCCCTGATGCTGCGTGACACGCGCATCACCCGGATCTTCGAGGGCGCCAACGACGTGCTCCGCATCCACCGCGGCCTGTTCGCGGTGGTGGCGGAGGCCCCGCCCGCGGCGGACGGGAGCGCTTCGGCGGCCTCCGTCGCCGCCCGGAAGGTGCGCGCCGAGGCCTTCCGCGCCACGCAGAACGCCAAGGACCGGCTGGGCATCCGCCTCGCCGGGGATCACCCGACGCTGCACCAGCTCGGTGCCCGCGCCATCCTCGCCGACGCGGCGGAGGCGGCCGCCCGCCGCGCCGACCGCGAAGGCAACGAAACCAGCGCCGCCTTGGCGCTCCGGTGGGCCGAGATGGCCGCCTCTCGTATCGCCGCCATCGACGCCCGTGAACCCGCCAAGCTGCAGTCTGAGCGCTGCATGGAGTGGTCGCCATGAAGATCCTGTTCGTCTACCCGAAGTTCAAGCGCCACGCCGAGGCGAACCCCGAGCTGCTCACCTTCGTACCCATGAAGGAGTACCTGGGGAGCCCGTCGCTCGCGATCGCCGCGCTGGTCGCCTCCACCCCCGCGGGGGTGGAGATCGAGTACCGCGACGACCGCCTGGAGAACGCGGCCCGGTCTACGGACGCCGACCTCGTCGCGATCACCTTCTTCACCGCGGCCGCCAGCCGCGGGCTGGAGCTCTGCGACTACTTCCGGGCCCTCGGCAAGAAGGTCGTCGCGGGGGGGATCTTCCCCACGATGATGCCCGACGAGGTGCAGCCCCACGTCGACGCGGTGGTCGTCGGCGAGGGGGAGCCGGTGTGGGAGCAGATCCTCACGGACGTGCAGGCAAACGCGCTCAAGCCCCGGTACACGCCGCCGCCCGCAGACGTGAACACGCTCAAGCCGCCCAACCTCGACGTGTACTTCAAGAGCGAACGCGGGGACTTCTGCCCCGACGACTACCCGCTACAGGTCTCCCGCGGCTGCCCGCTGGTGTGCGAAGCCTGCGCGCTGCCGACGGTGATGGGCAAGAGCGCCCGCGCCCTGCCGATGGACTACATCCTCGCCGTCGCGGAGCAGCTCGTGAAGAGCGGGCGGCGCGCCTGCCTCACCGAGGACACCGGCTGGCTCCCGGGCACCGCGGGCTCCCGCCGGCTCATGGAGCTGATGGAGTACCTCGCCGCCAACGAACACCCGCTGAAGATCTCCTACATCGGGATTTCGATGCCGATGATCCTCTCGGCGCCCGCCCGGGCCTTCGAGCTGGCCCGCAAGGCCGGCGTGGAGATGTTCTACCTGGTCGGCGGCTTCGACCCGGTCACCACCAAGGCCTTCACGGGCAAGGACCCTCGCGCCTACCAGCGTGCGATGGACGCGATCAAGAAGTCCTGGGATCACGGAATCGAGCCGTACACCTCGTTCCTCCTCGGCAACGAGGACGACGACGAGGGCACGGTCGACCGCATGCTGGAGTACAGCCTGGCCGCCGGCATCAAGAAGGCCGAGTTCGCGGTTTTCACCCCGTACCCGGGCACGCCCGCGTGGCGCCGCCTCCTCGCCGAGGACCGCATCCTCACCAAGGAGTGGGGCCGGTACAACGACGCGAACGTGGTGTTCAAGCCCAAGCACATGTCGCCCGAGGCCCTGCACCAGGGCTACCTGCGTCTGTGGAAGGAATTCTACGCCGCGCGTCCGGAGCAGGGACAGCGTTCGGAGTACGAGCGCACGATCCAGTTCTGAGCGAAAAACCGCCCTCGTCAACGCCGGTCGGGACGCTTCCCACGCAGTCCTGACCGTGTGTTGATGATCGGACCGGTGCGCTCGGTTACCGATCGGTCATGCGACCGAAGGTCAAGCTCCCCGTCGTCTATGTGACCGACCCCCACGGCACGATCCTGAAGGAGTCCGGGGCGGCGAGCGCCTGCCTCGGCCCCTCGGAGGGTCTCTGCTGCCGGGAGGTCGTCGGTGCCGTCACGGAAGACAACCGCCCCGTCTGCACCGCGACGTGCATGTACGAAGAGCCGCGGGACGCGATGCGCGTGAAGGTGAAGGACAAACCCTTCCGGATGACCTGCGCCGAAGCCGGCGATCAACGGGTGGTGATCCTCGAGCCCCTGGTCGAGGCCGGCGGTGGCTACGTGTCGCCGCGCGAGCTCGAAGTGCTCGGGCTCATCGCCCAGGGTCTCACCAACGCCCGCATCGCCCGCAGGTTGGACCTGTCGAAGTTCACGGTCCGCACCCACGTCGAGCACATCCTCGAGAAGCTGCACGTCCGCACGCGCACGGCGGCGGTGGCGCGCGCGATCCAGCTCGGAATCCTCGGCGGCTGACCCGTCGGGACGCGCAGGATGCGAAGGGGCTGGGGGGGGCCCACCGGCTTGCCCGCCTGGAGCGTCGGCGGTCGAGGAGCCGCCGCGGCGAGAATGGCGAGGCGGGCGCCCGAGATCGTCGTAACAAATATGCATGCGCAATGCAGTAACTATTCCCCTTCCCCCTCCGGGAGAAGGGGGCGCGCAGCGCCGGATGAGGGGGCTCACAGCGCTGGCGATACGGCGTAACAAGACATGTCTGTCATCGCGCAATTTCTCCCCTTCTCCCTCCGGGAGAAGGTGGCGCGCAGCGCCGGATGAGGGGACTCACAGCGCTGGCGATACGGCGTAACAAGACATGTCTGTCATCGCGCAATTTCTCCCCTTCTCCCTCCGGGAGAAGGTGGCGCGCAGCGCCGGATGAGGGGACTCACAGCGCCCGAATTCCACGTCACCCCGAAGGCCAAGGCGAAGCGCCGATGATCCACATGTGGCTGTAGAGCACGCCCACGAACGCCCCGACCGCGATCAGGATCCGCACCACCCCGATCTCGCGGAGCGCCCGCCCCAGGGAGCCCTTCCCCGCGACGATCCCGGCGAACGGCCAGAGCGACGTCTGCGCGGCGTACTGCGCCCAGGCCTCCCCGTGCTCTGCCGCGAGGCGACGGTCGATGTGGTAGCTGCCGAGGATGCCGAGGAGGCCGACGCCGCCGAAGAGCAGGAGGCTCGCGACGTCGCCGTTGGGGAAGCAGTGGGCGAGCGCCCAGAAGGAGCTGCTCACGTTCACCGGGTGGCGGGTGATCCACTGGATGCCGCGCGGCGTGGGCGCCTTCGCGAGGAGGCCACCCTGCCCCGAGAGCGTGGGGCTGGGGGTGCTGTAGCCGGCCACCTGCGCGAGGAGCACGAAGGGCATCGTGCAGAACGGCACCCACCGCATCCACGGCGCGGGCGCCCAGAGGGGGACGAACGGCGCGCGCGACCACGTCCACACCATCGCCGCGAAGGCCACGCCGATCGCCAGGGAATAGAGCCCCAGGAACGCGCCGAGGCCGAGACGGCGGACGCCGGGGCCGCGGATCGAGTGGGCGCTCAGGCCGAGGTGCCCGGCCGCGAAGGCGAGGACCGCGACCGCGAGGGCGGCGAGGCCGCCCCGGGCGGGCGCGGAGTCGGGCCCGAGCGCCTGGAGCGCCGGGAGCAGCGCCTTAGCCTTCGCCTCCCCGACCGCCGCCATCACGTGGTGGGGGTAGCCCACGCGCACCTCCGCCTCGGGGTCGGTCATCGCGCGGAGCAGGTAGGCTTCGTCGCGGGGGACGGTGCGGGTCGCGCCGGCGGTGGTGACCTCGACCTCGGCCAGGCCGGCGCCCAGCGGTGGCCCGACCCCGGCGGCCGTACCTGCGTCGTGGCACGCGAGGCAGCCCTCGGTGCGCAGCTCGGCCACGGGATCCGCGAAGGCGAGGGAGAGGGAGGCGAGGAGCACCATCGGGTCGGAACGTATCGCCTCCGGGGGGGCCGCGGCGGCGCCGCGATGGGCAGCCAGCGAGCGCCCGTCGAGCGGATCGGGATCCGCCCATCGCCCAGATGGGAATGGGAGTCCGAGAGCCCCCCGCCGGCCGCGCCCCCTCGACACCCCATCCATCCCCCGAAAACCGGATGGCGAGCCCCGCGATCCGCGACTATGTTCACTGCCGCCGGGGCACGGCGGACGGAGTCAAGATGACCCTCCCTCTCCTTTTGTCCCTCCTCAGCGCCTGCTCCAGCGAAACGTCCACCGACACCGGCGCGGCCGTCGATCCCGGCACCGGCGCGCCGCCAGGCGAGACCGTGATGGGCTCCGTGGAACGCCGGAGTGCGCCATCCACCGCCCACGTGGAGGACCTCGCCGCCGCCAACAACGACTTCGGCCTCCGCTTCCTCCAGGAAGTCTACGCCGCGGAGCCGAACAACACCGTCGTCTCCCCGTGGAGCCTCCAGGTGGTGCTCGCGCAGGTGCACGGGGGCGCCAGGGGCGACGCCAAGGCCGCCATCGGCGGCACCTTCGGCTGGACGCTCGCCGACGCCGACCTCCACGAAGCCTTCGACGCGACCGACCTCGCCGTGCAGGCCCACAACGACGCGGCCGCCGAACCGCCGGTCGCCGTCACGTCCACCAACCAGATCTTCGTCACCACCGGGTATCCGCTCGGCGCCCCCTGGCTGGACACGCTCTCCGAGTTCTACGGAACCGGCGTCCAAACTATGGACTTCGCCGCCGATCCCGCCGGTGTGGCTGCCGACATCAACGACTGGATCGCCCTCCGCACCGGCGACCGCATCAAGGACCTCATCACCGAAGGCACTGTCTCCGACAACCGGATGCTCCTGGTGAACGCCATCTACTTCAAGGTGAGCTGGTTCGTGCCGTTCGCCGAGGAGAACACCGCGGACAAGCCCTTCACCCTGGTGGACGGCAGCGAGGTGAGCGTGCCGATGATGTCCGGCAGCGTGAACGTGCACGGCGCGGAGGGCCCGGGGTACTTCCTCGCGGAAATGCCCTACAGCGACGACGGGCTGGTGATGACGCTGGTCATCCCGGATGAAGGCACGTTCGCGTCCACGGTCGATACGCTGGCCTGGGCCGACATCCAGGCGACGATCGACAGCGAGGCCTTCTGCGAGGAGTGCCCGGTTCAGCTTCCGAAGTTCGAGGTGAAGTCGCGCCCCCCGGTGTACGACGTCCTCACCGCCATGGGCATGGCGCCCGCGTTCGGTGGAGACTATTCGGACATCAGCCCCGACCTGACGCTCACCAACGTGGAGCAGGCCGGGTTCGTGGCCGTCAACGAGATCGGCACGGAGGCCGCCGCGGCGACCGTGGCCGAGTTCAGCGACTCCGCCACCGAACCCCCGTTCGGCCCCATCGTGGTGGACCGTCCGTTCTTGTGGTTCATCCGCGAGGTGGAGACCGGCGCGGTGTTGTTCTCGGGGGTGGTCGTGGATCCGCGGTAGGGGCGCTAAGCTCCCCCGATGCTCCCCCCGCCCGACCTCGCCTGCTCCGTCGACCCGCCGGGCCTCGGCCAGCTCGAGGCGGTCTTCGAGGCGCTCGGGCGGGTGTTGGTGGTGCTGGGCGACGACCTCCGGGTCATTCGCGCCAGCCACACGCTGGACACGATTGCCTGCCACGACGCGGCCGCCCGCGCCGTGGGCCGCCACATCGAAGAGCTGCTCGGCTCCGGGCTCTTTGGCCCGGACGAGCCGATCGGCGAGGCGCTCGCTGCCGGCCGCCGCGAAGAGGGCCGGCGCGCCGTGCTCCAGTGCCCGGAGTCCGAGCGCCTGGTATCGGTCACCGCCGCGCCGCTCCCCGAGGGCGTACGCCAACATTGTGACCCGCGGGCCCGCTTCCTGGTTGTGCTCCGCCCGGCCGACGAAGAGGAGCTCGCCGCGGGCATCGCCGCCGCGCCCGGCCTGCTCGCCCGTTCGCCGGCGATGTTGCGCGTCGTCGCGCTGCTCGACTCGCTCCACCGCAGCGACGTCCCGGTGCTCATCACCGGCGAGAGCGGCACCGGGAAGGAGGTCGTGGCGCGGGCGCTCCACGCGCGGTCGCGCCGGGCAGCCGGCCCGTTCGTGGCCGTCAACTGCGGCGCGCTCCCCGGCGAGCTGCTCGAGACCGAGCTCTTCGGCCACGTCCGCGGAGCCTTCACCGGCGCGGTCCGCGACCGGGTGGGCCGCTTCGAGCTCGCCCGAAACGGCACCATCTTCCTCGACGAGATCGGAGAGCTGCCCCTCGCCCTGCAGGTGAAGCTCCTCCGCGTGCTGCAGGACGGCGTCTACGAGCGGGTCGGCGAGAGCACCCCGCGCCGGCTGGACGCGCGGATCGTCGCCGCGACGAACACCGACCTCGAAGGCGGCATCCGCACCGGCACCTTCCGGGAGGACCTCTACTACCGCCTCCGCGTCGTCCCCATCCACCTCCCGCCGCTCCGGGATCGCCCGGAGGACATCGCGCCGCTGGCCATCCAGTTCGTCGCGCGGATCGGCCAGCGGGACGGCCGCGCGCTGCGCCTCTCGCCGGACACGGTGCGGGAGATGGAGCGGCGTCCGTGGCCGGGGAACGTCCGGGAGCTGGAGAACGCGCTCCAGTACGCCACGGTGGTCTGCCAGGGACAGACGATCCAGGTCGAGGACCTGCCGCCCGGCGCCGGGTCGGGCGCGGGGGCCAGGTCGGCGCCGCCCACCCCGCCGCCCCTGGACGAAGTGTCGACGATCCGCGCGGCGCTCGAAGCCGCCCGGTGGAACCGGGTGAAGGCCGCCGAGGCGCTCGGGCTGAGTCGCACCACGTTGTGGCGGCGGATGCGTGAGCTCGGGCTGGCGTAGCGCGGCGCTCGTCGCCGTCCGCGCCGCGGATTGCGGGGGTGGGGCGCTCGCCGCCGTCTGGAGCTGGGGCAGCGGGAGCGCGGCGTTCTTCGCCCTCGCCGTCCTCCTCGTCGCCTGCGGCACCCCCTCGGTCGAGGCGGTCAACGCGGGCTCCGGCTGCGTCGGCTGCCACCCGGACGCCCCCGCGGGCAAACACGCCCTCGTCCCCTGCATCTTGTGCCACCTTGGCAATGCGACCGGTACCGTCGCGGAGACGGCCCACGCCGGCCTGGAGCGGGAGCCCGGCGCGCTGGACACGGTCGACCGCACCTGCGGCACCTGCCACCCCGAGGAGGTCGCGCGCGTGCGCACCTCGCCGATGACCACCGGCCGCGGCATCCTCGGCGTCGACCGGTTCGCCTTCGGCGAGGCCCAGACGCCAGACA